>JAZORB010000238.1:0-6236 GCA_045656385.1 Eubacteriales bacterium | reverse complement strand
TCCCGCTCTCCAGATCGTTGATTTTGCTCCCTTCAAGGCGCTTGTTGCAGACGGTGTTGGTCTTTCCACATTCGTTGCAGTTCCCGAATTTACCTTCCTCACCGCTCTTAAGGGCACGGGTGAATTCAACGTCTCCTTCCTTGCAACCGTTATCGTTGCTTACGTTCCCGTTGCTTTCGTAGTATTCGCAGAGCACATCGCAGACCACAAGAACCTTTCCTCTATCATTGAGTCCGACCTTCTTGAAGAGCCCGGTCTTCACAGAACTCTTCTCGGCGACGGCGTTGGTTCTATCGTAGGTTCTATCTTCGGCGGATGTCCCAACACTACATACGGCGAGTCTGTCGGCTGTGTTGCTATCACCAGAAACGCATCCGTAATTACCATCACCGTTACTGCGGTTATGGCAATGGTAGTTTCCTTCATCTCCCCCTTCGTTGCGTTCCTTGATTCTATCCCCGGATGCGTAATGGGCGGCGTTTGCATCACCCTTTACGGCTTCATCGCAGTTTCGGGTCTCAAGATGATCCAGAAGATCGACCTTGAGCAGAACGCAAATCTCTTCACCGCTTCCGTAATCCTTATCACCGGTATCGGCGGCATGGCAATGGCTATCGGCAGAGTTACCGTTACCGCAATCGCTTGCGCGCTCATTCTCGGCATCATCGTTAACCTTATTCTTAATAAGGCAAGAAAATAATAATTTTATAAAAATAACGGTCAGCCAATGGCTGACCGTTATTTTTATTCAGAAAATCTCGCAAAATACGCCTTCGGATGTCCACAGGTGGGGCAATGCTCGGGGGCGTTTTCGCTTGCGATAAGCTGACCGCAGGCAAGGCAGATCCAGGGCGTGGAGCCATCTTCCTCTGTCTTTACAAAAACGCTTCCGTCATCAAGCTGTTTCTTATATTTAAGATATCTTTCCTCGTGTCTGCGTTCGATAGCGGCGACGCGCTCGAATCTGCCTGCGATCTCGTCAAATCCCTCTTCCTTTGCAGTCTCGGCAAATTCGCGGTACATCTTGTCCCACTCGAAATGCTCGCCGTTTGCGGCTACCTCGAGGTTCTTTTCGCTCTCATCCATACCTCCGAGGAGAGTGAACCATATCTCTGCGTGCTCGGCTTCGTTTCTCGCGGTTTCCTCAAAGATCTGCGCGATCTTTTCGTAGCCGTCCTTTCTTGCCTTATCAGCAAACCAAGTGTATCGAAGGTGCGCCTGCGACTCGCCCGAAAGCGCGGTATGGAGATTCTCCTGTGTTTTAGTGCCCTCAAGCCGATCTTTGAGCGGCACGGGCGCGGGAACTGTTGTTGCGTTCATTGTAAAAATCCTCCTGATTTAAGTTCAGGAGGATTATTGACATAATTTACGAGAAGTATTCACTCGCAAGTATCGAACAGTATCCGACGTCAACGTACTCGCCACGATTGAGTAGCGACTGACGGCGTACGCCTTCGAATTTCATGCCGACCTTTTCCATTACTCGGCGCGACACCTCGTTGCCGACGATGTATCTTGCCTCGATGCGGTTGAGCTTCAGCTCGGTGAATCCGAATTCAAGCACGCGGGCGAGAGCTTCGGGCGCGACACCTCTGCCGCGATATTCGGGGTTGATGACGTATCCGACCTCGGCTGCGTTGTTTTCGTAGTCGAATCGCGTAAAGCCGCAAGTACCGATCATCTTCTCGCGGTATTCCCCGTCGGCGCACCAGATAAGCGCCCAGTCGAAGAATTCTGCGTTACGGTAACATTTCCCAATGAATTCGAGATATTCCTTCGTGTACTCTCTCGAGGGATGCGGTTGCCAGGTCAGATAGCGCGTAACGTCCGCACGGTGCGCGTATTCAAACATATCGTATGAGTCTATCGGCTTCATCGCACGCAAAGTCAAGCGGCGAGTCATAAGCGTGGGGATTCGAGTGAAAACTCGTTTTACATTTTTTTGTAACATAGACGCTCGTCCTTAAAATAATGCAAAATTGTAAAAGCAAAATGCAAAATGAAGGAAACTTCTTTCGCTGCGCTCAAAAAGTATTTTTATATATTTCCGAACGAAGCAAGGAGATTTTCCTATAAACGTACATTTTGCATTTTGCATTTTGCATTTTGCATTTACCAATTATCGCTTCCGTCCTCGGGGATGACTTCCTTGACAGCGGCAATGGCGCACTCGATCATAGAATCATCGGGTTCCTTGGTGGTGATGTGCTGGAGCCACACACCGGGAGCGGAAATTATTCTTGTAAAGAGATTATCGTGTCTGCCCGCAAAGCGGATAAGCTCGTAGCCGATACCCATAATAAAGGGGAGTGTGATCAAACCGATGCCGGTTCTGGCAACGATGTTGAGTATCTTATGATCGACGATGGTTGCGGGGATGAACATATTGACCACGATCGAAACAAGAAGCATGAGGATAAGGAAGGATGTACCGCAGCGAGGATGAAATCTTGACTGACGGCGAACGTTTTCGACGGTGAGCTCAAGTCCCTGCTCATAGCAGAAGATGGTCTTGTGCTCTGCACCGTGATACATGAATGTACGCTTGATATCCTTCATAAGCGCTACAGCCGCCATATATGCAACCATTATTGCGATCTTTACCACTCCTGTGATAGCTGCGCGGATGAGGTTGAACCAATAGCCCTCTCCCTCAAGCGAGGGGAACGCCCAAGTGATAAGCTCATAGATAGATTCGGGAAGAACCTTGAAAAGCAGAAGTGCCAGTCCAAGACCGAGAACGAGTGCAACAGCCATAACGCCCGTCATCATACCCGAGTTGTCCTTCTTCTCTTCTGTGACGGCAGGAGCGGATTCTTCTACGGGAGTGTCCTCCTTTATCTCTTCCTCAACGGGCTTTTCTGCCGCTTCGCGTTCTGCAAGCTCCTCGACTGTGATGCCGAGCTTCTTTGCGCGCTTTTCAGCTTCCTTAGCCGCCTTCTTTGCAGCCTTTTCTCTTTCTTCCTCTTCGATAGCCTCGTCAAGTCCCGAAAGCTCTGCCGAGCGCATCATTGCGGAATAACCGACGACCATTGAATCGACGAATCCGACAACGCCGCGCACGATCGGCCATTTGAGAAAGCCCTTGCGATCTGCGCTCTTGAGATCGCTGACCTCAACGACCATCTCGCCGTCGGGCTTTCTGACCGCCATTGCGCTCTTTTTCGGACCGCGCATCATTATACCTTCAAGCAGAGCCTGACCGCCGATGGAAGTCTTCTTCATCGGGCAGGATGCATTTTCGTTTTTATTGCTCATATCATAATTTCCTTTATATTTATTGATATTTAATTATATCCCAAATTTGTGAATTTGTAATGAACACATTATTCTTTTAATAAAAAAACAGAGCCACAAATGTGACTCTGTTTTATCTTTAAGATCAGAACTCAATCTTAAGCTGACCGCCAAGTTCTGCGGTGTGCTTGTCGATAAGAGCGTGGATCTTCTTGACGGGGTCGAGAATAAGGCTGATCGACTCGTCGTGGTTGAGTGTATCGATAATGTAGGAAACGTACTTGCACATGCTTACCTCAACGTACCATGCCTTCTCTGCGAGAGCGGGATCGTTATAGATAAGGTTGGTTGTGAAGATCTTGTCGATGATGCCGTCTTCGTATGCCTTGTCGAAGCCCTCAAGACCGTTGGTAAAGAGTCCGAAGGTAGCAAACGCATAGATTCTCTTTGCGCCGCGCTTCTTGATCTGCTTTGCAACGTCGAAGAGCGAGTCGCCGGAGGAGATCATATCGTCGACAATGATAACGTCCTTGCCGGTAAGATCCTGACCGAGATACTCGTGTGCAACGATGGGGTTCTTGCCGTTTACGATACGGGAATAGTCACGTCTCTTATAGAACATACCAACGTCAAGTCCCGCAACCGAGGAGAAGAACATGCATCTGCCCATAGCGCCCTCGTCGGGAGAGATGATGATGAGCTGTTCCTTATCAAAGGAGATGTCGGGAACTGCCTTGACAAGTGCCTTTACCATCTGGTATGTAGGACGGTAGTTATCAAAACCGATAAGAGGAACTGCGTTCTGAACGCGGTCATCGTGCGCGTCAAAGGTGATAAAGTTCTTAACGCCGTAGAACTCAAGCTCGCGAAGCATCATAGCGCAGTCAAGCGACTCGCGGTTAGTTCTCTTATGCTGTCTGCCTTCATAGAGCATGGGCATGATAACCGAAATACGGCGTGCCTTACCCTCGATAGCTCCGACAATACGCTTAAGGTCGGCGAAATGCTCGTCGGGCGTCATGGGGATATCATTACCTCTCATCTTATATGTGACACCGTAGTTAAAGGGGTCACAGATGATCATAATGTCAAGACCTCTGACAGACTGTTTGAGAAGGCCCTTTGCCTCGCCCGAACCGAAACGGGGACAATCAACCTCTACGAGATAGGATTCGTCAGTACCTCTGCGTTCTCTGAGATAGTTGTCAACTCTGTTGGCAAAAGCCTCACATCCTCGCATGGCAATTATGCCAAGCTTACCATATACTTCTTCCTTCATTTTGACTCCTTTTAGTCCGATAATTTACTTGATATTTTATTATACCACAAATATCGTAAACTTGCAAACCTTTTTTGATATTTTTTTACGAAAAACTATAATTTTTTTGCATTTTTTAAATCCATCCGACAGTCTTCATCAAAAAGACACCGAGGAATATGGTAAAAATGCAAAAGAGTGTCGAAAGCAGCAATATCTGACCCGCAAGCTCGTGATCGCTTTTCATATTCTTTGCCATAATATAGCTGCTGACAGCGGCGGGGGTGCCGAAGATGATAAAAGTGATCAGAAGTTCGTTTCCTCGGAATCCGCAGAGATATGCCGCAGAAACTCCGATGATGGGATGAACAACAGTCTTTATCACCGAGGTAACGCTTGCAAGAGTGATATTACCCTTGAGTGCCGAGAATGAGAATCCCGCGCCAAGGCTTATGAGAGCCAGAGCAGTTGCCGAATCGGAAAGGTATCCGACCGATCTGTCGATGATGGTGGGAAGCTCCCAACCGAATATCATAAAGGGCAGACCGAGCAGAACGGCAATGATCAGTGGATTCTTTGCCGTGTTGATCAGGATTTTTCCGATATTTATCTTCTGCTTCTCTTCTCCCTCTGCTGTCGGCATAAATATAGTGAGAACGATTACCGAAAGGACGTTATACATAAGTATAACAAAAGGCATTGTGATTGCGTAACCCGCGAGTGCCGCAGGAGCTTCGGGGGTTCCTGCATAGATATTCGTGATGAATACCACACCGAGTATCGAGGAATTAGAGCGGAACATGCTCTGCACCGATGCGCCGACGCGCGCGGGGTCTTTGACGATAAAGTGAGTCACGACAGAAAAGGCGGTGCAGGTTATAATAAGCATAACGACGGTGAAGATCGGAAGTTTCATAAGCTCACCGCCCGACGACATATCCGCACCCGCAACCTGCAAAAAGATCATTGATGAAAGCGCGATGTCGAAAACGTATTTATCCGCCGCCGAATAGAAGGAATCGGGAAGCAGTTTTATTTTTTTGAGTATCATACCGAGCACCGTCAGAACAAGGACGGGCGTTACGGTATTGAGGCTCAGTATAAGATTATCAAGCATTCTCTACTCCTCTTACTTTCTGTTGATAAGGCGTAGATACTTATCAAGATAATCGTCGTAGTCGCTCTTGTTTCCGCGGGGGATATAAGTCTTCACGGGGAAGGACTTGCGGACAAGCTCTCTTGCCTCGGAGATACCCGAAACGAGTCCGTGCGCCATTGCCTGAACAAGGAGGTTGCCGAGCGTGGTTGCCTCTGCGGGTCCCGCAACAACGGGCAGACCGCAAACGTCCGCTGTGATCTGCGAAAGCAGGGGGTCCTTCGAGCCGCCGCCGACGATGTTGATCGAATTCGGCTTTTTGCCTGTGAGACAGGCTATATCATCGACTGTATATCTGTAACAAAGCGCAAGACTGTCGAAGATCGTGCGAATGATCTCGCCGACACTTTCCGGAACGTGCTGACCCGTCTTGCGGCAGTATTCCGCGATGCGCGCGGGCATATCTCCGGGAGGCATGAATACGGGATCGTTGACATTTATAAAGGATACGAAAGGCTTGGCGTTCATAGCCGCCTCGGTCATGCTGTCATAGGTTACGTTCTTGCCCTCCGCCTTCCAAGCGCGGCGGCATTCCTGAACGAGCCAGAGTCCGACGTGGTTCTTGAGGTAGCGGATAGTTCCGCA
>JAZORB010000237.1:0-23154 GCA_045656385.1 Eubacteriales bacterium | reverse complement strand
TCTTTCGGTCGCCCGAAAGAAGCTCTTTGCCCGACTTCGAGCATTTGAATTCGGCATCGCCGAGAGTTGTCAGTATATTAATTTGAGAATACGACAACGCAAGCTCGCAGACCGATCCGGCATCATCAAGAGCGATATTCTTTTGTATTGCCTTGCCGTCCTTCGTCAGCATTACGCGGCGAAGCATAAGCTTCTCGCCGATCTTTACCGGCGATAGCTCGGTTTTCAACTCTTCAGCCGACGCAGGCTTCGAGAAAACCGCCTTACGCAATATTCCCGCGCTCACGGCTTCAAGAATCAGGTCAACGGCATTTTTTCTTGTATCTGTCATTTGTTTTCTTTCTTCTCCCAAGGCATTTTGATTCGCGGCTCCTCGCGATTCATTATGCGCTTGATATTAGCTATGTGTCTGCATACTATCACAACGGTAATAAGGAAAGCTATCGGCATTCTGAAGCCTGCAGTGGCTCCGTCGCCATACATTATCGTGTACCAGAGGTCGATAAACAGAGGGGTGAATATCGCAGTCATTACCGAAGCCATCGAAACGAATCTGGTACCTATTGCAATAATTGCAAATATGATAAGCATAAGCACAAACACGGGTGGGTCGCAAACGAGCATCATGGCGAACATTGCAAGCACACCCTTGCCGCCCTTGAAGCGGTAATAAACAGGGAAACAGTGACCCATAACAACGAAGAGTCCCGAAATGTATGCACCGGCGTATCCGAAGAAAAGATAGCCGAAGCAGATCGGAATGATCGTTTTTGCAATGTCACCGAAAAGAGTGAGGAATCCGCCCGTTTTTCCAAAAGTACGGAACATATTCGTCATGCCGGCATTTCCGCTTCCGTGGTTGCGGATGTCGCTCTTATATTTTTTTGTCGAGATAATTATTGCAGCATTTACACTTCCGAGAAAATAGCCCGCAGCCATTGAAAGAACAACGGCAAGCGCCATCAAAAGCCAAAACCAGATAGATTCTGCGGTCAGCGATAGCTTCTCCGTAATTATGCCAAAGAGCCCGCTTTCTATAATCTTTATGAGCATTCAAAGTCACCTCAAAAGCTGTTTTTTGTTAAGTAAAATCAAGATAAAAGATAAATTATACCCAATATATATTATATCAAATCGCAAAGGAAAATTTATGATAAATTTGAAACTAAATTGTTATATAAACAATAATTTTTATTCAAGAAATTTATGAAAATTAATTGCATTCAAGCAAGTTATATGGTATAATATATTTCATTAGCAAAGCAATACAAAGAAAGGCTATTAACTATGAAAAGATTAATGCTCGGAAACGAGGGAATCGCGCGCGGTCTTTACGAGGCGGGATGCGAGCTTGTTTCCTCTTACCCCGGAACTCCTTCCACGGAGATCACCGAATTTGCCGCAAAATACGCGGAAATAGATTGCGAATGGGCACCCAATGAGAAGGTCGCTCTTGAGACCGCCTTTGGCGCATCTCTTGCAGGACACAGAGCCGCTTGCGCTATGAAGCACGTCGGCCTCAACGTTGCCGCAGACCCTCTCTTCACCCTTTCATACACCGGAATCAACGGCGGACTTATCATATTTGTTGCTGATGACCCAGCGATGCACTCCTCGCAAAACGAGCAGGACTCGCGACACTATGCCATTGCATCGAAAATTCCCATGTTCGAGCCCTCGGATTCGGACGAGGCTCGCAGAATGGTACATACCGCTTATGAGGTGTCCGAGAAATACGACACTCCCGTTCTCTTCCGTATCTGCACAAGAGCAGCGCATTCACAGAGTCTTGTGAACGAAGAGGACCGCAGAGAGCCCGTTACCGTTCCTTACGAAAAGAAGCCCGCAAAATACGTTATGATGCCCGGCTACGCAAAGCTGAAGCATCCCATAGTTGAAGAAAGAACTCTTAAGCTTACCGACTACGCAAACAATTCGGGAATCAACGAGATCAGCGGCACCTCCGAGGAGCTTGGAATCATCACCTCGGGAATCTGCTATCAGTACGTCCGCGAGACCTTCTCCGAGGACGAGGCAAAGGTTCTCAAGATCGGCATGCACAATCCCCTCCCCGACGAGCTTATCAAGGATTTCGCGGCTTCTGTAAAGAGAGTCGTTGTCGTTGAGGAACTTGACAATATTATCGAAAAGCATTGCAAGGCGCTTGGAATCGAAGTTGAGGGAAGAAACCTCTTCTCCCCCATCGGCGAATATTCGCAGCAGACCGTCGCAAAGGCGTTCGGCAAGGCTCTGCCCGAGGCTCACGCGCCCGAGGCTCTGCCCGCGCGTCCTCCCGTTATGTGCTCGGGATGCCCGCACAGAGGTCTATTCTACATTATCTCAAAGATGAAGCTTACAGTTCTGGGCGACATCGGCTGTTACACTCTCGGAGCGCAGAAGCCGCTCGACGCGCTTGATTCGGTGCTCTGTATGGGTGCATCGGTTTCGGGTCTGCACGGCTTTGTCAAGTCCACTCCCGGCGCGGAAAAGAAGACGGTTGCCGTTATAGGCGACTCGACCTTTATGCATTCGGGCATGACGGGACTTTGCAACATTGCATACAACGGAACCAATTCCACCGTTCTTATTCTCGACAACTCGATCACGGGTATGACGGGACACCAGCAGAACCCCACGACCGGATTCAACCTTCGTGGCGAGCCCGCGGCGAAGATCGATCTTGAGGCACTCTGCCATGCTCTCGGAATCAACCGTGTTCGCGTCATTGATCCTTATAACCTTGATGAGTGCAAGGCGGCTCTGACAGAGGAGCTTGCGGCTGACGAGCCTTCTGTTATCATCTCGCGCCGTCCCTGCGTGCTTCTCAAGTCGGTCAAGACACCGCCTCCCTACCGCGTTGACAGCGACAAATGCCGTTCCTGCCGCCGCTGCATGGGTCTCGGATGTCCCTCGCTCTCCTTCAAGGACGGCAAGGCTGTGATCGACCAGACACTCTGCACGGGTTGCGGTGTTTGCGCTCAGCTTTGCGCATTTGACGCTATAAAGGAGGGCAACTGATATGAAGAGCACTAATATTATGATAGTCGGAGTCGGCGGACAGGGCACACTCCTTGCCAGCAAGCTCCTTGGAAAGATACTCATCGGTCTCGGATATGATGTCAAAGTCTCCGAGCTTCACGGAATGAGCCAGCGTGGCGGTAGCGTTACAACCTATGTCAAGTACGGCGAAAAGGTATATTCTCCCGTTATCGAAAGCGGAGAAGCAGACTACATTGTTTCCTTTGAGAAGCTTGAGGCGGCTCGTTGGGCTCATTGCCTGAAGAACGGCGGAAAGCTCATCACCAACACACAGGAGATCTCGCCCATGCCCGTAACATCGGGTGCGGTTGAATATCCCACCGAGATTCTTGACGCTCTTGCGGCTCGAGGAGTTGATATTGACGCATTTGACGCGCTCACTCCCGCGCTTGAGGCAGGCTCGCAGAAGGCGGCCAACATCGTCCTCATGGGCAGACTTGCACGCCACCTCGGAATCGATTCCGAGCTTTGGCTTGAAGCGATCAAGACAAGCGTTGCACCGAAATTTGTTGAGATGAATCTCAAGGCTTTCGAGGCAGGATATAACGGATAACATAAAAATTACCGGGAGTCGAAATTCGGCTCCCTTTTTATACAAAAAAGTAAATTACTATTGACAAACTCTCTCAAAAGTGGTATGATTAATCTGTCAAATGACAATCCAATAAAAAAGGAGAAATGTTATGAAAAAAATCATTTCGATCGCCCTCTCGCTTCTCTTCATTATTGCAGCAATTCTTCCCATGACTTCGGTAAGCGCTGCTGACAGCATCCTCGACCTTCAGCCCGACGGAACCGTTGTATTTGTTCCCAACTTCAACGGTGAAGCAGGCGTTTACGAGCCTGGTCTTCTTTCCGGAACTCCCCAGGTTGACGTTGACCCCACCAACCCCAACACCATCACCGTACAGACCATCAATAACAAGACTGCTTCCTATTGGGGCGGTTTCATTGAGACTCTTCCTCTCAACGAGACAACTTGTTACACCATCTACTACACCATTACCCGTACCGGCAACCATTCCATCGGTGTTTACGCAGACTCGGTTTACGGCGCATACGGTTATCCCAACAAGATCAAGCTTATGAACAAGGGTAAGTCTCTCACCGGCCACGATTACGTTCAGTACTCCGCCGTCAGCGACACCATCTACTCCACCACCGACGCTCCTTCGGTTCAGGAATATGCGCTTGAGGTTAACGGCGTGAACAACACCACCGCTATCTATATCAAGGATAACAACGGCAAGTATCTCCTTGTTGACCAGGGTCTTGAAGGTCAGATTGATTACTTTATGGCAGACGTTCTCGGTCTGTTCTTCTACTCCTATTACTCGGGTCACGTTGTAACCATCAGCGATTGCTACGTTGTTAAGGGACTTTCCTTTGGCGAGGTTGTATATCCCGAGCCCACCACAGCTCCCGAAACTACCGAGGCTCCCGAGACTACTGCTGCACCCGAGACCACCAAGGCTCCCGAGACTACTGCTGCTCCCGAGACCGACGCTCCCACCGAGGCAGCTCAGCCCGAGGCTACAAAGGCTCCCGCTGTTGAAACACAGCCCAAGGAGGAACCCAAGAAGTCCGGTTGCGGTGCAGTTATCTCAGGCTCCGCGATTCTTGTGACCGCAATTCTTGCAGTTCCCGTATTCGTTCGCAGAAAGAGAAAATAATATATACTATATACAATAAGCCGATCCACAAGGATCGGCTTATTGTATATAGCGGACTTAGACAGTAACAAAAGTTATTCTTATTTAATCTTGTTCTTTATTTCAGCAATCCGCATTTTTGTTTTCTCATCAGTCAAGTGTTTTCCGATAAGCTCCAGCTTGCTTACATCCCAGTGAAGCCAATGAATTGTATGATCCAGTGATTTTTCCAAATACGCTAAAGCTTCTTCATACTTTTCTTCCATCAACAAATGCATATATCTCGCGCGATCACGGGTGTATTGTCCGCTTGCAGAGAAATGCATCAATTTCGCATCGGCTTTTTCGGATTCGCCCGCTCGAAAATAAATCTCATACATCAAGCAATGTGAAGAATGTATATCTTCCGGATTATCACGCAGTTTTTCTGCAATTTTTTCGGCGGTGCATACTATCTCTTTCTTCTTGTTGTCGTTCAATTCCATTGAACAAGCAGAAAGCCATTCGAGTGAAAGATTAAGAAGTGATCTCAAAAGCTCTATCGAATTGGGATTAGATTTTAGCAAGGAATATAATTTTCCGTATCTCTCACCGTAATTATCGATCTTTTCTTTATCGAAATTCCACAGTGAATTAATGCTTTTAATTTCCGAACTCAATTCTTCTTTATTTTTCTTTGCGTTCCCGAGAAGAGCATCGGTTGTAACACCGAAAAGATCAGCTATTGGAACAAGAAGTGATATATCGGGATTACCCGCACCTGTTTCCCACTTGCTAACAGCTTGGGTGGTAACAAGCAATTTTTCCGCCACTTCCTGCTGAGTGAATCCCATACTTTTTCTGTATTTTTTGCATGTTTGAGCGAATGTCATAACAGTACCTCCAAAATATAGTTCAGCGCTGTGATTAAATTATATCACATCCAAACAGCATTGTCAAACAACGCATTTTCCGATGAAAAACAACTGATAGTTGAAAAACGACATCGAAGTTCGATGTCGTTTTTATATTGTAAATCTCCAAGGGCGGACACGATCCTTTTCGTCGGCGTAGTCTATGCCGATACGTGGAGATGTGTTTATTTGTTCGGGAACAAATCCGTCGTCTTCGAGCCAGATTTCGTCAGAGAAGACGACATCGGAGCCGTTGTGACGGCGTTCGATAGCGAGCTTTTTAGTCAGCTTTCCGGGGCCGTTTGCGGTTTCGATGCCTCGGATGAGGACAGCTTGCGGGTCGCCCTTTGCGCCCGTGACAATATTGAGCATATTGTGCATACCGTAGCAAAGGTAAACGTAAACCGTGCCACCCTTGTCCCACATCACAGAAGTGCGCGGTGTTTTTCCCTTTGAGGCGTGGCAGGCGGTGTCGTCCTCGCCGCGGTAGGCTTCGGTTTCGGTAATTCGATATTTCACCACTTCCCCGCTCTCGCTTCGTCTGCAAAGGAGCTTTCCGAGAAGTGCGGGGGCAACATCGAGAACGTCGGTGGTATAAAAATCTCTGCCAAGTCTTTTTGACTTATTCTTTTCTGCTTGATTTGCCTCGCGGCGGGCGGTAAAGAAGGAATCAAGAAGCTCTTTGCATTCAGCCTCAAGAACTCCGCGTTCAACAATGGTTTTGCATCCGAGAGGATAGTCGAGAAGCGAGAACAGCCCTCCGAGAGCGCCCATTTTTGTGTCGGAGGCACCGAAGACAACGCGGTCGAGTCTTGCATTGACGATCGCGCCCGCGCACATCGGGCAAGGCTCAAGCGTGACGTAAAGCTCGCATCCCGTAAGACGCCAGCCGCCAAGCTTAGAGCAAGCTTCATTGATTGCAAGTATTTCGGCATGCGCGGAGGCACCTCCGCCGTTTTCACGGCAGTTTGTCCCTCTGCCGATAATCTCTCCGTTTTTGACAACGACAGCGCCCACGGGGATCTCGCCCATATCGCGCGCCGCTGCTGCCAATCGGAGAGCTTCATTCATAAAAACAATATCTTTTTCTGTCATATCATTGCATAAGAGGAAGCATCAGCGCGTAGAAAACGAGGATTCCCGCAAGGACGAGCGACACGGCGATATGAGCGATCATAACGGGATTGAAAAATCCCTTTGCAAGCTCTTTCCTCTCGAGGGTGTGCTTTCTTGTGGGAACTGCTGCCGGTGCGGGCTCTGCGCGGCGGAGGGTCTTAAATAAGAACCAACCTCCGACAGCGAGGCCGAAGCAGACAAGTGTCATATCAAGTGCAAAAAGGATCTTGTTGATCGCTTCATCTTTCGCATTCTGCTCATATACCACCTGCTGTATCACGCTGTAAAAGTTATTGAACAAGTGGATGAATGTAGGCGCCCAGATCGAATCGGTCTTGACGTAGACCGCGCCGAGGACTATGCCCGCGATAAAGGTATAGAAAAACTGCGCGAAATTTCCGTGCATCAGCGCAAATAACAGCGCAGAAAACAGGATTGCGGTATTTTTTCCATATGGTAAAAGGTTCGAAAGGACACATCCGCGGAAGAGGAATTCCTCGCTAAGCGCGGGAACTATCGCAATCGAGATAAATGTCATCAAAACTCTGACCGGTGACGAAAGAGGGTCGGTCTCAAACAGCGGGCCAAAATCGATGAAGGATACCATAAAGGAATTGATATAAGCAGCGCCGACAACAATGCCTATCGAGCCAAGGATCACAATGGGAGTATTCGGCTCAAGCTTTACTCCGAGTCGCATAGGTTCGGGATCGTCGTTCCTTGTCATAAACTTAAAAACGAATGCGGGGACGAGAAAGGATATGAGATACGCAAACAGAGCAAGAGTTTGCTCGAAGGCATAAAGAAGATCGGATGCATTGATTCCGTGCTCGCGCGCGAATGTGCGCAGTATTTGGTCGAAAGCGGGTGCAATGCCGTATGCCGCCGCCGAGATGGTCTGCAGCATGATCGTGTTCAAAAGAACCACAACCGCTATTCTGACGCATAGCTTTTTATATTTTATATTCTGCAAAATAACGCCTCATTTCATAACTGAAGTATAATAAAATTATACACCATAGAAAAGATTTTGTCAAGATATAAATACAGAGCCGCCAAGGTGGCGGCTCTGTATATGTATTAAAGAATTAGTGAACGATGCAACGCTCGGTATCCTTGTCGAAGATGTGGAGACGGCTCATGTCGAAGGCAACCTTGATGGTGTCGCCTGCACGAGAGGTCGAACGAGAGGATACACGTGCGATAAGTCTGGTCTCCTCACCAACGTTGAGGTAGAGGTAGATCTCAGCACCCATAAGCTCAGTTACGTCAACGTAAGCGTCGAGCTGGCTGTCGGGATTGTTAGCAAGCTGGCTGGGCTCGTCGTGAATAGCCTCGGGACGGAGACCTGCAACAACTTCCTGACCGATGTAATCCTTGAGGTCGGGGTTGTTTGCCTTCTCTGCGGGAAGCTTGATGGAGAGGTTCTCGAAGTTGAAGTATACGTCCTCACCCTTCTTCTCGAGCTTACCGTTGATGAAGTTCATCTGAGGTGTGCCGATAAATCCTGCAACGAAGATGTTTACGGGATAGTCATAGAGGTTCTGAGGAGTGTCAACCTGCTGGATAAGACCGTCCTTCATAACTACGATACGGGTTGCCATGGTCATAGCCTCGACCTGGTCGTGAGTAACGTAGATGAAAGTGGTTCCAACGTTCTGGTGAAGCTTGGTAAGCTCGGTTCTCATCGATGCACGGAGCTTAGCATCAAGGTTGGAAAGAGGCTCGTCAAGAAGGAATACCTTGGGCTTACGAACGATCGCACGACCAAGAGCAACACGCTGCTTCTGACCACCGGAAAGAGCCTTGGGCTTTCTGTCGAGAAGGTGGGTGATATCGAGGATACGAGCAGCCTCTTCAACGCGGCGCTTGATCTCTTCCTTGGGAGTCTTGTTCAGCTTAAGACCGAATGCCATGTTCTCAAATACAGTCATATGAGGATAAAGAGCGTAGTTCTGGAAAACCATCGCGATCTTTCTATCCTTAGGAGCTACGTCGTTAACGAGCTGGTCGCCGATAAAGAGCTCACCCTCGGTGATCTCCTCAAGACCTGCAACCATTCGAAGAGTGGTGGTCTTACCGCAACCGGAAGGACCTACGAGTACGAGAAACTCCTTGTCCTTGATTTCAAGATTGAAGTCCGAAACAGCGGTAACGCCGCCGGGGTACTTCTTATAGATGTGCTTAAGGGATACACTTGCCATTTATAAAATTCCTCCTTGAATTAACGAGCAAACCGAGCACGCGGTTTAATCTAATTTTTTCTTTATATATTGTACCAAATTTTCGCGAAAAATGGAAGATGTTTATTACCCAAAATTTCAAGGTCAATTTTGTGCAGTTTGCACAAATTGTGTCTAAATGTTGCTGAAATCGGGCAGTTTATGAATTTTGCGTGACTTTGCTCGGTAAATTAAAATTACCTTTCGCTAATTACTTCTCTTCCTTAAATCGCATGGTAAGCGCGATTCGATTGCGCTTTGTATCCACCTCGAGGACCTGAACGCGGACAACATCGCCGACGGAAAGCACCTCAGAGGGATGCTTGATGAATTTATCGCAGATGCGCGAGATGTGCACAAGTCCGTCCTGATGAACGCCGATATCAACAAATGCGCCGAAGTCAATAACGTTGCGGACGGTTCCCGTCATGAACATGCCGGGCTTGAGCGAATTGATGTCAAGAACGTCATCGCGGAGGATGGGAGCGTCGAAGCTGTCGCGGACGTCGCGGCCGGGCTTTTCGAGCTCTTCCACAATATCGTTGAGAGTGGGTTCTCCTATGCCGAGTTCTTCGCAAAGCTTCGCCTTGCCTTCCTTTGCAACCTTGCTTCCGAGAAGCTTTACGCCTCCCGTGCGGATCTCGGATTCGTCATAACCGAACTTGTTCAGAAGTCCGCGGGCAGCAGCATAGGATTCGGGGTGAACGCCTGTGCAATCAAGAACCTCGTTTGAGCCTGAAACGCGGAGGAAGCCCGCACACTGTTCGAATGCCTTTGCGCCGAGTCTCGGAACCTTGAGAAGCTCTGCACGCGATTCGAATTCGCCGTTCTCCTCGCGATATTTTACAATATTCTTTGCAACGGGAGTGCTGATTCCCGAAACGTATGAAAGAAGCGAATAGGATGCGGTGTTAAGGTCAATTCCAACAGAGTTTACGCAGTCCTCAACAACGCCGGTGAGCGCGCCGTCAAGGCGTGCCTGCTTCATATCGTGCTGATACTGGCCTACACCAACCGACTTGGGATCGATCTTTACGAGCTCCGCAAGAGGATCCTGCAGACGGCGCGCGATCGAAACTGCCGAACGCTGGGTTACGTCGAAATCGGGGAACTCCTCGGCTCCGAGCTTTGATGCGGAGTAGACAGATGCACCCGCTTCGCTTACCATAATGTATTTGCAATCGAGTCCGCTGTCACGAAGAAGACCTGCGATGAAGATCTCGCTTTCCTTCGAAGCTGTGCCGTTACCGATAGCGATAACGTTTACGCCATACTTGCGGATAAGTCTGGTTACGATCTTAGTGCTCTCTTCTATTCTCTGCTGGGGCTTGGTCGGGAAGATAACGGCGGTATCGATAACCTTACCGGTCCAATCTACAACGGCAAGTTTGCAGCCTGTACGGTATCCGGGGTCGAAGCCCATAACCGTCTTGCCACGGAGAGGCGGCTGCATGAGAAGGTGCTTGAGGTTGTCCGAGAAGACCTTGATCGCGCCCTCGGATGCATTGTCGGTAAGATCGTTTCTGATCTCGCGCTCAACGGAAGGAGCAATGAGGCGGTCATAGCTATCCTCAACAGCCTCGGCAACGTAAGTCTTTGCGGGGCTTTCGTTCTGCTTGATGAACTTGCGGTAGAGATAGGTCTTGACGATATCGTTGGTCAGCTCGAGAGTTACCTTGAGGAAGCCCTCCTTCTCTCCTCTGTTGATGGCGAGGATACGGTGCGGGAGGACCTTCTTGACCTTCTCGTTGAAGTCGTAATACTGTGCGTAAACCGAATCCTCTTCCTTTGCGGCCTTGGAAACGATTGCGCCGTGCTCCATTGTGAGGGTTCTTACCGATTTACGGCAGGAGGCGTTATCCGAAACGTTCTCGGCGATGATGTCCTTTGCGCCCGCAAGAGCAGCGGCGACATCGGGTACGCCCTTTTCTTCGTCAATGTACTCAGCGGCGATCTCTTCGATAGGCTTTTCGTAGCTTTCTCTCTGCTCGAAAAGAAGATCGGCAAGAGGCTCAAGCCCGCGCTCGCGAGCGACGGAGGCACGTGTCTTTCTGTGTGGACGGTAGGGGCGGTAGATATCGTCGATCTCGGTGATAGTCTGCGCCGCGTCGATAGCGGCAACGAGCTCTTCTGTGAGCTTGCCCTGAGCGTCGATAAGGTTCTTTACCTCCTCGCGGCGCTTTACGATTCCGCGAAGGTAGGTGAGTCTGTCAAAAAGGTCACGAAGGATGGTATCGTCAAGCGAGCCGGTCACCTCTTTACGGTAACGCGCGATAAAGGGGATGGTGTTTCCCTCGTCGATGAGCTCGACAGTCTTGACTACCTGCTCTTCTTTCAGGTTAAATTCCTCTGCAAGTATCTGTTCGATTGTCATTTATGTTCTCCTAAAAATAATATACCTTTTACTTTGCGGCTTCTGCGAGAAGCGCGATTTCTTTCTCTGTCAGATAACGCCATTCTCCGCGAGCGAGCGAGGGATCGAGAGGCAGCGGGCCGAAGCTGATTCTTTCAAGATACGTGATCTTGTTGCCGACCGCGCCGAACATTTGCTTTATCTGGTGGTACTTGCCCTCGTGGATGGTTATCACGCCCTCAAATTCACCTTCTGCGTTGATTTCGCAGGGTTTTGTGAGATAGCCTCCCTCGATATGTACGCCCTCGCAGAGGCGTTTCTCGTCGCTCTCCGAAAGGGGTGATTCACAGCGGTATCTGTAAGACTTAGGGACGTGACGCGCGGGCGCAAGAAGCCTGTGCGACATCTCGCCGTCATCGGTCAGTATCATCATTCCGAGAGTGTATTTATCAAGCCTTCCGCAAGGGTGTACGCGCGCGCCGTCTGCGGGCAGAAGGAGGTCTGTGACCACGGGAGCGTTTTTATCCTCAGTCGCGCTGACGTAGCCCTCGGGCTTGTTGAGCATGATGTAGATATGCTCGCGGTAGTTGACTGCTTTACCGCAGTACACAACGGTGTCCTTATTCGGATCGACCTGAAAGGCGGGCGTTTTCGCGGGAGTGCCGTTGACGGTCACTCTGCCGCCGCGCACAGCCTTTGAGATCTCGCTGCGGCTTGCAAGTCCCGCATTTGCTATTAACTTGTCGAGTCGCATCGTAAACCTCCTACGGATTGAATGCAATGATGACCGCGCAACCGAATATAAGAACGCCGAGACCGAATGAGATCCAGAAATCGCGGCGGGCGTAATAGTCCTTCATAAAACCACCTCCGCGGTTATTATGCACGGATTGCGCTAACTTTATTATTATACCACAAAATATGGTATTTGTAAAGAACTTTTTGACGAAAAAAGACGTTCGCGCGGAACGTCTTTTTTCATTATTTTATTCGTATTTTACTCCGTTCCAGATGCAATGCGCGGGAACAACGGCAGCCTCGGAAACATAGGTATTGGAATCATCGAATATAAGCTCGCCGACGTTGTCTGCGGCGACGCAGGGGTATTCGGTCTGCGTGAAGCGGTTGTTTCTGATCTCGATCTTGTCGTGATAGTAGAAGCCCTCAACGACCTTGCGGCGCTTGCCGATGTCGATGACCGCTCTTCCCCACTTGCCGTATTTGCAATCGTCGAAGAGGTTGCCCTGGATGAGAACGTAGCGCGTGCCGCCGGACTCGTACCACTTGAAGGGGTCGGACTCGAACTGAATAGCCGCGCCGCCGCTGTTGAAGTGGTTGTTGCGGACGACGGTCTTACCCTTTGACGCGAGAAGCATTCCTCTTGCACGGTTATTGCGGATGACGTTATTCTGGATGAGCGCCTCGGCGTTGTCGTCAAGGCTTTCGACGATCATGCCCTCGGTAACGACTTCGGAAAGATTGTCGAGCGTGAGGATGGTTTTGTAGTTATTCAAAACATCTACCTCGGTGATCGTTGCCTCGGCGAAGGGCATCTGAGACTCCTGCTCGAGGATCTGAATGTGGTCTCCGGGGGCGTAGATATCTACGCCTACTGTCTGCCAATGCTTGTAAGCGACCATGATCTGATTGCCCGCGATTTTTTCGATCTGCGTGTAAATACCGTGGAAATTGACGGCATCGTCGAGCTGATTTTCAAAGAGGTTGTCCTCAATCAGAACCTTTCCGCGGCAGTTGACGAAATGGCTTGCGTCCTGACCCGCCGACCAGCAATTCTCCCCGTCGGGAGTTACCTTGCATCCGCGAATTGTGACGTTCGTGCACTTCTGCGCGATGAAAGCCATACCCCAGCAGGTATTGACGGTGATATTTTCAAACACGACGTTCTCGCTCTTTGCCGCAAGAAATGCCTGACCGATTCGGCGGGAGATGCAGAAAACTATGACGTTTCCGACAACGGGAGGTACGGGAACATTCGGGATACAGAGGGTTTCGCCCTCGAATTTCAGATCAAAGGAGTTGAAAAAGGGCTTGCCGAAGTTATCGTCGCCGAGTCCGCGGCGGATCTTTTTGGTTGCGGGATCGTATTCGAGAGTTCTTGTAAAAGGTACTCTTTCGTGCTCGATGTCCTCAAAGAGAGCTCTGCCGTAGCGGTAGAGTTTCGGGTGTTCCTCGCCGAGATATACCTTAACCATCTCGGGGCTCGACTCAACGACCTTGCCCTGGAAATTGCAGATGTCGATACACTTGACGATGACATTTTTGATAGTGATATTCTTCGAGCGGTTGACGATTGCAAAGTCCATGCAGCCGTGAAGGATGAAGGTCGAGCCGTTGCCGTCAACAGTCAAGCCGTCAAAATCCTCGATCACGAGAGCAGCAGTCTTGTAACCGTTGTGTCCGTGGTTGGAAACACAGAGAACGGTATGCTCACTGTCTTCTTTATAAACATGGTATTCACCGAAAGGAATGTCGATAAAATTGTCGCCTGACTCGCATGCGGCTTTGAGTGTTGCCGCGAGAGAATGACCGACCGAACCGAACGGGGAGTTGATGAGTTTCATATTTGCCTCCAAGAGTCTTTATTTTACGCACATATTTTAGCACACCCAATAAAATTTGTCAACATTATTAAAACTATTTTTATATTCCTTATTGACTTTCCCTTCAAAATATGAGATAATAATACTAATTAAAAATAAACATTCAAGGAGATCACAACATGAGCTTTGAATACAAATTCCACAAATCCCAAGAGGTTCTGCACTACGGCTGTGAGAAGCCGCGTGCGTATTTCGTTCCCTACCACAGCGAAGCTTCCGCTTTGACCGACAACCGTGCGTCGAGCGCGCGTTTCTTCTCGCTTTGCGGCGATTGGGATTTCAAATTCTATCCCGTTCCCTCCATGATCGAGGATTTCACCGCTGAAGGCTTCTGCTCCTGCGGCTTCGACAATATGACGGTTCCGCGCTCCTGGCAGACCGTTCTCGGCAAGGGTTACGACACTCCCAACTACACCAACGTAAACTATCCCTACCCCGTTGATCCTCCTCACGTTCCCGATGCAAATCCTTCCGCGCTCTACGTTCGCAGCTTTGAGCTTACCGAGGACTATCTTTCGGGCAAGGATATCTACATCAACTTCGAGGGCGTTGACTCCTGCTTCTATCTTTACATCAACGACGAGTTCGTAGGATACAGCCAGGTCAGCCATATGACCAGCGAATTCAAGATCACCGATAAGCTCCATGCGGGCAAGAACACCATTAAGGTTCTCGTTTTCAAGTGGTGCGACGGCTCCTATCTTGAGGATCAGGACAAGTTCCGCTATTCGGGCATCTTCCGCGAGGTATATCTCCTTGCGCGTGACAAGGCTCATATCTCCGACCTTTACTGCCGCCAGAGCATCAACGCTAAGTATACTCAGGCTGTTCTCAGAGTTGAGGCAGAGCTTACCAGCAAGGCGCAGATCGACTACAAGCTCCTCGACCCCAAGGGCAAAGAGGAAAGCGGCGGATCTATCGTTCTTGACGGCAGCGGCGCATTTGAGATGCTCGTTGCTAACCCCAAGCTTTGGTGCGACGAAAAGCCCGAGCTTTACACTCTCGTTATCAAGTGCGGCGAGGAATATATCGTTCAGTACGTCGGATTCCGCACCATTGAGATCAAGAACCGCATCGTTTACATCAACGGTCAGAAGGTAAAGGTTCACGGCGCAAACCGCCACGACAGCCACCCCATTCTCGGTTCTGCTACTCCCACCGATCATATGCTCGAGGATCTTTACATTCTCAAGCGTTACAACTTCAATATGATCCGTACCAGCCACTACCCGAACGATCCCCGCTTCTACACCCTTTGCGACAAGCTCGGATTCTTCGTTTGCGACGAGACCGACTACGAGACTCACGGTATGCAGCGCATCGGCGACTGGGACTACTTCTCCCGTGAGGAGGCTTGGACCGAATCTCTCCTTGACCGCGTACAGCGTATGTTCGAGCGCGACAAGAACCATCCCTCGATCATTATGTGGTCGCTCGGAAACGAGTCGGGTCTCGGCGAGAATCAGGAAAAGATGTCCGATTACATCAAATCCCGTATGCCCGGTGCAATGATCCACTGCGAGGATGCTTCCCGCAGACTCAGAAACGCTCAGCACAATGCCAAAGGTATTAAGGATCTCGGCAAGTATGCCGAATACTATGAGCTCGATTGGTACGACTTCGAGAGCCGTATGTATCCCAACTTCGATGAGATGAAGTATTATCTCACAGAAAAGAAATTTACAAAGCCCTACTTCCTTTGCGAATACTGTCACGCAATGGGTCTCGGCCCCGGCGACCTGAAGCAGTATTGGGATCTCATTTACGCGAACGACCACTTCTTCGGCGGATGCGTTTGGGAGTTCATCGACCACTCGGTTGCAACCGGTGACGATATCTACCGCGATCCCCACTACGTTTACGGCGGCGACTTCGGCGACTTCCCGCACGATGGCAACTTCTGCGTTGACGGTCTCGTTTATCCCGACCGCCGTCCTCACACCGGCATCAAGGAGCACAAGGCTGTTCTCAAGCCCTTCGTTATCAGCGAGGTTTCGGCAGACGGCTCCTTCCGCATCAAGAACCGCCGTTACTACACCTCTCTCGAGGATCTCTGTCTCTACTGGTCCGTTGAGTGCGACGGCAAGATCGTCCGCGATGGCGTGATCTCCGAGCTTAAGGTTGCTCCCCAGCGTTCAAGAAAGTATCATCTCGATCTTGAAGGTCTCAAGCTTGAGGGCATCTGTACTCTCAATTTCTCCGTTCGTCAGATCAAGTCCACTCCTTGGGCTGAGGCAGGATTTGAGGTAGGCTTCCATCAGGAAGAACTCGCTGTTGCTCCCAGAGCAAGCATCGATGCGGCTGTAAAGACTGCTCCCGTAAACGTTTGCGAGGACGACAAGGCGATCTTCGTCAAGGTTGGCGAGACTTCCTATAAGATCTGCAAGACCTGCGGACTTATCGCGGGTATCAAGGATAACGGCAAGGAGATGATCTCGACTCCCATCAAGCCCACCATCTTCCGTGCTCCCACCGACAACGACCGCCGTATCAAGAATGATTGGTTCAACAACGGATTCGACAGAACCGATGTCAAGTGCTATTCGGTAGCCATCGAAAGCGCAGACGAGAATAGCGCCGTTATCAAGGCATCGCTTTCTATGGGCGCGAAGATGTACGATCCCGCGGCAAAGATCGAGGCGACATATTCAGTAAATAACGTGGGCGAGCTTTCGGTAGCAATGGACGTCAAGGTTGCAGAAAAGCTTCCCGCACTTCCCCGCTTCGGCGTTCAGTTCTATATGCCCGAGGGCAGCGAAAAGCTTGAATACTTCGGCAGAGGCCCCGGAGAAAGCTATATCGATCTTCGCAATTCCACCTATCTCGGCAAGTTCAGCGAGAGAGTTGTAGATCACTTCGAGCATTACGTTCGTCCTCAGGAGAACATGGCGCACGCGGACACCGAATGGGTCGCAGTTACAAACGAAAGCCGCCACGGTCTTCTCTGCCTCTCGGACGGCAAGCCGATCTCCTTCAACTGCTCGCACTTCACACCCCATATGCTTGCGTCGTCTCCTCACGACTATGAGCTCGTTCCGCTGAAGGAAACCGTTGTCAATATTGATTACAGACACACCGGAATCGGATCGAATTCCTGCGGTCCCGCACTTCTTCCCGAATTCAGATTCGACGAGAAGGAGTTCACCTTCAAGTTCCGCATCACTCCCGCGGTAATGGGCAACGTTGATCCCTTTGCCAAGCTCAAATAATTAAGGAAAATAATTATGAAAAAAAGAATTATTGCCATTATTGCGCTTCTGGCACTCGCTTTGATCGCGATTTCCGCCTGCGCTGAGGAAAGCTACGACTTTGCCGGCAAGAGCTATATTTATGAAAAGCTTGCGGGCGACGGCACGTTTGTCATCAACATAAACGAGGACAAGACCTGGAGCTACCTTGCCGACGCAGATGGGAACTATGCAAACGGAAGCTGGGAATACGCGGACGGCGTGCTTACACTCACCGAAACGGGAGAAGACATCACCGAGATCGTAAACCTGTTTCTGGTTGAGGAAAATACCATCGTCTTCATCGCCCACGGCTCGGATAATTTTGTCTGGCCGACCAACCTTGAGGACGGAGACCGCTTCTTTGACATGAAATCGAAATAAAATGCCCCCTATCAGTGTTCTTATCAAGCCCGCATCTTCGCTTTGCAATATGCGGTGCAAATACTGCTTCTACGCCGACATAACCGACAACCGCGAGGTCAAGTCATACGGCATTATGTCGGAGGAAACGCTTGAAAACCTTATCAAAAAAGCTTTTGAATACGCAAGCGGCTCGGCTACCTTCGCCTTTCAGGGTGGAGAGCCGACCCTTGCGGGGCTTGACTTTTACCGCAAGCTGCTCGAGCTTGAGAAAAAGTACAACGTCAACAACATCCCCGTCCAGAATGCGATACAGACCAATGGCTACATAATTGATGAGGAATGGGCAAGGTTCCTTGCGGATAACAAATTCCTTGTCGGTCTTTCGATGGACGGAACAAAGGATATTCACGATTCTCTCCGCGTTGATGCGGCGGGAAAGGGCACCTTTGCGCGCGTGCAGAAGACGGCAAGGCTGTTTGAAAAGTTCGGAGTCGAATTCAACATTCTCTGTGTTGTCAACAACTTTATTGCTCGCTCGCCGAAAAAAGTCTACGATTCGCTCAAGGGCTACGGCTTCATTCAGTTTATCCCCTGCCTTGACACCTTCGACGGCGAAAAGAAGGTCTTTTCGCTGACTCCCGAGCGTTACACAGAGTTTCTCAAGGTGACTTTCAACGAGTATTACAAGGATTTCTGCGCGGGACATCCGATAAGCGTTCGCAACTTTGACAACTACATCGGCATGCTTCTCGGCAGACCGCCCGAGAATTGCGCTATGGCGGGTATTTGTACCTGCTACACGGTTGTTGAGGGCGACGGAAGCGTTTTCCCCTGCGACTTTTACGTTCTTGACGAATGGAAGCTCGGAAATATCAATGAAAATTCCTTTGCCGAGCTTATCACGGGCGATATGGCAAAGAAATTCGTCGGTGTTTCGACTTACCGCAACGAGGAATGCAAGGAATGCCGGTGGTATCCCCTTTGCCGCGGCGGATGCCGACGCGAGCGCGAGCCTATCATCGACGGCACGCCCTCGCTCAACCGCTTCTGCGAATGCTACAAAAAATTCTTCGACGCTTGCTATCCAAAAATGGAAGAGATAGCTATCAAGCTTCAAAGACAATTCAGATAAAAAAACAGCACCCTTTGGCGTACCTGCGATAAGGCAGGTGCGCCATCTTTCTTTTTCTACCTGTGGTAGATATCTTCCGACTTGAATAAGTGCCACTTTCGTGCTATAATATAAATAGCAAGCAGTCGGAGGATATTATGAGAGACTATAGTTTTGGTAATTTTCTGCATGAGCTAAGATCGCGTAGAGGCCTTACGCAGTATCAGCTCGGCGCGCTCGTCGGCGTTTCCGACAAAGCTGTTTCAAAATGGGAGAACGGTTCTTCCAAACCGCAGAGCAATATTTTATATAAACTCAGCGAGGTTCTCGGAATCAGCGTTGACGAGCTTCTGACTTGCAAATATCATGCCTCTGCAAAGAAGGATACTAAAGGAGTATTTGCAATGAAAAAACAACTATGGAACAAAGCCTTTGATGCTATGTTTGAATGCTATGGAACCCCTGCCCCTATTGAAATTACAAATCGTCTGCTAACAGAGCAAGCGGAAATGCAAAACACAGACATGATCGTGTATTTTGATTTGCTGTCTGTACTTGCCAAAGAAGCGAAAAAGCAAGGCGAGCATATTCGTGTAAGAGGTGGAACGGGAGCTTCTTTTGTGGCATATCTTTTGGGAGCAACGGAGATCAATCCGTTAAAACCACACTATTACTGTCCCGAATGTGGCACGGCTATCTTTGACAGCGGAGTGGATGACTGTTGGGATCTTCCTCGGAAGATCTGCTCGTGCGGAAAAGAAATGCAAACAGACGGACATGACATTCCGTTTGAAACATATCGCCACGTTGTTCATCGGAATACAAGCTTTGATTTATCTGTATCGCCAGAGTATATTCTTTCGGCAAAAACTATCGTGCAAAATTATTTTCGAGATTGCAAACTTGCGATTGAAGATCATGAGCGAAACAAGATTATTACCTTTATAGTGTCATCAGAAAAATCCGAGTGCTCCATTACAATTTGTGTTGATGAAGAATTTATACGCTATAAGGAGTTAGAGAACACAACCGCCACCTGTTTTGAGAGAGTACGGTTTGCCTCTGCTGAAGTTTTAAAAGAATTTTTTGAATGCAATACCGATGGGATAACCGAGTTTAAAACAGACTTTATGAAAAATATGTTGCGCTCGATATCCCCTAAAAGCTTCCGTGATTTGATTCAGATTTCAGGCTTGGCGCACGGCACGGGTGTTTGGACTGACAATGGAGATAAACTAATTACCAACGGTCATTCGGCAGCAAATGTGATCGCTTATCGTGATGATGTATTCAACTATATCCAAGAAAAGATGATTGCCAAAGGATTTGCCGACACAGGATTTGCTTACAAAGTAATGGAAGATACTCGCCGAGGCATTTATACCAAAAGTGGAGTTCCCGACGATATCAGATCAAATTTGAAAGCAGTTGGTATGGAAGATTGGTTTATTGACTCCATCGGCAAGATAAGGTATTTGTTCCCGAAATCACACGGTGTAACTTATATCAAATTGGCAACAACGCTAATGTGGTATAAGATTCATTATCCAAAAGAATTTAATGAAATTATGTTATGATTTCTTGCCCCGCCTCGTGCGGGGCTTTGCTTTTGTGCCCACAAAAGCAGTGTTTGTCGGGAAAAGCAGACGGACTTTTGAGGCGCACAAACAAAAGGAGTACGAACAAAACTGTACGTACTCCTTTTGTTTCTCGGCAGTTAAAACCTGCTTTATGGAAGGCACCCCTTTTGGGTGCTGTTTTTTATTCGGGCTTGTAATTTATAACCGCGATGAACATTTCCTTTGCGCGGGTGTGGTTGGTTTCGGAGCCCTTGCGGGTGATCGAATTCTTCATTCGCAGGCAGAGGACGGTCTCCTTGGGGATAGCGACGAAGGCCTCGGCGTTTGCCTTGGCGAATTCGGTATCCCAGAACATAACGGCATAAGAATCTATCGCATAATCGGGTTTTGCGCCGAGAGTATCCTCAAGCTTGCAGAAGACACCCTTGGCAATGTCGTCGTAAAGCCATTTTTCCATAAGACAGAAGGAATATTCGCCCGTTTGCATCAGGCGGTTGAAGGAGGTATACTCCTGCGTGTTGATGTGGGTATTAATCGGTACGATGGAGTCATCCTTTTTTCTTTGCGCTTCTCTTTCCTCAATCTGCTCCTTCGAATAGATATTCAGCGCGGCAAATTCGACCTTCTTTGTGCCGTCGCCATCGAAATCGTAGGGCATAACTTCCTCGAACTTGGCGAGTATCTCCTCGTAATTCGGAACAGTTGTGAGATAAGAAGATCCCGCATACATCAGCGTGACGTCGTCAGAGACGTTGCCGCACATCTGAATACACATAATGACGACAAGGATGAAAGCCGCGGCGACGGTGATAACCTTCCACTTATGATAAAACCAAAAATTATCGAGCTTTTCAAGCACTCCGCCCTTGAATTCTATATCCTCGGCTTGGAGCTTATCGTCTTCTCTATTATATTGGGGTTCTTTTCCGGGTGCGTACTGTTTCATTTTTTACCTCGCTTTCTTGGGGTTGCAGCTTTCGCAGGGGACGCCTGTCTGGCAGAGACCGCAAACTGCGTATCCATCGTAGCCGTAGCGCTCGTGATCAAGTTTTTTGATGACTTCGGCATGGTACTTCATGCAAAGGATTTTATCGTGTCCTTTTTCGGTGATGGCGCCGGCAGGACAACGCTTTATGCACGCGGTGCATCCGTCCTTTGCCATGCAATATTCGTTATATTCGGTATACTCGCGCTTTTTGGGCTCGAGGAGAAGATTTACGATCACGGAGCCGTATCTGCCCGCCTTGCCTTTTTCGGTGATGAGGCCATCGCAGAGACCAAAGGTGCCGAGGCCGGATATATGCGCCACGTGGCGCTCGGACCAATTCGATACCTTGACGAACTTTTCGCTCTCGCCCCAACTGAACTCCTCGGAGCACATGGGGGCGACGGCTTCGATACCGAGGGAACGCAGATGCTCCTCGAGAGCCTTGGCGAGGCGGCGGTTACAATCCTCGCCGTGGACGCGGTTCATCGTCCATTCAAGCGGTGGGCAATCGTTCTTCTCTCGGGTCTTCTCTTTCGTGTCGTCGGTCTGCGGCAGAAACCAACTTATGACACTGATATTCCCGGGGTCGAAGGAATGCCCGAAAGCTGACTCAAGCCATTCGGCGGGAGTTCGGTAGAAATCGGGATCTATGTGTTTTTTATAAAAATCATAAAGCGCGTCGCTTCCCTTACTGAAGCCGACGATGGCCTCGGCGAAGGCGAAACCGGGCAGCTCCTTGAGATTATTGTTTTCAAGGTTTGCCATGTGCGATTTTATGAAATTTTCGATATAATTATTGTTCACTTTCATTTTAACACCGCCTTTTATTGTATTATAACACATTTGCAAAAAAAAATCAAGGCATCTCGGGTGAGATGCCTTGAAATATTATTATCAGAAGAAACAGCTTACTCGGTTGCAGAGATTCTGCCAGAGCTCGCTGAGAGCCTCGGTAAGGCTCTTTGCTGCATTTGCTGCCTCTTGTGCCTTTGCAGATACGCAATCGGTGATCTGATCAACAGCCGAGTTGATGCACTCGGTAGCGGCATTCTTGGCGTCGGTCAGGGCGTTCTCTACCGCGTTGACGGCTGCATCGGCAACTGCCTCTTTGGCGCTGTCGGGGATGATATCGTAGATATCAACCGCAACGTCGATAGCAACCTCGAAGGGATTGGCATTGATCGTGAATCTGCAGGTCGCGTCTGCGGGGAGGACATAGTTCGGATTGTTGATCTGCTCTACCTTTGCTGTGTAGGTGCCGCCGAATTTGCCCCAGCCCGAAACAGTGTAGCTGACCTCATCACCGGGAATAATGCCGAAGATCTTCGCGGTGGGGGTCTGGCGGTTGCCGTTGTAGATCATATCAGTGTTTTCCCAGACTATGACAAGCTCGCGAGGAGCAATGGTGAAGCTCTTGACGGTATTGCCCTCATAGTTACCGATGAAGGTGATCTCAACGCTCGCGTTTCCGGCATTTACGTTGTTCGAGCAGGAAACGAGGTAATCCTTCATCGGAACAAGTTCTTTGTGCTCGAGGATTACGGTGATCTCGGGGGTTTTGGCGGTGCCGTCATAGACGAGGTTGTCATTGAAGCTGACCTCTGCCTTTGAGGCATCCTTGCGCAGGATAGCGACGCTGAGGGAGGCTTCCGCGATGTCCTTGTGATTTTCATCACCTATAAGTTTATAGTAGACGGTGTATTCGCCCGCTTCTGCCGCTGTTGGGATGGACGTTGACCATTCGCCGTCATTCAGCTTATACTGAACGGCTCCCGTGGTAGCGGATCCGGCAGACACAAGGGCTTGGTTCGAGCCGTTGTAGACAAGACCGGTAATAGCTTTGGGAGCGGTCAGTGTGGAATCTGCCTTTTCGATGGTGAACTCCACGCTTGCGGTAGCTTCACCGATGGTGATGCTTGCGGTGTGAGTACCGGCATCGGTATTACCCGAGTAACTGATGGTGGGAGTCATCACACCATCGATGGA
>JAZORB010000236.1:0-26968 GCA_045656385.1 Eubacteriales bacterium | reverse complement strand
TGCGAGATAGTACTTAGCAGTAGCTTCTGCTGCATCTGCGGGAGTGGAAACCATAGCCATAAATTCGTCTGCGGTGTTGATTGCGGTTCCTTCGGGAGCTGCAGATGCGGGAATAGCAAAGCTGCAAGCCGAGAGAAGCATCATAACGCAAAGGATGATGGAGAGTGTTTTGCGCATGGTATATTACCTCTTTCTTTTATTATACCGTTTTCGGTATTAGTTGTTATAATTATATCTTATTTTTTATCAATTGTCAAGCTTTTTCGTTTTTTTCGCCTTTTTATCCAAAATAAGCGCCTGTGTTTTGTGCAACATGACAAACCAAAGGTATTACTATTAAAACACCCACTGCAACTGTGTGCAGTGGGTATTTCTTATCGGAGCATTTCAAAAACCTTCAAATCAGTGCGCCCCCAGGTCATCGGGCAGATCGAAACATAGCCCATATTGACCGCATCAAGGTCGATCTCCTTGTTGCCCGTCAGCTCAAAGCAAACGTATGCCTCGGGCATATACATATCGTCGCCGATGGGTGTATATCTATCCGAAAAACGAACTCCGCCCTGACGAGTGATCTCAATTCCGAGAACCTCCTTCGTGGGGAAATTCACGTTGTATGTCTTGCAGTACGAGAACAGATCCTTTTCGATAAAGTAATCGTAAACTCGGTCAAAATTTGCCACAGCAGTGGGAAGTCCCTTTTTGCTTGTGGAAACGGCAATTCCGTTGATTCCGTGCATCGCCGCCTCGATGACCGCGCCCGCGGTGCCCGAATAGTTGATATCGTGGCCGAGATTCTGACCTTTGTTGACTCCCGAGAGGACAAGATCAAATTTTTTACCCAGACCGAGCACAGCAAAACGCACGCAATCGGCGGGAGTGGAATGAACCGCATACGCCTCAACAGCGCCGGGATAATCTACCTTTTCCACTTTGAACGCCTCGCGCAGTTCAAGGCTCACGCTCTTGCCGCTCTTTTCAACGTTCGGTGCAAAAACGCTCACCTCACCGAGCTTCTGCGCCCAATCAACAAGCGCACGTATGCCCTCGGATTTAATACCGTCATCATTTGTGATAAGAATTCTCATAACCAACCCTCATTATTTTCCTTGAAATTTTTAAGATGCGCGTCTGCATCGGCAAGAAGCTTGCGGATCTCACTCTTCTTCAGAAGCGTTGCGCCGCTTGCACAGTCATGACCGCCGCCGCGGTATTTTTCGGCTATCTCGTTGATCGTCACAAATCTCGAGCGCAGACGCACGCGGATGGTGCCGTCGGAGTTATCAATAAACGCAAGCCAGATAAGACTTCCGCGGATAGAATCGAGATAGGAAACGCACGCGCTCGCCTTCTCTGCCGTCAGCGCAAACTGCTCCTGCATCTTAGCCGTGACGTGAATATATGCCACGCCGTTTTCGGTTATCTTCATCTTATTATATACGTGCGCCTTGAACTTGAGCTGATCAAAGTCGTCGATATAAAGATTTGCGTAGAGCCTGTCCGTGTCAACGCCCGCCTCAAGCATTGCCGCCGCAGCACGCATTGTGTCACCCGAAACACTGCGGAAGCGGAATCTGCCCGAATCCGTGACCATTCCCGTATAGATAAGAGTCGCCGCGCGCTCGTTGATCTTAAGCTGATCCTTGAACTCAAGATAGAATCTTGCAATCATCTCGCATGCGGACGAGCTGTGCTCCTCGACCCAGTTGATAACGCCGTAATTCTCGACGGGGATGTGATGGTCGATCTTGACCACCTCGCGACAAAGGCTGAATTTCTGATTCGAGATTCTATCCGAGGTTGCCGTGTCGATGACCAGAGCAAGCGCATCGGCATAAAGCGAATCGTCCACACTCTCCTCTTCAATGTCGAGGAAGGCGAGATAATCACATTTCTGCCAATCGACCACGCGCACGTCCTTCTCCGGGAAGCTGAGGCGAAGTATCTCGCAAAGTCCCTTTGACGAGCCGACGCAGTCGCCGTCGGGGCGAATGTGGCGGAATATAAATATCCTATCGTATTCCTTGATCTTATCAAGGACTGCTCTCATAAGTTCCTTGCTCATTCTCCTGCCTCCGCCATTTTATCAAGATCTGCAAGCATCTTCATTGCCTCTTCTTTATCGGCAACAGTTGCGCCACTTGCCTTTTTATGACCGCCGCCGCCGTATTTGACCGCAACGGGATTGATGTTATATTTGCTCGAGCGTATCTCGCAGAGCACGCCCTCCTCGGTTTCGGTGAAGTTCACCCAAATGTCGACGCCGCGGATCTCCGCCATGGTTCCGACCATTCCGCGCGAAATAGCAAAAGTATCAGCTCCCGTCGCCTTTGCCTCCTCGAGCGTTGTATAAATATAGGCGACCTTGTGCGCAGTAAACTTGATCTTCAGCACAAACTCCGCTTTGAGCCTGATATGCGCAAAATCATCGGCATAAAGATTGCGATATATATCGTTCGTATCGAATTCCTGCTCAAAAAGGTACGCCGCAATGCGGAATGTCTGCGAAGATGTGGAATCATATCGGAATCTTCCCGAGTCGGTTATCATACCCGTATATAGCGTTTTTGCCGCGAGAGGAGTCAGACGGAGTCCGCACTCCTTTGCGAAAGCCGCAACGAGTCCCGCACAGCTTTCATAAGAGGTATCGGTCAGCTCAATGTCCGCGATCTTTTCGCAGAAAATGTGGTGGTCGATGCGGACGGTCTTCGCCGCGAGGGTGTATCTATCATCGCTGATAAGTGCTTTTGCCGAGGTATCGAGAATAATAGCAAGTGCTCCCTCATAAACATCGTCGCCAATCTCATCCATCTTTGAGCGAGCCATAAACGAGTATCTCTTTGCATGGTCACCGACGGTATAGACCTTCTTTTCAGGGAAGTTTTCCTCAATGATCAGTCGCAGACCGATCTGGCTTCCCAGCGCATCGCCGTCGGGATTTGAATGGCGGTGAATAATAATTTTATCGTAACGCAGGATCTCCTGCAGAATTTCCTTAAACATCAATCAAAATATCCTTTATATTCTACTTTGTAATCACTTTTTGGGAAAAGGTGACGATGCAACTCGATGAAGTAATTGTCGGTCATCCCCGCGATATAATCAACAACGATCTGGTTCGGCTCGCTATCCTCATAGGGAACAACGCGCTTGTAGTACGATTTGTTGATATACTCAATGTGGTGTGTAAAGATTGGCGACTCCCTGTTGCCGTTCTTGAGATCGTCGAGAAGGCGCATATAGATATCGCGCATCATCGGCTTTGCAGTTATATCAAGCTTCGAGCGGGTCGCCGCACTTTCATAGATCAGATTATAGTTATCCCTTTTCGACGCCTTCAGAGCCCTGAAATGCTTCGAGTCGAGCTTGATATAGGGCTTGCCATAGCTGTTTTCAATGATATTGACAACGAGATTGTTGATTATCTCGGCATTGATTGATCCTATGTCTTCGTTGACAAAAGCATCCTCGGACACCACCTTGGCGCGCGCGGCATCTTGGCGATCCTTTCCGAGATATGCGATTATGTCGGCAAGACGCACAACGCAGCCCTCGAGAGTTGTCGGAAACTGCGACGAAGCAAACTTGCGGTCGGTATAGCAACGCTCGATGATCGCATCAAATTCGCCGAATCCCGAGATCTCTTGCGGGACGTATTCCTCAAGCTCCATCTCACCGTCGTGAAAAGCTATGCCGGAAAGCGTTTCGAGGCTGATATTCAGCGGAAACTGACAATCGAGCACACGCACCGAGTGGATATTGTGCATAAAATGCCTTCCCGTGTGAGCATAATACAGCCCGTCAAGATAAGCCTCGCCCGTGTGACCAAAGGGTGGGTGGCCCATATCATGGCCGAGCGCGATCGCCTCGATCAAATCAAGATTGAGATTGAGCGCAGCACCGATCGTTCTCGATATGCGTGAAACAAGCTGAACGTGCAGACTGCGGCGCGTGATATCATCATTTTTGATCAGCGAAAATACCTGCGTTTTATCAGTATACCTATTATAATAGGGGCAATGCATTATCTTGTCAATATCATGGACAAAAGGCGGCCGCCAGACGCTTCCGCTGTCTTTTTTCAGGCTGTTTCGCCTGGTGATATTTGAGTTTTCAAAACCCATTCTTTCAAAGCTGCCCGTTCTCTTCTCCGCCTCGATTCGGCGGGAAAGCGCATCGGACAGCGATTCATATTTCAACATTCTTTCACCGTTTTACTTGATTTTAATTGTAGACGCCCATTCGATGAAGGTCGATCTCAGCTTGGAATAATCCTTGACCTCACAGCCGAATTCGAAAAGGAAAAAGCTCTCCTCACCCTTGACAAAAACAGTCATATAGCTTCTGATCTCGCCCGAATTCGACTCTGCGCGGTCTTCCGAGAATTCAAGTCCCGACTCGGAAACTATTTTAACCTCTTCGGCAAAATGCCCGCTATCCTTGAGAAGCTCAAGAAACTGTGCAGCATTCATAGCCTCTATTGTAACATGATCCGCATAGCCGTATTCGTAAACAGCGACCGAGCAATCATTCGATCCGAAATAATAGACTCCATCTTCAAACTTATCGCTGAAGTTTGTCGTAAGAGTGATCTCAAATCCGTCGCTGACAAAGCTCTTGTCACTAGCAAACAAACCGTCTGCCGAAATCATCACTCCAAAGACGATTCCTATCAGGACAGCAGCAACTGTCAAGGCAATACCCTTTATGTTTTCGCCCTTGCGTCCCTCAAGAGCCCCCTCGTCGGTGACTCCGTGGAAACGGAAGGGATTTCCGAGACCGGGATTGTAGATGTTTCTGCCGACCAACTCAACGTCCGTATCTCCTGCGGGGATCATAATCTTATCACCGCAATATTTCTTCGCATTTGGCGCGCAGATTACGAAAATATGGCGGGCCTCCTCGGATGCGGCAAAATCTATGGTTTCTCCGTTTGCCAATACACCTGCGCATCTGCACGGAATACCGTCAAGCTCAATCTCTGCGCGAGCGTGATCTTCTATATAGACTTGCAATTTTGCAAGGCATCCAACAAAGCTCTTTTCTCTGGTCAGATAAACTCTTCTCATCTTTAAACCTCCAAAGCGTCGTACATTTAAGTATATCATAATATTGAATGAAAGTCAATTCATATTTCAAAAATAATAAAAAAGGTCCCCGCCGCCCATTTGAGCGGCAGGGTTTTTCAAAAGGAAGATGATTAATCTCTCTTCTTCATAATTAATGCGGTACCAAGAATCGCGATAAGCGCGATGCCCATGGATACAGCAGAGCCACAACCGGGATCGTCAATACCGAGATCGGTGCTTTCATCGGGCTCGGTAGCCTCGGGAGATGTAGTACCGGGATCAGACTCGGTGGTTACATCAGAACCGGAAGTTCCGGTAGCAGGCTCGGTGGTGTCGGTAGTGGACGATGATCCTGTTGCAGGAATTACCTCAGTCTCCTTGCCACCGCAAACGTTACAAGTACGCTCGCGCTGACCGTCTGCCGAAGCAGTTGCTTCCTTAACGGTGGTCCAGCTTCCGTATACGTGGTCAGCAGCAACTCTGGGAGTATTGCAAACGTTGCAAATAGCATCGCAGTTGTTGTCATAGGTATGCGTTACGGGACGCTGAGCGCCGCAAGTGTTACAATCACCATCACAGTTATTGTTATATACGTGGCCAACAATATTGCGCTTTTCGTTGCACTTGTTGCAAGTATCGTCGCAGTCATTATCATACTGATGGCCTGCTACGCTACGTGTTGCGCCACAAATATTACAATCACCATCACATCCGTTTGTGAAATGATGCTCTTCGTAGTTGTTTTTATTATCACAACCGGAACAGGTGTGCCAGTGACCAACAGCATCCTTAGTCCAAGTAGTCGACCAGCCGTGAACATGATCAAGCTTGGGCGCAAGCACCTTGTTACATACGGTGCAGATCTGAGGAGTTGTTGCGGTCGCTGCAGGACCGGGCTTGTGATCGGGAGCGGGAATGCTCTGGGTAACGCGGCTGAGTTCAACCTTACAAACTGTGCAGTATACAACAGAATCGTAAGTTCCATTAGCACCGCAGTTTACCGGAGCCTTCTTATTTTCTTCTTTAGCGCTGCCGGGGGTATGCGAAACCTTTTCTGTCTTTACAGTAACTCTCGCTACCTCAGCTTTACAAACGGTACAGTATACAACCTCGTCATAGGAGCCTTCCTTTGCGCAGGTAGCTGCCTTCTGGTTCTCTTTTACCGAACCGCCGTTTGTATGCTTTTCAGCAGGAATTTCCTTCTTAACTCTGCTTGCTTCCTTATTACAAACGGTACAATAGGTAACCTCTTCATAGGAACCTGCCTTGCTGCAAGTAGAAGCAACGCGGTTCTCTTCTTTTACCTCACCGGGTGTATGAGGACCGTAGTCAAGAACCTCATTTGTCTTCGAAATGAGAGTCTGACATACCGCACAATAGGTAATAAGGTCATAGCTTCCCTTCTCGGTGCAAGTCGAATCCTTAAGATTCTCAATCTTTGCCTCGCCGGGGGTATGATCAGTCTTGGAAACATTTACTTTCTTACGAGAAAGTTCAGTCTGGCAATGAACGCACTTTGTCACTTCATCGTAAGAACCGGCAGTCTGACAGTTAGCTTCCTTAACGTTTTCACGAGCAGGAGTGCCGGCAGTATGCTCTCCCTTAGGAAGAGTCTTGGTCTCGCGGCTTACTACTCCGCCGCAGGAGGTACAATATGTTACAAGCTCATAACTTCCTTCCGCCTTGCAGGTTGCAGGAATCTCATTTTCCTTAACTGCAGTTCCGGGAGTGCACTTATGGCTTCCGCTGTTTACACGGATAGTGGTAGATGCGTTTGTGATCTTATAATCATAATCGGGAACCGAGTTGACTATCTTAACTGCATCATATTCAACAGTATTAACCTTGATGACAGTGTCACCGGGCTTGGGGTTATCGTTTACTCTGAAAGTGAGAGCAACAAATACACCTTTATTGGTGTGAATGGGGGGATTGGGAGCGAAGAGGACAGAAATTCCACCGAGGGTAACTACCACCTCTCCATTCTTGGGGTTGTTTGCCGTAATAGAGGCATTAAATACGCTTTGCTCTGTCGAAGAATCTATATATGTAAGTACCGAAGAATCATAAGAGACTACAGCCTTCGCCCAGCAAATACCGGTATTCTCGGTAACCTTTACTAAAACTGTAATTTCGGTATTTGCAGATACAGTGGAAGCCGAAGCTTCCACTGCATAAGTCAGTTTATTGGTTGATTCAGCTGATACTGACAACGATAGAGTTATGACAGAACACAGAGCGAAGAGTATACAAAGTATTCTTTTCACTTGGTTCTCCTTTTCTATGTTGTTATATTTAAATCAACTAATTATTTAGCGCCCTGACCTGCGTTCCAGCCCTCAGGAATCTCAGTGCCGGAAACAGGCTTTACGAGATCCTCAACGGTGGTAGCACCGGTGAGAATGCTGTAAAGGATGCTAAGGTCCTTAGCGGTAACCTTGCCGTCGAAGTCTGCGTCAGCCTCAACGCTGTACTCATTGTTGTAAATGAGAGCGTAGAGAGCGTGAGCGTCAGCCATGGTGATACCAGCCTTACCATCGAGATCGAGGTAACCGGTAACGTCAACGGAAACGCTGTTGGAACCGAGGTAGTTTACGTTAACTGCCTTACCGAGGCCGTTTACAACGTCAGCGGTGAAGGTAGTAGTAGTAGAAGTGCCCTCGAACTTGTAGTAAGGATACCACTCGTGCTTTTCACCGAGCTTACCGCCGGAAACAACGGTCTTATCAGCTACGGAGAACTCAACGTCGGAAGCTGCAGCATATGCAACAACCTTGAACTCGAGAGTTACAAGAGTCTGAGCGCCCTTGATTTCTACTTCGTCATCTGCGTTAGCAGCGATGCTTACAACGCCTGCTGCAACGTACTTGCCATCAGTCCAAAGCTCGGAGGGATCGCCACCGGGGATGGTAGTAGCAATGTAACCGCCTGCAACATCGTTTGCAGCGAAGGTCTGGAATGCGCCGGTAGCGGTATTGAACTCATAACCAACGAACTCGAATACATCAGCATTGTAGTTTACAGGGAAGTTGAGACCCCAAACCTTAACGCCCTTGAGGGAGTCGAGAGTTACAGTTACATATACGGTAGCACCGGGGATGTAGGACTCAGCGTCGGTGGAGAGATAGATCTCAAGACCAGCAGCAGAAACCTTGGTTTCCTTTTCAACCTTGATAACCTCAAGGCAAACAGGACAGTAGGTGTAGGAGTTGCCTACGGTAGCGTAGTCAGCAAGAGTACCGCCAATTTCGAGATTAGCAGCGTTCTTGTGGTAAGTAGCGGGCTTAACAGCGGGAGTAGGATTGATTACCTGTACCCAAGTACAGCCTTCGTTCTTACAGTAGTTGAAGGTGTAACCTTCAGTGGAGCAAGTAGGAGCAACGGTCTCGCCCATAACAACCTCATGGAGGTCAGCAGCGTTACCGATTACCTGGTTACAGTTAACACAAGTTCTGTCCTTAACTGCAACGTAGTTAGCGCAGCTCTCTTCGAGCTTCTCGCCTGCGATGTTGTAGTGTGCACCAGGAGCGGGTACGAAGTCAGTGATGTACTCGTAGCCACAGATGAGGCAGAGGTGACCAACGTAGCCATACTCGTCGTCGCAGTTAGCGGTGTTGGAGTAAGCGGTGTGATCCATGATCTTGCCAGCCCATTCTTCAGGGCAGTTCTTAGCTTCGCCGTGAGAGTACTTAGCTACCTTATCAGCAGCCTTGTTATAAGCACCGTTTACGTAGCTGATAACGGTGGGAATTGCATATTCCTCAACGTTCCAGGTCTCGAAGGTGTATGCATCAACAACAACTTCGCCGTCTCTGAGGAACTCAGCGTACTGAGTCTTCTCGAGGGTCTTACAAGTTGCACAGTATCTGATCTCGGGGTAACCGTCGTTGTTACAGTTAAGAACTACGCCGGAGTAGAGAACCTTCCAGTTGTGTGCCTTGTCAGCGGGGAGCTTATCTACAGGAGTCTTAGCTTCTGCATCTGCAAAGATCTTGCCGCAGCCTTCAACAGAACACTTGTAGTAGGTAACGGAGTTGATACCGTCACAAGCGGTGATAACTACGGGAATGAGGGTTGCAGAGTGAGGATTGGTAACGAGCTGAGCAGCAGTGATGGAAACATACTCGCCCTTTTCGTTGAGAGTGATCATACCGTTGCAGGTAGCGCAGAGGCTGTAGGACTTGAGACCGGTCTCGGTACAAGTAGCAGCCTTGCCGGGGATAACGATGGGACCGTCAGCATTCATGGTAGGAATGTGTCCTACAGCAGGAGTGGTGACATAAACGGTCTTAGCGCACTTGGAGCAGAGGTAAATACCGTAACCTGCGGAAGTGCAGCTGGGAGCGCGGTAGCTACCAGTAACGAGAGCGAGGTTGCCATCGCCATGATACTTGTTAGCTTCTACGATGCTTTCGAACCAAACCTTGGCAGAGGAAGAATTATACGCGTCAATGTAGCTCTTAACCTCAGTGCCAGCACAGCCGAATTCACAAGCCATGGTACGGATACCGTGGTAGTAACGTCCGTCGGGACCTACGTAAAGCTGAGCAACGTCAGTAGTACAGTTGTACTCGAGAGCGGTCTCAACATACTTGTGAGCGGTGAGCTTGGGAAGAACGATGATATCTACATACTGACATACCTTACAGGTCTTCATGATAGAACCAGAAGAAGTGCAGGTTGCCTCGATAGTGGTAGCCTCGCCGAAGGTGTGACCCTTAGGAGCGATCTGGCTGTAGGTTACGTAGTTACAATCCTTACACTGCTGCATAACAACGAGGCCGGAAGCACAGTTGGTCTGGCCGCCACCGATGATCTGAGTAGTGGTGAAGGTGTGAGAGCCCTTGAGCTCAACAAGAGGAGTGATGCTTACGATAGGACGAATTACCTTTGCGGTGCTGCTCTTAGCATCGTGGTCAACGGTAATGTCTGCGTAAACCTTACCGGTAGCGTAATCATAGTAGTTAGTACCGGAAGCAGGCTTAGCGTAAGTACACTTGGTATCGTTCTTACAGTAAGTAATGGTATAACCATAAGTACCGCAGGTGGAAGGATAAGTTTCGGTGCCAAGATCGTGGCCGAGAGGATCGGTTACGTCATTCTTGTTAGCGCCGCAAACCTGACATACCTTGTAAAGGATTCCGTAGGTCTCACAAGTTGCCTTGGTTTCCTGAACCTTATACCAGCTGTGTCCGTCCTGAGCGATGTACTTCTTACAAGTCTTACAGTACTTGTTGTAGTTGCACTTGTCAACAACCTGAACAGGATGATCCTTGTCGTTATCAGCTACGTAGCTGTGACCGAGCTTCTTGATCTCGTAGTAGTCCTTGTTGTTCTTAGCAACCCACTCGAACTTACCGTTCTTGATGCCGGTAACCTGACCATCTTCGTTTACGATAGCCTCAGGGAGTTCAGTGGACTTGGTCTTATCAGTGGTCTTCCATCTGATGAAAGCGCCGCAGTCTACGCAAGCGTAGATAGCGTACTTACCAGCGCTGGTGCAAGTAACCTTGGAGGGCTTTGTCTTAAGAACGAACTTACCTGCAGCATATGCATTGTAGAATGCAGCCTGAGTGGTGTAGTCCTTCTTGCAATCGCACTGAGCGTTGATGGTAACTTCCTTGGTTGCGCCGCACTTCTTAGCGGTACAAGTGAAGAGAGCAAGACCGGTTGCCTTAGCGGTGGGCTCGGTGATGATCTCGGTCATCTCCCAACCTTCGTGCTCGCCAACAGCTCCGCCCTTGGAGTTGAAGGTGCCTTCACATACGGTACAGAGGTATGCAGCCTCACAGCCGACACCGGTAACGTATACGAGGTCATGGAGCTTTGCGAGAGCAATAGCCTCTTCCTTCTCTTCGCCGCAAACAGAACAATCATAGTGACCAAAGCCATCCTTACCTTCGGTGCAGGAGGGGAGCTTAGTGTTCTTGTGATCTACATCAAGAACCCAAGCATGATCACCGGCAGCAACGATGTTGCCGAGGAACTGTTCGCCGCACTTGGTACACTTAAAAATAGTGTAGCCGGCATTTTCGCAATCTGCTTCTTTTGTAGAAACAATTACAGCGTCGCAGTTTGCTACTGTGTGTGTTGTGGGGCAGGGAGTATCAACGGAAATTGCCGCAAACGCAGACGCAGGTACGAGCGACAGAACCATGATAGATGCCAACACAAACGCAAAAATCTTTTTCATGTTTTCTTTCCTTTCGAAAAAATAAAAATTTGGAGTTCGTCATGCCATGCTTCGACAAGATATTGTGCCTTTTCTTTCGATTCGACACAATGCTCGCCACCCCCGCATACCAAGCGTCAATTGATACACTTCGGCATAGCATAACATCACGTATCATATTTTACACTACTTTTTGGTTTTTGTCAATACCTTTTGAAAAAATAATTGGGAAAACTAAAAAATTTTTCAGGGTTATTTCTGTGCTCAAGTCGTGATTGTTTATTTATGGAAGAACTTTTATATTATGTAAATTATTTAATTAACGTAAAATTACGAGGTATTACCCGCAGCATACGTTCCCCTATTATCATTTTTCCGAACGGCTTATTTGCTTAGACTTCAAGTGTTTTTCAGGCTCAAAACATTGACTTTGTTTTTCTGTTGTGTTATAATATTGGTATATTATATAAAAGGAGGTAAGAATATGTCGAATTCCGCATTCAAGCGGGCATGTGCGCTTATAACAGCACTGATCTTTCTCGCTTTTCTGACACTTTCTCCCTCCGCCGAGCTTTATTGCGAGCACGATCACAGTTGCTGTACCGACAAATGCCCCGTCTGTCTTGTTGCGAATGCCTATTTTGGAATGCAACTATCACTTCGCGCTTTGCCGTACACCGCTGCAATCCTTCTATTTATATATATTCGCCGGGCTATACGTTTTGGAGGATTTAATTCCGCTTCATCATCACCCGTTGAGATGAAGACCAAGATAACGTCGTAGACACCTTTGAAATTCATACACCCAACAACAGAATTTCAAAGGAGAGCATAAATGATCAAAACAACGAATCTTTCAAAGCACTTTCAGAACGAGACCGCGATCGACTATCGCGACCTCGTGTTCGAGGATGGCAAGTCCTACATGCTCCTTGGGGCATCGGGATGCGGCAAGTCCACACTACTTAATATGATTGCGGGGATCCTTTCGCCGGAAAGGGGAAGCATTGAGATCGGCGGCGAGGAAATGACCGCAAAGTCGCAAAAAGAAAAGGACAAATTCCGTATTAATAAAATAGGATACATTTTTCAGGATTTCAAGCTTATCCCCGAGATGACGGTCATCGATAACATCAACATCTTGAAGCTCGAAAAAGTTGACACCTCCGCGGCGGACGAGGTTCTTGAGTCGCTCGGCATCCTCGACAAGAAGAACAAGAAGGTCAAGCATCTTTCGGGCGGTGAGAAGCAGAGGGTCGCAATAGCGCGAGCGATCGTCAAGAAGCCCGACATCATCCTTGCCGACGAGCCTACCGGCAATCTCAACTTCGCCATCGGCGAGGCTGTCATCAAGCAGCTGATCGAGATCTCGAAGGGCAAAACGCTCATCGCGGTCACTCACGACGAGCGCCTGGGCAAATATTTCGACTGCACCATCGACATGAACGAAGTGACGGGAGGCAGAAGAGATGTTTAAATTTGCGATCAAGAATATGGCGATCAAGAAGGTAAAGATCGTCCTCATAGTTATTTCGATAGTTATTTCCGCCTGCGTGGCGCTTCTTGCTTATAACATTTCCGAGCAGGTGGACGACGGATTCAAGAGCACAGCGGAGTATTACGATATCATCATCGGTCCCGCGGGCAGCTCGACGCAGCTTGCGATGAACACCATGTTCTTTACCGACAAGCCGCTCGGCACGATCTCATACGAATACGTCGAGGAGCTTCGCGCCGATATGCGAATCAACGCGGCGGTTCCCTTCACGATGGGCGACTCCTACAACGGTGCCAAGATCGTCGGCACCGAACCCTTCTTCCTTGAAAACAAGACTCTTTCGGGCGGCGAGATGTTCGACGCAAAATTTGAATGCGTCATCGGAAGTGCCGTGGCAAAGAAATACGGGCTTTCGCTCGGTGACGAGCTTGTCACATCGCACGGACTTGCCGAGGGCGGCCACGCACACGAGCAGAATCCGCTCCGCGTCGTCGGAATTCTCAAGCAGACGAACACCTCCTACGATAACGTGATCTTCACGGCGGTTGAAACAGTGTGGGCAACTCACGATCACGAAACCGAAGAAGAGCACACGCAGGAAGAACATGAGCACGAGGAGCACGGCGAGATCTGCGCGATCCTCGTCAAGACCAAGAGCTTCAACCACTACAACGCCGTCAAGACCGAATACGGCGCGGACGCGAAGCTTCTCGTCATCAACCCCTCCGAGGTTCTGCGCGAGGTGCTTGAAAACGTCGACATGAGCTCGAAGATAGTTTACATCCTCTGCGTCATTATATTAATAATGAACATTTTCATCATTTCGGTCATCACACTGCTCAATATGTACGACTCAAAAAAGGAGATCTCGCTGATGCGCCTGATCGGAATCGGCATGAGCAAGATCAACCTGCTTTATATTCTGCAGAACGGCATCATCGGTCTTATCTCAACAATACTCGCCTTTGCGGCATCAAGACTTTGCCTTATCCTTATGGGCGAATTCGTGGCGTCGATGGGTATCGTTCTCAACTCTGCGAGAATCTATCCCCTCGAGCTTGCCATTATGGCGCTGATATTCACCATCAGCGTTATCCCCACCGTGGTCTGCACGATCAACATGTCAAGAAAGGACGGACTTTCCGACTGATGAAAAGGACGTTTGCATTAATCTTAGCAATTATATTCGCCGTTATGCCTCTTGCCTCCTGCGGTAAGAACGGCTCGAAAAGCGGTCAGCTTCTCTCCTTCTCTCAAGCGCAAAGCATTGAGGAGATGGAGAAGCTCGACGGCAAGACGGTCACCATTATCGGATATATGTCAACGCTCTCCCCGATCTCGGGCTCGTTCATGTATCTGATGAACCTTCCCTACCAGAGCTGCCCCTTCTGCGTGCCGAACACAACACAGCTTGCCAACACCATGGCGGTCTATGCAAAGCAGAATGACAGCTTTGAATTCACCGATCGCGCGATCCAGGTGACGGGAACTCTCGAATTCGGAAATTACACAGACGAATTCGGCTACGAATACAATTACCGCATCAAGGACGCAACCTACACCATACTCAACACCGACGAAATGGATCCCAAGATAAAGCTCTGGCAGCAGCTTGCTTCGACAGACGTCATCGCAGAGATCTACCGGATGTACGAATACGTCAACTTCCTCTGCTTCTGGCCGACCTACACGGCACAGTTTGAGAACGGTTCGGATTACCTCTACCCCGATGATGCGATCTATTTCTATAAGACCGAAGGCGCGCAGTTTAACTATGGCTATCAGCCCGGTTACTTCGATGCGCTCGTCGCAAAGGTCGAAAGCGTAAGCAAGACCGATTTCACCGCGCTCGTTGAGAACATCCGCAAGGCAGAAGCGCTCGCCGCGGAAGCCATCGCCGAGATCGAAGCGGGCAATTATACCGTGGTCACCGAATACGCCGGTCAGTTCAACGACGGCAGAACGCAGTATAAGATGAACCGCGCGGAGGAATTCGACACAAAGATGCAGGCGACTTATCTTGAGTTTGCCGAGTGGCTTGCGACTTGGGAACTGTAACAAATGCAAAATGCAAAACGCAAAATGCAAAATGAACTTATAATTTAATTTATTAGTTCTGTATACAAAAGGACTGAACCCGTGATGGATTCAGTCCTTTTGCTATTCAGTCATATAAAATTTTGCATTCTGCATTCTGCATTTTGCATTTAATCATCGTAATGCTTCAGCCACTCCACAAGATGCTCGAGCGATTTGAACTTGACGTTCTCGTTGCTGATCTTGAATCGCTGGGGATGGTTCATCACAAGACCGTTTACATAGTCAAGCTGACGGGGCTCGTATTCCTCGTTCTCGCGCTGACGGGTGAATCCACGGTATCTCCAATGAGGTGCGTCGGCATCCTTGCGCCAGGGGCGGTTGTCCCAATAATATCCGCGGAAGGGGTCGCGCTGCAGGCACATTCTGTCAAGGATAGCATCGTGCAGGCGATCACGCTCGGGGGCGTATTCCTCCGAATCGATGAGGTTATTGAGCTCATAAGGATCCTTTTCGAGATCGTAGAATTCATCGCCCGAAAGCAGATTGATCGCAAGCTTGTATCTTCCGTCGGTGACGGCACGCATCGGCTGGAATCCGCCATAGTGGTCGTGATCCTGCTCGAAGCGAGTGAACTCATAGAAAACGAGCTCGGGCGCATCTGCATTTGTGTCACGGCAAGCGTCAAGGATGCTATCGCCCTGCAGAACCTTGGGGATCGGCAGTTCGAAGAACTCCATAATGGTCGGGCATACGCTGATGTGTGATACGGGATGCTTCGAGTATACCGCGCCGCGCTCGCCCTCGGGGTGGCGGACAATGAAGGGAATGCGCGCAACGTCGTCGTATGCGGCAGGTCCTTTGGCAAAGAGGCAATGCGACTGCAGAAGATCTCCGTGGTCGGAGGTGTACATTATCATCGCGCTGTCGGGAACGCACTTTACGACCTCGCCGATGAGGTGGTCGGCATAGGAATTACAACCGAAATATGCGGGCTGCATGATCTTGATCGCATCGCGGTCCTTTTCTGCATTGCCCTTCTCCGCCGCCCAGACCTTTTGGTGAGTCGGCTTACCCTCAAGAGTATCCCAAACCGCGGGGTTCTTTGGGAATTCATAATCTTTATACATACTTGCATAAGGCTCGGGACAGAGGAACGGTCCGTGGGGTTCATCGAAGGAAACAACGAGGAAGTAATCCTCATCCTTGTACTTCTCCATAAAGTCGAGCGCGCGTTTCAGTACACGTGAGCCGTATGTAAAATCCTCGGGGATATTTTCAAAGCTCATTGTATGTCTCGCGCGGGACTTAATTCGCTCGTCCTCGGTAAGCTCCTCGAGGTAGCGGCGCATATCATACCAATACTCCTCTTCCCAGCCTTCGGGACAGAAGCCGTTGCCGAAATAATCGGTGCCATCGAGATGCCACTTGCCGATATACGCGCATTTGATGCCGTTGTCGGAAAGTCGCTGACCGATGGTCTTGACGTTGTCGCCGAGAGCCATACCGTTCGCCCACGAGCCGTTCCACGAGGGATAAGTTCCCGTGAAAAGTCCGGCACGTGCAGGTCCGCAGACGGGCTGTGTCGTATACGCGCGTTCAAAGCGAACGCCGTCCGCCGCAAGCGCATCAAGACAAGGCGTCGAAAGACCCGTCTCGCGGTAGCAGTTCACCATATCCCAACGCTGTGTGTCGGTCATTATGAATACCATTTGCTTCTTGTTTGCCATGAGTAACCTCCATAGTCGTTTCTTTATCGGTTTAATTATATCATATTTGAGATAAGTTTTCAATATTGAAACGAATTTTTCAACAACCTATTGACATTTAATTCATTTTATGTTATAATACAGTCACTTGATTAGGAGGATTAAAATGAAGATCAATTTTGAAAGACTAAAATACTCGCCTTTTGGCAAACGGATAACAAACCGCTTCAAGGGTTCATTCATTATTGGCGCGCTCCTATTTCCCCTGATGCTTTTCTTCTGCCTTGTTTTCTTTGCAGGTAATTGGTGGTCAGGAATCATATCCATACCTGTGACGATCGCTATGCCTCTGTTCATAATGTGGGTATCTGCGGAGGAGGCGATTTTACAAGCACGTCTTCTCTCTGCACTGACCGACGAAGAACACAATAAGCTCGTCGCGGAATACAAAAAGTACGAGGAACGAAACATTACCCGCTATGGGCACCTGACCTCATACGGACTTGTGCTTGACGCTCATATTCTTCCCTGGGAAAGTATCAAGAAAATCAAATTCGTCCCCGGCGAATACAGATGGGTATACACTAAACGCGGCGGTTATGAAAAATACTATCCCGCAAAGATAAAGGTAACCTCCCTTTTCGGCACAAAAACTATCACAACCACCTCTTCCCTCTCGCCCGAAGAATATGACCTGACCGACGAGCTGCAGCGTTTTCTCGACTCAATTCCCAAGTATACCGACAAGGAAATCAAAGTGGAGAATAACTACTATTACGCAAAGCGATAAATACCAAAAGGACTGAATCCGCATGGGGTCAGTCCTTTTGATTATGATTTATTTCAGTATAAACTTATCCTCTTCGGTCAGCTCCAGATCATCTATGGCACGCTCAAATTTCTTGCGTGCGTTATCTAATCCTGCGGGGTGATGAGCGTCGCTTCCGAGATAGAATTTACAGCCCTCCTCCTTGGCAATTCTAAACGGGCGGAGAACTGTGTCGCGCTCCTCGTCAGGATACGACATATTGATCTCGATACCTACTCCGAGACGTGCCGCCTTTGCGAAAATGCGGTGCATATCCGCCTCGGCAATTGAATCAAGGGTCTCAAGATACTTTGCGCGGTCGCCCTTCCAGATAAGCGGGCATACCGGATGCGCGATGCCGATCTTATGGAACGGCAGATCCATCGAAAGGAGCGCATCGAGCTTATCGACCCAAACCTGCGCGCGAGTCTGCGGTGTTGCGAGATGCTCCTCTGCGATCGTAAATCTTTCCATGTGGAAATGAGTGGTGGGAATGACGATGAAATCAAGCTCCTCCATTCTCTCGCGTGAGCAGCCGACGGTCATATTTTTATCCATCTCGGTCTCGCAACCGAAAAGGAATTTCACCTTATCGCTCTGCGGCAGGGGCTTTGCCTGGCAAATGTGGGGATAGTTCTGCGTGGAATACCACTTCGATGCGCCGGGAACGGTCTCGTCCCAGAAATGGTCGGCAAGAACGATGGTGTGAAGCCCTTCGTCCTCGGCATATTTCAGAATACGCTCATTGTTCTGCTCGGGGTCGCGCGAGCAGGATGAGAGCTGCGAATGAATGTGAAAATCGTGGTCAAAAGTATACTTCATATTTATTTTCCTCAGCTTTCTAAAAATTCAATATAATATTTCCAGTCCTCGCGGCTCTGGTAATGTGTTCCCTTGCGGATGTGGTAACCGATGTCACCGCCAACGAGCGGCATACCGCATTGGGGCATCTCACCGTTATGTATGAATCCGACGCCGCCCTGCTTTTTGTAAAATTCACCCGCCAAAGTGCACGAGAGAAATTCATTTTTCGGGCAAGCCCACGCGTCCTCCTCGGCACTTGCAACGTAAACGCGGTGCGGATAGTTTGCGGCAACGAGGAAATGTTGGTCAAAGGGCATCGCATCTTCATTGTCGGCGTATTTGTAATAGTTCTCGCAGAACCAATAGGGGAAGCGGTCAACGATCTTTTTGACGGTTTCGCCGTCGTTATCTCTTGCGATAGACGCGCCCGAGCATCCCGAATCATTCGAGATGGCGCAATAGAAACGCTCGTCGAGCATTCCCGCAAGAAGCGCGGTCTTGCCAAGGCGCGAGTGACCCGTGACGGTAACTCGGCTGTGATCGATCGAATCGAGCGTCAGCGCGAAGTCGAGCACGCGCATAGCCGCCCAAGCCCAGAGTCCTATCTTGCCGCAGGAATCGGGATCACGTTTTCCGTCGGGGTAAATGAGTCCCGCGATACCGTTCGTGAAATCTCCGTCATCGGAGGAAACCTCCTCATAGCAGAAGGAGAGCACGGCATAGCCTGCATCGACTATCTCCTCGGTCGGCTGATATTTATCGGGCACATCGGGGCGGAAGTTGATGTGGACAAATGCGGGCACGGGTCTGTCCGATTTGGGTATGACGACTCTTACGGGGAAGGCAAACTTTCCGAAAGAGCAATCGCAAGTAAGCTTATAGATCTCAAGCTCCGCCTTGCCCGCGCAAAAACGCTTGTCTTTTTCGATCAATTCCGCGCTGACAGACGCGGGAGACTCGGGCAGATATCCGTATTCCTCCCGCAAAAGGAGATCGACTATATCTCTTTTTTCGTACTGACAAACATTCGGTATCATTTTGCACCTTCGATATAATCAAGCGCGAGGCGGAGTCTCTTGTCATTTGCGGCAAAGGTCAGCTTGCAGTGCCCACGGCCGGGAATGATTTCAAGCTCGACATCCTTGCCGCATTCCTTCATCGCACCGACAAACTTTTCCGAGTGAAGCTCGAGGTTGACCGATTTATCCTTGTCGCAATGGAAGATATAATACTTCGCATCGGGCATCTCGGGTGCGAGGTGGACGGGGGAATATCTTTTAAGTATATCATTCAGCTCGCCCTCTTCGTTCCAGAATGCGCTGTAAATCGTTCTCGGCAGATCGGGGCGCTCGGTGAAGTGGTAAACAAGGTCGCAAACGGGGCAGTTCGCAATGCACGCCACGGGTGTGCGCTTGGCATATCTCGTGTAAACAAGCGAAGCAAGACCGCCCATGCTCTGTCCCGAGGATATAATGGGAGTCGATTCGGGCAGACCGTACTTTTCAAAAAGAACGTCGATAATCTCGTCGGTATATGCGATCGCCTGAGCGTTCATCCAAGACCAGGGGTTGTTGTAGGGATGAACGTAGAGCACGCCCTCCTCACCGTAATAAACACCCTCGTTGGTGTCCTCATCAAACATATCCTTGTTGTTGAGCCCGCAGAAATATATCACGATCCCCTTGATCGGCTTTTTGCAGACCCCGTCGTTAACGTAAGCAAAACTGCGAATGGTTTCGTAGGTGATTATTTTATTCATGTCAATTCTCCTCTATCTCAATTTCCATAACGATCGCTTCATTTGAAAGCTCATCGATCGGGATGCCGGTGATGTGCAGGTATTCGTGCTCTGCCATTCCCGTCTTTCCGTTGAAAAATTCGGGCAGGCGCTCGAAGGAAAATGCAAGGTCCGCGCCGGTATTCAAGAGGCGAACCCGCTTGGGTGTGTGCGGGAAATATTTAATATCGAGCGCAGATGATGACGCACTATTATATAAATGGAAGAAAAGTTTGCCGTTTTTGCGGTTTACGATGCAAGCGTCGTGCCTTACCGAGTAGTCAAAGGGGTCACCCTCGGCGCCCTCAAGACAGCCATTCATGCGGTTATACCAATCGCCGATTCGACGCAAGCGGCTCGCGTATTCCTCGGTTATTTCGCCGAGTCCGTCGGGTCCGACATTCAAAAGGTAGCTTCCGCCCATCGCCATAATGCGGTCGATCGAGGAAACAAGATGGCGATAGGAATAGAAATCCTCATTTTCGCGGTAGCCCCAGCTCTGTCTGCCGAGCGAGTTGCAAGCCTCGGTCATCCTGGTAAATCTCTCGCCCTCGGTAGCTCGGTATTCGCGCTCGGGAGTTGAAAAATCACCCTTATCAAAGCCGCGGTCATTGATCAGTATATCGGGCTGCAATCTTCTTGCCAACTCGTTGAGCGAGGGATCGTCGATCTTCGGCGGAATATCCCAGAAAAGGGTGTATATCCTGCCGTAATTCGTCAAGAGCTCGGTGATCTGATTTTTTATATATTCGCGGTAGCCCTCGGTGTCGACGGTTTCCTTATCGACCGCCTTCCACTGATGCGTCGAATTCGGATTGTAACCAAGCGGATGATTCCAGTCGGGGTTTGAATAGTAGAGCCCGAGAAGCATTCCGTGCTTTTCGCATGCATCGGCAAGCATCTTGAGCACGTCCTTGCCATAGGGCGTGTTCATGACGTTGTAGTCGGTATACTTGGTATCCCACATACAAAATCCGTCGTGGTGCTTCGCGGTGAAGCAAATATACTTCATTCCCGCCTCTTTGGCAAGCAGAACCCACTTTTCGGGATCGTAATTCACGGGATTGAACGTATCTTTGAGTGCCTCGTATCTTTCCCTGTCCCAATCGAAGCGCGCGTAGACCTGCTCCTGAACGCCCGTCTGCGCGTAGATGCCCCAATGGACGAACATTCCGAATTTGTTGTCAAAAACCATATTTATTACCTGTATTTTGAAAGAAGCGGATATGCGTTCCTGATCGCGGTCTCAAAATCGGGCTGATGCTTGGATTCAAGACTGATGCGGCCGTCATAGCCGACCTTTTTCAGATACTCGATCTTCGGGTCGATCTCCGCCGCGTCCTCGGGCGTGGGAGTCTGTCTGTCGGCACGCGCAAGATGTGCGTGCACAAGAACTCCCTCAGTGCCGTCAAGCGTCGAAAGCGGCTCGCCGTTCTGCGCATGGTGATAGAGGTCGATCATCGCAAGCACGTTCGGGTGGTTCACCTTTTTAGCGATGTCCATGCCGTCCGCAAATGTGATAATGAAATTCGTTTCCTTGGTATTCAGCGGCTCAACGGTAACTGCAACGCCGTACTTTGCGCCAACCTCGCCGCAGATTCGAAGAACCTCGCAAAACTGCTCCTCCGCTTCCTCGCGCGTATAGCCTTCACGGATATTTCTCGCTCCGGAAGAGCCGATAACGGCAACCTTCTGCCCGAGGGATGCGCCGCGGGCAAAGCCAAGCTCGCAATATTCGCGGACGTTTTTCTTTACAGTCTCAAAATCATCCTTCGAATAAAGCTGAAAATCTCCCGGGAAGAAACCGTTGGTCGCTTCCATTTTTATACCGGAAGCCGCAAGAGCCTCCTTCATTTCCTCAAATTCTTCCTCTGTCGCTCTCGCGATCTTTGAAAAATTACCCTCAACGTAATCATACCCCGCCGCGGCAACGATTCCCCAGCGGTCATAGTTTGAACAAACACCTATCTTCACATCAATCTCCTTATTCTGCGTGGATCCAGACGATCATATTCGTCCTGCCGCGATTTGCAAAGCAATTATACGGTATCATCTTGAGCGTTGCTTTCACCTTTTCGGGTCTGCGCGAAGAATACAGCGTGCTCTCAAAAGGCAAAAGCCGCGTTGCAGAAACCTCAAGCGTCGGAAGCCCGAAACTATCATTTGCAACTTCTATGCACTCCGGGCTGTAAGGCACCGAATATGCGTGAAGATTTTCATCATTGTCAACGCCTTCGGCACAGTAAACCACCGGACCTCGCATTATGCAAAGGCGCGAGCAATCGCGTATGACCTTCGGATTTGCAAACACCGCACGGGGTGTCATATCAAAAGTAATATTGATTGCCCCTCCGTCAGAGCAAATAACCGCATATCCGTTTTTGATTACAAAATCTCTGTCTATCTTGTATTTTTTGCACCATTCGGGAATGCGAACAGCTATTTTACTTACTCCGTCCGCTTCAATCTTTATTTTTCCGCTGACGGGATAATCGGTCGTCACTCTGCACGCGACACCACCGTCCTCAAGCTTTGATGAAACGAACTGATTGATAAACAGCACTTCACCGTCGATAGCATAAAGATAATTGCCGATCGAGGGCAAAAACCTATTGATATTTGGGGGACAGCAAGAACAGCTGAAGCACTCCACACGCTGTGTGGGCGGAAGCCTTTTCTTTCCGCGCTCATTTTGAAAATGTTCGATGAGATTTATCTCAAGCGGATTTTCGTAGAAGAAGGAAGTGCCATCGAGCGAAAGTCCCGAAAGCAGTCCGTTATAGATCACTCGCTCGATAACGTCCGCGTATTTTGAATCGTTTTCGAGTGCCAGCATTGCATTGGCAAAGAAAACAAGTCCTATTCCCGCGCAGGTTTCGGTATATGCACCTTCATTTGGAAGGTCATAGGGATTGGTGAAAGCCTCGCCCACGTAAGTCGAACCTATACCGCCCGTAACGTACATTTTTTTAAGAGTAACGTCATCCCACAGTTTTTTACAAGCTTTGACCAGGCTTTCATCCCCCGTTTGCGCCGCAAGAAGTGCCATTCCGGTGTAAAGATACATCGCACGCACGGAATGACCTACCGCCTCGGTCTGCTCACGAACAGGAAGATGCGATTGGTTGTAGGACACGTTCGGCTCCGAGGTTTCGGACGATCCGCGGGTGTCGATAAAGTGCTTTGCCATATCGAGATATTTCTGCTTTCCGGTGTGCAGATACATACGCACAAGTGCTATCTCTATCTCTTGATGTCCCGGGGTCTGAAACTCCGCGCTCTTCTCTTCGATAAACACTCGATTGATATGATCGGCGTATTTTTCCATACAGTCAAGAAAATCGCGCTTGCCGGTGGCTTCATCGTAAGCAATAGCCGCCTCCATCAGATGCCCCGCGCAGTAAAGCTCGTGCTTATCGCGATCCTTGAATCTGTCGTTTGGCGACACGACTGTGAAATGGATGTTAAAATAGCCGTTTTCATCCTGATGCTCCCTGATCTTCTCAACCAAGGCATCAATTCTTTCTTCAAGATCTGGCGAGGGATGCTTTTTAATGATGTAAGCCGCGCCCTCCATCCACTTTGCAACGTCGCTGTCCCAGAAAACATGCGGCAACTTTTTATCTTCCGCGGGAACGTAATCAAAATTGAAAGCGCCGATCCTTCCGGTTTCATCAAATCTATCATATACGGCATATATCGTACGCATTCTGTTGAGCTCCTGCTTATCAAACAGATAGCCCGATGTGAGTTCAACTTTATCAAAACGGTAGGTCTTCATATTCAATGTCCTCATATATATATTAAATTAATTATAACATAAAATTAAGAAGATGTCAACGATGTAACAAAAAAAGCCCCCGAAGGGGCTTTTTTTAATGATGACAATGCTCGCAATTCGAGCAATCGTGGAAGAGCTTGCAATCGTAGACGATGCCGTTCTTGTCGTAGTAATCCTTGACTGCGGACTTGACTGCTTCTTCTGCAAGGACGGAGCAGTGGATCTTCTGCGCGGGCAGACCGTCGAGAGCCTCGGTAACTGCCTTATTGGTGAGCTGGAGAGCTTCGCTGATCGGCTTGCCCTTGATCATCTCGGTTGCCATCGAGCTTGATGCGATTGCCGAGCCGCAGCCGAAGGTCTCGAACTTGACGTCAACGATGACGTCATTTTCGATCTTGAGATATATCTTCATAATATCTCCGCACTTTGCGTTGCCGACCTCACCAACTCCGTCAGCATTCTCGATAACACCGACGTTGCGGGGATTGCGGAAATGATCCATTACCTTTTCGCTGTATAATGCCATTTTAGTTTCCTCATTTCAAAATAAATTCTTTTTTGCCCGATTCAAGATCGCGCCATACGGGCGACATTCCGCGAAGGAGCGAAACAACGTCCTTCACCGCCTCGATGATGTATTCGACCTCTTCCTCGGTGTTTTCCTCGCAAAGCGAGAGACGGAGCGAGCCGTGAGCGACCTCGTGAGGTCTGCCGAGAGCGAGCAGCACGTGGCTGGGGTCGAGAGAGCCCGAGGTACAAGCAGAACCCGAGGATGCCGCGATACCCTTGTCGTCAAGAAGAAGGAGAAGCGATTCGCCCTCGATGCCCTCAAAACATACGTTTACGTTGCCGGGCAGACGGTGCTCGGCGTCGCCGTTGAGTATCGAATGGGGGATCGAGCAAAGGCCCTCGATGAGTCTGTCTCGCATTTTGATAAGCTTTTCGGAATTTTCCTCGATCTTGTCGCAAGCTTCGTCAAATGCCGCAGCCATACCCATGATCGCGGGGATATTTTCGGTTCCCGCGCGCTTTCCTCTTTCCTGCGCGCCGCCGTAGATGAGATTCTGAAGGATAATGCCCTTCTTTGCATAAAGCACGCCGATGCCCTTGGGTCCGTGGAATTTATGCGCTGAAAGCGAGAGCATGTCGATGTTTTCCTTAACAACGTCGATCTCGATATGTCCCGCAGCCTGAACCGCATCGGTGTGGAAGAGCACGCCCGCCTCGCGGCAAACGGTGCCGATCTCTGCAATAGGCTGAACAGTGCCGATCTCGTTGTTCGCGTACATAACGGTGACAAGGCAAGTGTCGGGGCGGAGTGCCGCCTTTACGTCGTCAGCCGTAACGATTCCGTTATCGTGAATATCAAGGAGAGTCACCTCAAAGCCCTGCTTTTCGAGCGCTTCGAGAGCGTGAAGTACCGCATGGTGCTCAAAGGCAGTAGAAATGATATGCTTCTTGCCCTTTTTCTCTCCCATTTTTGCGGCGGTGATTATCGCCTGATTATCCGCCTCGCTGCCGCCCGACGTGAAGATTATCTCACGTGCGGAGCATCCGAGACGCTTTGCGATCCTCTCCCTTGCATCCGAGAGAGCCTCTGCGGCAGCCTGTCCCTCGGAATGAAGGCTCGAGGGGTTGCCGTAGATCTCACTCATATAGGGGAGCATCGCTTCTATTGCCGCACGGCTCATTTTCGTCGTCGCGGCGTTGTCTGCGTATATTTTCATAATAAACCTCATATTTATAGTTTTTATCATTTTTGCCCATAATATTATACAATATGAGGGCGTGATTGTCAAGAAAAATATAATTATCTTAATTAATTATTTACTTTACAATACTTTATAATTCCAATAAAAAATCCGCCCGAAAATCGGGCGGATTTTTCACGCGAAGCGTGATGATTATTCAACATCGGGGCCGCAGACCTGAGCTATCTTTTTCATATTATTGAACAAGCTTGTCGTGAAGAGATTTCCCGAAAGATATACCTTCTTTGCGGTATCCGAAATCTTCAAACTTGATCCGGCATTATTTGAATAAGCATAGAACGAAATTTCACCGTTTTTTACCGATGCCAGATTTTCCGATCTGATAGTCAAACCTCCAATGATACTGAGAGAACCCGAACCGTTGAGATTATATGTGCATTCTGTTGTTCCCCATGTAGCAGTGTTGAAAAGATACACCCCTCCCGTGAAATTCTCCGCAGTACGAACAATATCGAAATACTGCGCGCTTCCACCGGAATCACGGAGATTTACAAGCTGGCTGTTGACAAAATATGCCGTACAATTGCCCGAAAGCAGAACTGCCGTGTCACTGCTGTCAACTCCGTTTCCAAGGAGGTGAACGTTCTGCGCGCCGTCGGTAATTTCAAAACCGGTCTTGATACAAATAGTAAAGTTATTATAAAGTATCTCGTTTTTGCTCTCACCGATCAGGAAGGTAGTAGAATTGTTCATCATATACTGATAAACATTGTTCCAAGCATTGGGCTCGCTCTGGTCGTACCAGCAGTTCGTGGTGAAATGGCAATCGCGGATGATTCCGTTTTCGCTTCCCGCACCAACCTTGATACCCGTCTTGAGCGCAAGACCCCAAACGAATTCTACGTAATGGTTATCGCATTTATAGCTTGCGAAGTCGATGCAGTTATATGATGTCGACAAACTTACGTCAATAACGTAAACATTACTTCCCTTTCCTCTTATGGAGTAAGAATAGGGAGAAAGCGAAGATGACTTCTGCTCGTGATAAATAATACCGATACCGAACAGTCCCGAGCCTTCGTAGAGGTCGATCAGTGCTTCGCCGTCGGGATCGTTCTTACCGAAGCTTGTATAAAGCTTTGTTCCGGTAGCAACACGATGCGCATACGCGGGAGAAATGATCGCTCCGCGGAGCTCAATGCCAGCCCAAACGTCAATTCCCTCACTGATATAGTAGATTCCCGAAGGAATGTAGACCGTACCGCCCGTAGCCTTAAGATCATCAATGGCCTTTTGAAGAACGGCTGTGATATCCTCGTTCTTTTTTGCGTTGTAAGGTGCTTCGGTAATATTAATATAGTTTTTGGACTTCGGCTTTGTGACAACGTCACGGGTGTAGTCAATGTCGGGGCGGGTCAGGAGAGTCTCATCATTCAAAAGATCGAATCCGTAAGAATTTTCGCTCACTTCGGAATTCAGAACTCTCTGGGCAGCGTCGGTCATGTTTGCTATAACGTTTCCGCTGTTCGAGGAAAGCTTACAAGAGGTATATGTAACCGCTGCATTACAGCAGTTAATTACCGCATTCGCGCCCGCACTCA
>JAZORB010000235.1:0-13249 GCA_045656385.1 Eubacteriales bacterium | reverse complement strand
TGCTCCGTTTAAGAAACTTTTCGAGAAAAGTTTCTTAAAAATCTTCAAAAGCTTTCACTCTTTTATAAAACTTCTTGACAACACTCGCCTCGCGTGGTAAAATTATGTTAACAAAATCTTCATCATCGGAGGTCTTCATGGAAAATAAAGTTCGCTTTGCCGTCATCGGCACCGAGGGCATCGGGCGCAGTCACATTGACGGCATTCTCGCTACCGAAAGCGCCGAGCTCGCCGCACTTTGCGACGTTGACGAGGCGGGTGTCCGTGCACGCGCGGAAAAGCACGGTCTCCCGACATATTATACCGACTACAAGGATATGCTTCGCGCGGGAGGCTTCGACTGCGTTGTCGTCTGCTCTCCCGACTCCTTCCACAAGGATCAATGCGTCGATTCGCTCGAAGCAGGATATCACGTCCTCTGCGAAAAGCCCCTCGCCATGCGTCTTGACGAATGCGAGGCGATCATTGCCGCCGCACGCGCCTCGGGCAAGAAATTTATGGTAGGTCAGGTCTGCCGCAAGACCCCCGCCTTCGCGCTGATGAAGGAGATGGTCGACCGCGGTGACATCGGCGAGCTTTTTTACGTCGAATCCGAATACGCGCACGACTACTCTATCCTCGGGCGCGGAGAATGGCGCAAGGATCCCTCCTATATCCGCCATCCCGTTGTCGGCGGAGGCTGTCACGCGATGGATCTTCTCCGTTGGATCGCCGGCGACCCCACCGAGGTCTTTGCTTACGCAAACCACAAGGTGCTCACCGACTGGCCCGTCGACGACTGCACGATCTCAATCCTCAAATACCCGAACGAAGTCATCGGTAAAGTCCTGACTTCGATCGGCTGCAAACGTCCCTACACGATGCGCACCCAGCTTTTCGGCTCGAAGGGAACCATTCTCGGCGATAACAAATCTGCATATATCACTCTCTTCACGCCCTGCATTGACGAAAAGGGCAAGCACTCCTTCAAGGAAGAGCAGATACCGATCGACATCAACCATCACAATATGGCGGCAGAGATCTCTGATATGTGCGACATCATCCTTGGCAAAAAGGAGCTTGAGATCGACGTTATCGAAGGCTCGAACACGGTTGCCGTCTGCCTTGCGGCGGTTGAATCGGCAGAAACAGGACTCCCTGTCAAACCCCACTATTTCAGTTAAAGGAAGGTAAAAATTATGCTTAAAATTGGATTTTCCGAATTTGATATAACCCCGCCCGTGGGTAAATTAATCCCCGGCGGCTTCACCCCTTGCCTTACAAGCGAACCCGCGCGCGGCAAACTTCTTGTCACCGCCGCGGCATTCGACGTTGACGGAAACCCGCTGATCCTCGTTTCCGCCGACACCCTCTCGCTCCAGATCAGCACAGCCGACCGCATCAGAAACACGATCTCCGATGCTACCGGCGTACCCTTTGACCGCATTCTTGTTGGCGCAACGCACACCCACACGGGCGGTGCCTGCGACTATCAGCTTTGGCTCTGTCCGCCTGACCTCGAAGTTTCGTCGCTGACCGAAAAAGGAATTGTAAGCGCCGCCATAGATGCTCACAAGAACCTTGCGGACGCCCAAATCGGCACAGGACTCGGTGAGGAAAAGCGTTACAGCTTCTGCCGCGACATCCGTCTTGTCGATGGCTCTATCAAGATGAACCCCAACCGCGCGCACCCCGAGCTTATGGTCGCTCCGATCGACACGCCCGACTATTCGGTCAACGTAATGCGCATCGACTCCGCAGAGGGCGCTGTTCGCGGCTTCATCGTCAACTACGCGAACCACCCCGACTGCCACCAGAAAAACAAAAAGAGCTTCAGCGCCGACTTCCCGGGTGCGCTCCGCCGCGGACTCAAGCGCGTTTACGGCGAGGATGTCTTTGTTCTCTTCTTCAACGGCACCTGCGGCGACATCAACTGCATCGACTGGATGAAGTCCACATCGGACTCCTACTACGGCGGCACGAAAAATGCGCCCGAGGCTATCGGCGCGGGTCTGACCTCGACAGTTGTTGAGATCAACGCCAACATAAAAGCCGATAATTCCGCACCCGATATTGCTTCGATCTCGAAAAATATTGTGCTCGCGCGCCGCTATAAGACCGACGCCGACTACGCTTGGGCACAGGAGATCGCGAAGGATATGGAATCGCACAACGCAATGGACAGAGCGTTTGCAACCGAGTATCTCGAGAACGACGATGACGTAAGCCCCGAAATTCCTTTCGAGATCCACACCATCCGCCTCGGCGACTGGGTGATCGTCGGTCTGCCCTCCGAGATATTCACCGACGTCGGACGACGCATCAAAACGGCTTCTCCCTTTGAAAACACCGTAATTTTCGAGCTTGCCAACGGCACGCACGGATATATTTCGACCCAAATTATCCAGGAAAGCACCGCTTATGAAGCAAAGATCAGCAAATACAACGCCTGCACGGCAAAGGACAGCGCAGACCGCATTGTCGAAGCCACACTGAAGCAGCTTGAGGAACTGAAAAATGTATAAGATATTCAAATATTCCAATCATCCCACCGTCGATTTCGCCGCCGAAGAGCTGAAAAAGTATCTTCGAATGATGATGCCGCGTTGCGGTGAGATCAAGATCACGACAGACGAGCGCGACGGTGACGGCTTTGTCCTCGCTCTCTGCTCCGATATTGGAATCGCAATTCCCGAGGGGTGCGATGCCGAGCTCGATGACGTCGTTGTTATAAACACGAACGAGCGCGGAGGCATCATCGCGGGAAGCAATCCGCGTGCGCTTCTTATTGCGGTTTATGAATATCTCCGCCAAAACGGATGCGAATGGCTTTATCCCGGCGTTGACGGCGAATTTATCCCCGTTATTGAAGGGCTATCTACCGTAAATTACCGCAAAATGGCTGATATGCGCGTGCGCGCACAATGCAACGAGGGCGCGGAGTATCAGGCTTCGATGATCGAAACCATCGACTTTACCCCCAAGATCGGGCTCAACTCCTATATGCTCGAGTTCGACAACCCGAAGGCTTACTATAACTATTACTACGACCACCGAAACAACCGTGCCAACCGCTCACCCGAGCCTATAACGCCCGAGCAGGTGCTTCAATGGAAGCGCGCATGCGAGGCGGAGATCGCGAAAAGATCGCTCATCTTTCAGGATATGGGACACGGATGGACGGCTGAGCCCTTCGGCATCGACACCACCGAGGGTTGGGCGAAGGACGCGGAAAATCCGATTCCCGAGGAGAGCCGCGATTTCGTAGCTCTTTGCGAGGGCTCGCGCTCGCTCTACCACGGCGTTGCGCTGAACACGAATTTCTGCATGTCGAACCCGAAGGCGCGCGAAATCGTCGCAAGGGCGATCGCCGATTACGCTGAGATCAGCCCGCAGGTAAACTATCTCCACGTCTGGCTTGCCGACAACAGAAACAACCATTGCGAATGCGATGAGTGCAAGAAGAAAACCGTTTCAGATTGGTACGTCATGCTTCTCAACGCCATCGACGAAGAGCTTACAGCACGCAATCTCGCCACCCGAATTGCTTATATCGCATATTACGACACCGCATTCCCTCCCTTGACCGAAAAGATCAAGAATCCCGACCGCTTTGTGCTTCTGCTTGCCGCGATCACACGCGATTATACCGAAACGCCCGATATGTCCGCGACCAAGAAAGAGCTTCCAAAGTTCATACTCAACAAGAACGCCTTCCCAAGCGATCTCGGGGATTACATTCGCTATTCCGAACAGTGGCAAGAGACCGCCTTCACGCCGAAATTCTGCTACGAATACCACTTCTGGATTCATCAGTACTATGATTTTGGCGGCATCCGCCTTGCCGAGCGACTTTACAAGGACGTCCGCGCCTACCGCGATGCGGGATTCTTTGGCATCATTCAGGACGGCTCACAGCGCTCCTTCTTCCCCAATGGCTTCCCCTTCTACGCCTACTCGCGTGCGATGTATGACAAGGACGTCACCTTCGAGAAGCTCCGCGAGGACTATTTCAGCCACGCATACGGCGAGAATTGGCGCGAGATCTCGGCATATCTCGAAAAGATCTCGGATATCTTCGACGTAAAATACCTCGAGGTTCCGCACAGATCCACCGCCACCCGCAATCTTGTTTCGCCCGAACGTGCCGAGGCACTGAAAAATATCGCTCCCCTCTGCGCGGAAATGGCAAAAAAGCTCCGCGCATGGAGAAAAGTCCCCCAAAAGAGGATATACAGCCTCTCGCTGCGCCTTCTCGAGCTTCACGCCGAGTATTGCACGGGGCTTGCCGAGTCTATGATCCTCACCGCCGAGGGCAAGGCTGACGAGGCATTCGACGCCTTCAACGCCTTGTTTGACTCCTTCGGCAGCCATGAATTCGAAATCGAACGCTATTTTGACCACCACCTCGCATACTCCGCGCTCAAGCGCAGTCTGCATGCGGGCAAGAGCAGAGTTGAAAGAGAGGAAATCGGATAATGAAACACATAATCATCGGACGCACCGAAAACGGATTTTACCGCTATCAGGGTTGGCCTACCGTTTGCATTGACGAAAACGGCGTTCTCTACACCGTTTGCTCGGGAAACAGACTCGGACACCTTTGCGTTTTCGGCAAAAACTTCCTTTATAAAAGCTTTGACGGCGGCGAAAGCTGGACTCCTCCCATGATCATCAACGACACCTACCTTGACGACCGCGATGCGGGAATCACCTACCTCGGCGGCGGCAAGATGCTTCTGACCTATTTCTGCCACCCCTGGCAGTTCTATGCCGAAAGACGCGGCTGGGTGGATGGCTATGCCGACAAGGTCTCGCACCCCATGGCATCGGGTCTGCTTGACGGATATGCAAATCTCCCCGACGAGCTCAACAAGCACGGCTCCTTCGTGCGCCTCTCGCACGACTACGGCAACACCTGGGATGAGGCTATCAAGGTCCCCGTAACGGCACCGCACGGCCCCATCAAGCTGAGAAACGGCAAGCTTTTCTTCCTCGGCAAAGAATTCCATTCGGGCGACGAATCGCTCGATCAGGGCGCGATCTACGCCTTTGAGAGTGCCGACGACGGAAAGACCTGGCAAAAGCTTTGCGGAATCGACTTCCCCGAAGGGCTTGACAAGAAAAACATGCACGAGCCGCACGCGATCGAGCTTCCCGACGGCACTATCGTTGGCGCAATTCGCGCGCAAGGCGAAGGTGTACCGCACAAATTCTCTATTTTCACCTGCTTCTCAACCGACGGCGGCAAGAGCTTCACTCATCCCGAATGCCTCGGGATCAGCGGCTCTCCCCCTCACTTCCTGCTCCACTCGTCGGGCGCGCTCATTCTCACATACGGCCGCCGCGAGGATCCCTTCGGCGAGCGCATCATGATAAGCCGCGACGGCGGAAAGACCTGGGGCGAGGAGCATATCCTCACCGAGGCTTACTGCAACGACCTCGGCTACCCCGCAACCGCCGAGCTCCCCGACGGCTCGCTCATCACCGTTTATTACGAGAGATATAAGGACGATAAGTTCACTTCAATTCTCGCAGTAAAATGGAGAATTGATGAGTTTGAATAAATGAAATGGGATACAGCATTTGCTGTATCCCGTTTCATTTATTTTTTGATCTTAACTGAAATCACCCAGTCGCCGGTATCAGGCTTTTCCGGAAGCTGATAGGTTCCGTCCGTAACTGTCACTGTGAAGGCTTCGCCGTACTCACCCGTTATACAGTTGAACCATCTCACCTCATATTCACCGTTTACCATTGAAGTAAGCATTCCGAGCTTTTTATTGTTCGCGCTGCCGTAAAAATAGCCGAGATAAAGCTCGTTTCCGATATGGCAGACGGAATACTTGCAGGAACCGGGGGCGTAAAAATAGGAATCGTCAAAGCAGGGCACAAGCCTCCACCATTCATATTCGGACAAGAAGCTCTTGATATAGCTGACCTGCTTTCCCGCATCGGCATAAAGTCCTTCGACCCAGTTGGCATCCATTTTGAATTCACCCGATTCGTCCTTGCCGGTAAAATCGGTGATTCCGTTCTGCGCCCAGAATATGTTCCATATCGGCTGAACACCGTAGCCGTAACCGACCTGACCGTTCATATAAGCGATCCAACCCTGTGCGCGCGAGCCCTCGGTGCCCGTCCAAAAATGGTCGTAGCGTCCCTCGTAGTTCACAACCGGCTTCGAGCCGGGATTATTCCAATACTCGCGCATCAATTTCCAATTTATTGAGGAATTCAGCGGAGTATTATATTGCGATGCATACCATGTATGGCTCTCGAGCAGTCCGAAATTCGAATTATTGACCGAGGTAAAGCTCCAATGTTCCTGATGGCAGGTTGACGGATGGCTGTACGCGTCATACTTATGTACGTATTCGATGACTTTAAGCCACGGATTTGTCTCGGGTGTTGCTTCGCAGTCACCGCGGTCAACGCCGTAATAGTCGTTGTCGCCCTCCTGCGTAGTCGCCCACATGACGGGGTACGCGCTGTATCTTGCGACCCAATAGCGGCAGAGCTTTTCAAGCTCCGTATCCGTGATCTTGCCGGCAAAATATTCGGTCATAAGCGCCGTGGGATAGCCAAACTGCGTGTTGGAATGAACCATTCCCTTCTCGGCGATATAATCAAAATATACGTCATACTGTTGAAACTTAGCGAGCATAATATCATTTACACCGTATGTAAATATATTCTGATATTCGTCCGCAAACCAACCGTTCTGTCCGGGGTTTGTCCACCAACCGAGCGGCTGAGATTGAATAACAGTATACCCCTGCTCTGCTCGGTGATCCATAATAAATTTAAACTGAGAGGTAATGCCGTACTGATCCGCGAGCTCCTTTGTGATGCCCGCCACCTTTTGCGTTTCTACCGAGCCGTAGCTGTCGATCTCCTCGAGCGCAAGCGTCCAATGGGTATCTGCAAGGTAGAAGAAGGGCGTACCGTCGGCGTACATAAAATAATTCTTGCCGGTCTCGGTCTTGATAAATCCGTGCTTGTAGATATCAAGCTCGCCCGAATACGCCTTGCAGCTGACACTTCCCGCATGATGATGCAGACCGCTGTTTTGGGTATCGGTGCATTTTGTATAGAATTTCCATTCGCCAACCTCTGTCAGCGCAAATCTGACCTTCCAGACTCGTCCGCCGTCCCAGAAAGCAGGAACTGTCAGCACCGTGCCCGTCTCCTCATTATAAAATACCGCGTCCATATCGACGGTATAAACGGGATCGACATACTCCTTGTCGCTCGTAAATTCTATCTCCGCGGCAACCCATTGATCGCACTCAAGCTTCAACTGTTCACCCTGCGGAGCGATCTTTTCGATCTCAGCCATCTGAACCTCTTTCGTCTCTGTTTTCGCGGTCTCAATAACAGAAAAGTCAACGGGTACGGAAAGCACTCCGTTTTTTGCTGTTTCTATATATTCCGCGATAAACTTCTCCACCGCCAAGGCGGTATAGTGATCGTTATAGCCAATGATAACTATCTTGTTTCCGACAGCGCGGATCGCATATTCACCCGCGGAAAGCGAAAGATATACCTCGCGGCTCTCGCGGCGGTTTGTCTCGCCGAGAAGCAGCTCGGGTACCTCGCTGACGTATTCGCCGGGCAGGGGCTTGCCCTGCGCCCAGTCATCCGTGAATTTGATATCGACACCGAGCGACTCCTTGACAGACGCCATAATACTTTTGCAGGAATCGTAAATCGTCTTACTGCATTCCTCGGGGCGCACAAAGGTATAGAGCTCTTTTCCCCCGCTTATCAAATCTAGCGTAGGTACCGTGGGCTCTGTTTCGGGTGCAGAAGTGATCACATCAGATGTTTCGGCACGCGAAGGATCGTCCGAGCAACCGACAAATGTGGGGATCAGCATGAACAAAGCCACAATAAAAGCAATAAATCTTCTCATTTTACACTCCCAAGACAGTTCCAATCGTCGTAACAACTCCGATATTCGTCCAAATTGAAACAAGCGAAAGAATTGCGGTGACTGTTCCCGTCACGGGTCTTGCCGCGCCCTCGCTCTTTTCGGTCAGGTTGATAAGAACCGCCGCCGAGATCATGGTGAGAATGAGGCTGACGTCATAAACGTATCTCATATTGACTCCGCCGAGGCAGAAATCCGAAAAAGCGATGCCAAGGGCAAGGATCGCAGTAACAGCAACGACCGCACCCTTCCATGCATCCCTCTCGCAGCGCTGCTTTTCGATAAGTGCGAGGCGGGGATATGCAAGGATTCCCAAGGGCAGACCGTATGCAAAAACTCCGCAGGCGCGGTCGGCATAGAAAGAGCGCGAGCCGTTCGGCAGAACCATTATTTTTTGCATCTCAATATATGGGAATGCCTCGCTTTGCCACATAGGGCAGAGGAAATAGGAGAAGAAGGATGAGAAAAGATACTTGAAATCGATCGTGTTCAGCGCAATGTCGCTGACCGTGAGCTGATAATTCGCACCGAAATCAAGCGGCGAGCCGAAGCGCGCGTTGTTGTACCACATTACGGCAAGCGCACCGGCGATCAGCGGAAGTGCAAATGACGCGACGGTCAGAATTCCGTCCTTCAGCGTATCTTTGCGAATTTTGAATATAAATTCGATAAAGAGCGGGAAGACGGCAACGCACATCAGCGCGACCGTCGGGCGCGACCAGACTGTCAGAGTCAGCGCAAGCGCGGCAAAGACGAGCATCGTCATTCTTGCCCAGAGCTTCTCTTCCCTCATTGAGCGAACTGCGAGAGCGACGAAAGCCATCGAAAAGACCTGCGCCGAGAGCACTGCGACGTAATACATATCCGAGCAAAGCACGCCGAGATAAACTCCGCTCGCGCATACAGTTCCCGCGAGTCCTAAGAGGAACAACCAGAGGTTTGGCTTCTTTATAAAACGAAGCACGACCTCGCGGTAAGCAAGCGCAGTCGTTATCACCGCCGCTATCGCAAGGATGAGGCAGGTGTACGGAATATTCGGAAGCTTGCCCGTAAGCGCATAAATCGGCGCGTGAACTGTCAAGATCGGCGCGATGCCGAAATAGGAATAGTATTTCCCGTCAAAAAAGGCGTAATCCCAGCTGTATCTCGCGCCCGAATTTCTTCTTTCGGCAGGATCGTAAGGATTTTCAAGCGCCGCAAGCCGCGGGTCAACACCGAGATCGAGCTCGATCTGCCCCTTTTGCCAAGCATCAAACTGCCTGATATAGATATCCACAGGTACTCGCCCGCCGACCTCATAATCAAGAAGCTCTGTTTCCTTTGTCATCGTCGGGAAGCAAGCCGAAATAAGCAATATCACGACAAGGACAAATAAAATATTATTCATGAGCTTTTCGGGGCAATATTTTGCCCCGAAAAAATTTCTAATCTGTTTCATTTAATTAAGCTTTTCGCCGTAAACAAGGATCTCGCGGGTGTTGATAGTGTTGTACTTGTCTTCAGTATCGTTTCGTCCAACGACTACACCGACACGGATATACTGTCCGCTTACGCCCTCCATGTCAAACAGACAAGTGACCTTTGAGGTATTGCCGTTCCAGGGGTCCTTGGGAGTGGTACCCGCGTTGACAAGCTTGGTGCCGTTGACATTATCCCAGCAAGCAGAGGGAACGCGCGTCCAGTTCACACCGTCGTCGCTAACGAATACTTCTGCAACTCCGGGGAATCCTTCAAGGCTTCCCGAGGAGAAACCGAACGCATCAAACTTGTGCTTCGAGCCGAAATTGAGAGTAATGAGGCAGGAATAGGGAGAATTTGCATCAACCTCACCCTTGATGTTGTAAGTCTTGTCGTCAAAGACAAAGTTTGCCATAAAGGATGCACCCCAGTGGCCATTGACAAAGTTTTCGATAGCCGTGGTATAACCCTTTGCAGAGGAATCCATTTTTTCGATACCGATAACCGAAACTCCATATCCGATATCGGCAATGTCAGCCTTCTGCGCATCTGTAAGACCCGTGGTAGAATACTCAGTCGATGCAACCGCATTCTTGGTACCGAGAATACCCGAGAAAGCCTTACCGTTCGGGTATGATCCGCCTTCAAGGATGGAGATGAGCTTCGACTTCGGAATGGAAGTCAGATTCTTCATACCCGAAGCATCGACACCATAGTTCTTCTCGATATGCTCAACGCCGACAGAGGAAGTCTTATACTTGTCGGGAATTGCGGGAGTCTCAAAGACTGCCTTGCGAGCCGCTTCCTTGAGGATCGCCGCCGCTTCATCGGTGAGAGCCGCATTGTAATCGACCGTGGTGGGGTCAACACCTGTGATCTTCGCAAAGATCGTCATCGCCGCGAGATAGCTTCCCGTAGCGTTGGGGTGTGTCAGATCCTCGTCGTAAAGATTGATATTCTTATTATTGGTATAAACGTCATAAAAAGCAAGACCCGCATAAGCCACGTCAACGCCAAGCTCGGCGCCGATAGCCTCGTAAGCCGCGCTGATCATCCAGGTCATGCTCTCGTTCGTCCAGCCGTTGGTTTTGAGCACGCTGTGCCCCTCTTTTCTTCCCCAAGTACCGTAAAGAACGGGGGTTGCGCCGTCGGCGCGGACCTTTTCGACAAGATTACGCACGCCGGTATAGAACTTTGCGGGAGTTGAGGCGGGGCAGGTGCTCTGCTCCTGCAGAACAATATAATCATAGTCGCGAAGCTTGAGCGCGGAATCGACCTTTGCGCCGATCTCGTCGGTCGACTTTGCAGAGTCGATAAGATACCATCCGCCTTTCGTAATTCGGGTGACGGTGGCATCGTATCCCGCCGCCTTGAGGATCTTCGCAAAGATCTGCTCGGGCATATCGTTATAATGAGTATAGCTGTTTCCGATAAAGAGGAAATTATATTTTTTGCTCTTGTCGAGCACCTCGGGCTCGGGCTCAGAGGTAGTCTCGGGCATCGGCTCGGTTGTCTCCGCCTCGGGTGCAGTGGTTACTTCAATCTCGGGGGCTTCTGTGGTCTCCTCGCGAGCGGTGGTGACTTCACCCTCGCCTGTGCAGGCAACGCCCGAAAAAAGCATGGTGGAAAGCAAAAGCATTGCGATCAATCTCTTTTTCATTTTCATTGATCCTTTCGCGTAATTATAAGATAATATAATAATATATTATTTTACCCGATTTGTCAAGTATTTTTTTCGATTTTCACCAATTCCCGCCAGGTGGCAGCGCCGGCGACGGAGTCCGCAGCGATGCCACGGCGCTTTTGAAACTCGACAAGTGCCTTTTGTGTGGCGGGGCCGAAGCTTGAATCACATTCAAGGCTTGCGCCGTGAAAGTTGAGAAGAGTCTGTAAAAGCTTCACCTCCGCGCCCACAGCACCGCGGCGGAGCATTTTTCTTTCATGTGTCAAAGTCAATTTGTTCACCTCACTTAAGTCTTTATCAAAGTATTCTTCGGGATCGACCCACTCGCCGAAGAGCGAGATGCCAAGGTGGAGATGCGCGCCCGTGCTTCTGCCCGTGCTGCCCATATACCCGAGCACAGTCCCTTTATCCACCTTATCGCCCTTATTCACCCGAAGAGTGCCTTTTTTGAAGTGGCAATAGAGCGTGACGAGCGTTTCGTCGTGCCTTATCTTGCAATAATACCCAGAGCGGGCGTTGAACCCCGCCTCGATGACCTCGCCCGAGTCGAAGGCAACCACCCAATCCGACACCGCGCCGCCGTTTTCGCCAATAGCAACAAGATCGACACCCGAATGATGCTCGCTCTTGCCGAAGATCACGCGCGTGCCGAACCGATAAGTGATCTTATATCTGTCGTAATTCTTAAAAAATCTCGAAGCCATCTCAGGCTGCCTCCTTTTTCAACATTTCAACCTCTCGGCGAAGCGATTCGAGCGCGGCTCGAAGCTGATCGATCTCGCTCGGCACGTATTCCTTCGGCTCACGTCCGCCCGGTGAAGCGGTATCAATGACACGAAGCTCACCGCGTGCGCTGACAAGTCTTTGCCCGTCGGAATCAATTCCGTCAAGAACAAAAAACGCCGTGCCCGCACGCGCCATGACCTCATCGGGAACTCTGACAGAATTTCCGCTCATCAGCAAAGCGACTCCCTCGTCCTCTCCCGCAGGGAAAAAGGTTATCCGCTTATTCATACCTTGCCAATCGGGTGAAAGATCGAACACGATCTCACAGCTACCAAAGCTCCCGCGAGTCCCCGCAACAGCCCAATCGGGCGTCAACCGCCAAAGATCGGCTTTAATATTTATTATCTTCATCTGTTACTCCTTTCATTTCGCCATCCGCAAATGATTTTAGCATAAATATAAAGGCAGTGACTGACAGAAAACTGTCGCAATAAAAAAGCCGCCGGCTCAATAAGAGCCGACAGCAATTTTATTCGATTATTGATTTATAATCAGTTCTCTCTTCTCTTTGCGATGGTTGCAACGCCGAGAACGGAGATGATAGCAACAACTGCGAATACGAGAGCGGAGTCACCGGTGGGAACGGGATCAGCGGGCTCGGTTACTTCGGGCTCGGTAACAACGGGATCAAGCTTGCCCTCGGGATCCGAGACAATAAGACCCTTGTAGATGTTGATATCCTTGTACTCTGCAACAAGACCCTTGTTGTGGAGGTAGAAGCCTACGCAAAGCTGGAAGCCGGTCTCGTGAGGATAAGTTGTAGTGGTATCCTTAGCCTTGGTGGTGTTGGTCATATCGATGACGTTGTAGGAAACCCACTTGCCCTCGGTGTTGAGGTAGTAAATGGTAGCCTGGTAGCCGTGCATCTCAACGCGGAAGGTTGCATAACCGTCAGCATCGTTAGCAAGGTCGGCAACGGGAACGTATTCCTCACCGGGAGTGTTGATGTTGGTGATCTTGGTGGAACCGTGCTCGGTTGCGAAGGAACCGGTGGTGAAATTACCGTAGATATTAAAGGAGTTGGAGAAGGGATGGAGAGTGGGAACTGCGAAGCAGAAGCCGGTGTTCTGAGCGCCGGTCTTAACCTTCCACTCGGTGGTGTATCTGGTCTCGGAGTTGATCTCAAGGCCTTCAACGATGGAACCGTAGTAGGTACCTGCAGCGGAGCTGCCGTCCTGCTCGAACTTAATGTAGTTCTTGTTTGCAGCATCGGTGGTTACTGCGAACTTATTGCCGTTAGCAGCAAGGAAACGAGGTGCAAATCCGGTGTCCTTTCTCGAGAAATCAGCTGCGAAGAGGAGATCGCCGGTCTTAGCCTTATCGTAACCGGTTACAGAAGCACCCTCAACGTAGTAGTCAGGGTAGGTGGGGTTCTTAACTGTGTTGCCCTCGTAAACAACTGCATC
>JAZORB010000234.1:0-3901 GCA_045656385.1 Eubacteriales bacterium | reverse complement strand
ATGAGGGGTGGCGGAGTCTGTACTGCATATTATCAAGGAAACACAAACTAAAAGATTCTATAGAAAAGGTAACATAAAATGAGCGAAAAAATGATGGCTGCCGTGCTTTGCGGCGACAGAGATCTTCAGTATAAAGAAACCGAAAAGCCCTCCCCGAAGGCGGGCGAGGTGCTTGTACGCGTCCGTGCCAGCGGTATTTGCGGCTCGGATATTCCCCGCGTTCTCCACAAGGGTGCGCATTTCTTCCCCATCATCCTCGGCCACGAGTTCTCGGGCGAGATCGCGGCTCTCGGCGAAGGTGTTGAAGGATTTGAGATCGGCGACCGCGTTTCTGGCGCGCCTCTCAAGCCTTGCGGAAAGTGCCGCGATTGCCAGAAGGGTAATTATTCCCTCTGCAAACACTATTCCTTCATCGGCTCGCGCGAAAACGGAAGCTTTGCACAGTACGTGGCTATCCCCGCGCAGAACGCGATCAAGTTCGATAAGAGCGTTTCCTTCGAGCAGGGCGCGATGTTCGAGCCCTCGACCGTAGCTCTCCACGGCGTTCTCCTCAACGAGTGCCAGGGCGGCGAGTACGTTGCCGTTTGCGGCGGCGGAACCATCGGTCTTTTCACCGCGCAGTGGGCAAAGATCTTCGGCGCGAAGAAGGTTGTTGTAATCGACATCCTCGACGAAAGACTTGAGCTCGCAAAGAAGCTCGGCGCGGACGAGGGATTCAACTCCACCGACCCCGATTTTGCCGAAAAGATCAAGGCTTACACGGGCGGACAGGGATTTGGCGCAGTCTATGAGACCGCGGGCAGCCCCGTGACCATGAAGATGGCATTCGAGCTTGCGGCAAACAAGGCTCACGTCTGCTTCATCGGCACTCCCCACACCGAAGTCACCTTCACCCCCAAGATGTGGGAAAACCTCAACCGCAAGGAATTCCGCCTTGTCGGCTCCTGGATGAGCTATTCCGCACCCTTCCCGGGCAAGGAATGGGAGCTCACCGCCGCTTGCTTCTCCGACGGCAGACTCAAGTATGACGACGGCCTCGTTTTCGCAAAATATCCCCTCGCAAAGGCGTGGGATGCCTTCGAGCTCTATCTTACACCGGGAGCGGTGAAGGGTAGAATTTTGTTGGTGGACGAAGACTGAGTTGAATGCAAAATGCAAAGTGCAAAATGCAAAATGAAGGTAAATTTTCACGAAGCGAAAATTTTACATCAATAATTTTGTGCTGTGCTGATAAAACATCGCATTTTCAAACCTACAACAGGTAAATAAAAAATTCTCGGATATTTTGAAGTACCAACTTCTTAATATCCGAGAATTTTCTATTTAGGTATTAAATTATCCCACTTAACAATGGATTATCAACGCCAAATTAAATTATCTCAATGTCTGATTTTCGAGCTTGCTCGAAAATCTTCCATCATTTTGCATTTTGCATTTTGCACTTATTGATGCTTTCCTCTGTTACGCAGGAACTGCAGAATCTCATCGGGGTTATTGCAAGTGATGAGCTCGCCGCCGCAGGCGATGACTTCGTCAACGTGCTCCTGAGTTTTAACTCCCGCGGGTGCCCAAGGACGGACACCGAGAGCGATCATGCGGTCGAATTCTTCCTTGGTTGCCATGTTGATGGGGCTGTAGAGCGCGCGGAACATGCAGCAGCAGTAAGCCGAGGGGGTGTAGGGGTCGCGCTTGACCTTGCCCATGTGGGTGAGGGGGTAGTAGATGTGGCGGCGGTACTTTGTACCGTATTTATCCTCTATATATTCGTGGAGTGTGCCGTTGAAGGTGTTGATAACAACGCGATCGGTGAAGCCATAGTCATCGATGATCTTCATAACTCTGTCGCAAACATCATAGGCAACTGCCTCGTTGCCGCCGATGGGGTATTCCTTGAGCTCAATATCGAGGGTCATTGTGGGATGATCCTTAACGAGCTCCATAAATTCGATAAAAGTGGGAATCTGCTCGCCCGCAAACTCTGCGCCCTTCCAGGATCCCGCGTCGAGGGTTTTCAGCTCGGCAAGAGTCTTTTCGTTTACCTTGCCCGTGCCGTTGGTGGTGCGGTCGACGGTTGCATCGTGGATGCAGACAAGCTCGCCGTCGCGGGTGATGCGAACGTCGGTCTCGATCTGGTCAACGCCGATCTCGATAGCCTTTTTGAAGGCGAGAAGGGTGTTTTCGGGGTAAAGAGTACTCCATCCGCGATGCGCGGCAACGTATATATTATCCTTGCTTTGTGTCCAGTAATTCATTTGTCTTCCTCCTAAAGAGTTTTTAATAATTATATCACCAAAGTGTAATAAAGTCAATATTTTTTCTTTCGACATATAATGACAATGGAGAAAAATTTCCAAGAGCGAAAGTTTTCTTCGGTGTTTGAAACACAAGTACACGGTCAAGAATATTGACAGAACGAGGAAAGGAAGAGGAAGAAAATGAACTCGCAGATCCGCAGAGGGGATATATATTACGCCGATCTTTCGCCGGTGGTAGGCTCGGAGCAGGGCGGACTGCGCCCCGTGCTGATAATACAGAACGACGTTGGAAACAAATACAGCCCGACAGTGATAGCAGCGGCAATTACATCGCGAATGAGCAAAACGCGCCTGCCCACACATATCGACATATACGCCTCGCGCGCGGGACTTGCTCGGGACTCGGTGATACTGCTGGAGCAGATACGTACACTTGACAAACGCCGCCTTCGCGAGCGGATGGGACACCTTGACGACGAGATGATGGACAGGGTGAACAATGCGATTGCCGTCAGCTTTGGAATAATGCTACCTCCCGCAGGAGCGTATGGGGAAGAGGTACAGCCTGCGGCAGTGGCGGCGGTGGAGGGAGTTGTCGCGCAGGGCGCGAATGATAATCTGCCTACGGCAGAATGAGTATTTGCCTTCGGCAAAATGATAATCGGCTTACGCCGAATGATAGTTCGCCTTCGGCGAAATGAAAGGTAAATTTCCGCGAGCGGAAATTTTCGATTTTAATAAATTACAATAGCGGGGAAGTTTTGGTCAAGCTTTTTCAAAAGCTTGCAGAGCTCGAGACAGCGCCTCGATTCAATGCGAAGGCTTCAGCCTCCCCCAACCGCTTCAAAATTCTGAAGCTCCGCTTCTGAATTTTGGACAGAGTCAACCTTTCCCGAATGTAGGGAAAGGTTGCGCTCTGTCACCTCGCGCGCCCTTTGGGCGCGCAATTTCTATAGTGATAATATGCTTCCTGCGGGTGCAGCAGAGGTAATTTCGCACCCGCGGGAAAAATGAAATCTCTATAGTGTTGCGAAGTGCGGAACGTTTTTATTGACAAAAAATATCAAGTGTGATATAATATACACGGCGAAAGCCCGTAGGAGTACCATATCGGTGCGGTTGCTTCCTCTTATCTTGAGGAAGTGTAGTCTTTTTGCCTTCCTCTGAGAGGAGGGAGGTGGTAATATGGAAGAATATATTACATGGGACGATCTTATTAAGATCGCTATGCTTATTATTGCCATTATAACCTGTTTTAAAAACAAAAAAAGATAACCGCCTGACTTCCACATAAGACGGTTATCTTTTTTGATAATCACATAAGGAAGCAACCGTATCGGTGCTCCTACGTTATTATTATACAACGATTTTTTTATTTTGTCAATCCCTTTTTATAATTTATTATATATATTCCCGATTGCAGATCACTAAAATCCCGCTCATCGCGGGATTTTTCTATTTTTTTCGCAATTATCCAAACAATATTCCATGATAATCTTGATTTCTTAACAAAAAAAGTGTATAATATAGGGTGGAATTAAATTTACTCACAAGGAGACAAAAAAATGGCACTTGTAACAACCAAGGAAATGTTCAAGAAGGCTTATGCCGGCGGCTACGCTATCGGCGCTTTCAACATTAACAAC
>JAZORB010000233.1:0-8215 GCA_045656385.1 Eubacteriales bacterium | reverse complement strand
TCCATCCTCGCCGCACCCGAGGGAACGAGCTGTAAGGGTAAATTCAGCGTATCGCAGTTTTCCATAGCCAATCTCGATTTCCGCGTTCCTATGCGCCACGATAAAATGTACCCCACACAGTCTGCGGTGAATCTCCAAAACATCAGCCGAGTTCACGTCTGCGACAGTCAATTCGCGCTTTCTGAAAACGTAGGTGACACCGTTCTCGGCAAGGAGCTTCTGCACAATCCCTGCCACACCGCGGGACTTATCGTCTCGGGCGATCAAAACGATAACAACGTCCTTCGAAACGTTGCGGTTCAGGGTTACCGCTACGGTCTGGTTGCGGGCGAACACGTTGTTGCTGACTATCTGTATATACATAATTGCGAGGAAGGAATCACCTTCCACGATTGCTCTCATCTTTCAGTCATCAACCACATCGTCGCTCAACACAACGCCGTGATCATTTCGACAGCCGATATTGACCTTTTCGGTATGCCGAAGGGCCCGTGCAACGTTGAATTCGGAACTGTAAATTTCGAATGCGGAACGGGACTCAGTCCCGAGATCTGCCAACTTCAATACGGCGTCCGTGATAACGAAGGCAGACTGCGCGGCTCACTCACTTGGCACAAACCTTGGGGTAAAAAGGAATTTCCCGTCATATGCACCGAAAAGTTTTCGGTCAAACGATTTGGATATAACTAACTCTAATCAAAGAGGAAACTGACATGATACAAGGAATAAACTATCTCGATCCGATTTTAAACGAAATGGCAGAAAAGTGGCCGAAAAACAGGATTATCAATATTGTTTGCCACGGGCACAGCGTTCCCGCGGGATATTTCGCCACACCCTTCGTTAACACCTTTTCCGCATATCCGCACCTTTTGCACAGAATGATCAAGGAGCGTTTTCCCTTTGCTGTGACGAACGTTATCGTAACCGCAATCGGCGGCGAAAACTCTGTCGGCGGAGAGAAGCGTTTTGAGTACGACGTTCTATCCCACCGCCCCGACGTGCTGGTTATAGATTACAGCCTCAACGATCGCGCGGTCGGTCTCGAAGCGGCAGAAAAAGCTTGGTGTTCTATGATCGAACAAGCTCTCGCGCGCGGAATCAAAGTCATTCTCTGCACTCCGACTTGGGACAATTCCTATTATTCTCAAAATGAAAAATGGGAAAAACTTGTCAGCCATGCCGAACAGGTCAGAATGCTTGCAGATCGCTACGGCATCGGTCTTGCCGACGGCTTCAAGGCTTTTGAGAAGCATATTTCCGAGCCGCAGGACCTTGCGAAATACCTATCGCACGTAAATCATCCGTCCGAGGCGGGACACATGCTTGTTGCGGAAGAAATCTCAAAATATTTCATCGCTCGTTAAATCAAAAACGCACTCTTCACGGGTGCGTTTTTCGTTTCAAGCGTTTCCCGCCGCGTCTTTTTGGCATTTCCTCACAAATGCCTTGAAAAATGTCAAAATATGTGCTATAATGTAGTTACATTTACATTAAGGAGGCTTTTTCATGAAAAAGCTGTTTCGTTTAAAAGAAAACGGTACGACTGTATCTACCGAAATCATGGCAGGTCTGACTACCTTTTTTGCAATGGCTTACATTATCGTAGTCAATCCCGGCATTCTTGCTGAATCGGGCATGGAATGGGGCGCGGTATTCCTTGCCACCATCATTTCTGCCGTTGTCGGTACACTCATTATGGGTCTTGTGGCGAATGTTCCCTACGCGCAGGCTCCGGGTATGGGACTTAACGCATTTTTTGTTTACACGGTATGCTTCGGCCTTGGATTCACCTGGCAGCAGGCGCTTTCCATGGTATTCATCTGCGGTCTTATCAATATTTTTATCACGGTAACCAAGATCCGCAAATACATCATCAAAGCCATCCCTCTCAGCCTTCAGAACGCGATCGGCGGCGGCATTGGTATTTTTGTTGCATATATCGGCTTTTTGAACGTCGGTATCATTAATTTCGGCGCGGGCGTGCCCGAGCTGACTACTCTCAATCAGCCCGTTCTTTGGGTATTCCTGATCGGTCTTGCGGTTATGGCGGTGCTGTTGATCCTCAACGTCAAGGGCGCGATCCTTATCGGTATTGTAGCCACCACTCTCATCGGCATTCCGTTTGGCGTCACCACGCTTGGCGACACAATAAGCTTCACGGATGCTTGCGCTCAGCTTCCCACAACCTTCCTTGCCATCTTCAAGGAGGGCGGAATCACAAGCCTGTTTACCGATATGTCAAAACTGCCTCTGGTTCTGATAACCATCTTCTCCTTCAGCATTTCGGATACCTTTGATACCATCGGCACCTTCATCGGCACCGGCAGACGCGCAGGCATCTTCACCGCGGAAGACGAGCAAGCAATGGAAGAAGGCACCGGATTTAAATCCAAGATGGACAAGGCTCTGTTTGCCGATGCAACCGCAACCTCTATCGGCGCGCTGTTCGGCACTTCCAACACCACAACATTTGTTGAGAGTGCTGCCGGTATCGGCGCGGGCGGCCGCACGGGTCTTACCTCGGTAGTTACTGCAATATGCTTCATTCTTTCGGCATTCCTCGCCACCTTTGTCAGCGCAGTTCCCGCTGCGGCAACGGCTCCCGCGCTCGTTTTGGTCGGAGTTATGATGACTTCATCCTTCAAGGATATTGAATGGAACGAGTTTGACGAGGCTCTGCCCGCATTCTTCGCCGCATTTTTCATGGCTCTTTGTTATAGCATTTCCTATGGCATCGCAGCAGGATTTATCTTCTACGTCATCGTCAAGGTCTGCAAGGGCAAAGCAAAGGAAGTCAACCCGATCCTTTGGGTGTGCACAGCACTGTTCGTTCTGAACTTCGTCCTTTTGGCACTCATCTGATATAAAAAGCACATCTGCACAGCAGGTGTGCTTTTTATCTTGACACATCTTCCCTTTTGTGGTAAAATAAAAATAAAAAGGGCGGTGAGACAGATGTATCATTTTTTACACGAGCTTTTATCCGACAAAAAGGGCGGAACAATCTTCACTCTTTTCGGATTTTGGCACTTTTTCTATATCGCGCTGACTTTGATTACCGTTATTTTGCTCTTATTCGCTTTTAAAAACAAAGACAAGGCGGTAAAGAAAAATACAGCAAAACTTTTTAGCACTCTCGCATTCGGTCTCTATATTGCAGATTTATTCCTTATGCCCATTGCATACGGTGAGATCGATATCGAAAAGCTGCCCTTTCACGCTTGCACCGCAATGTGCGTTGTATGTTTTTTGAGCTACCGAATCGGATTTCTCGAAAAATACCGCACTTCGTTTGTGATGCTCGGATTGATTTCCAACCTCGTTTACCTCGTCTATCCCGCAGGAGTTATGTGGCACGCGGTGCATCCGCTTTGCTACCGCGTGGTACAAACACTGATATTCCACAGCATTATGACGGTATACGGAATTCTGGCACTGACATACGAATCGGATAAAATTGACATCAAAAAATGTTACCGTGACCTGATTGTAATAGTTTGTATGACAGCTTGGGCTATGCTCGGAAATTATACGTATAGCGGCGAATCAGATGGATATTCTCACTTTTTCAACTGGTTCTTCGTCGTCCGCGACCCATTTTATGCGTTTCCCGAAAAGATCGCACCCTTTGTGATGCCTTTTTTGAACATTGCATTGTTCTTTGCTGTTGAAATTATCATCCATTTAATAATCATATCCCTCAAAAAAAATAAAAAAGAGAGGAACAATACATGAAATCCAGAATAGTCTGCGAACTGCCTCCGAGTGAGAACAACCCGCGAAACAGCGAGGGTGCATTTTTGCGCGCGCCTTCGGGTGAAATACTGTTCGCTTACAGCGCTTATACCGGCACAAGCGGCAACGACCACGCCGCCTGCAATATCAAAATGATCCGCTCCTATGACGAGGGCGAAAGCTGGTCCGAGCCCGAAATGATCGCAACAGCGGCATTCTTCGGCACAGAAAACATTATGAGCGTTTCCGCTCTTACTCTTACCGACGGTGCGCTTGCGTTTTATTTTCTTATTAAAGAAAATGACGGTACTTCCACTCTCGGAAGAACGCTGTCGCGCGACGGAGGAAAAACTTTCGCGCCCGAGCGCGTGGTCTGGGACGTTCCGTCAGCTTACTACGTAATCAACAACGACCGTCTGGTTCGTATTTCCGACGGCAGAATAATCGCGCCCGCGGCATATTATCCTGCCTACAAGACCAAATACGGAATCTACAATCCCGCGATAACGGTTCTGCTGATCTCCGATGACGACGGTACAACGTTCAAAATGCATCCTTACGCCAGACTTTGCCACTCCGACCACATAAACCGTAAATACGGTCTTCAGGAACCCGGCATCATTGAGCTTTCGAAAGATGTTTTTTGGATATGGATGCGCACGGGAGCGTCATATCAGTATCAAAGCTTTTCGGTCGACGGACTGAACAGTTTTACCACGCCCGAACCGAGCATTTTTACCTCTCCCGATTCCCCGATGCAGGTTGTGAGATACGATGCCGATACACTTTACGCCATCTACAATCCCGTTCCCAATTATAACGGAAAAGAAAAAACAAGATGGGGTTGGGGCAGAACACCGATCGTGATAAGAAAAAGCTCCGACAACGGCAAAACTTTCGGAGAGCTTAATATAATCGAAGAGGGTGAACGCGGATTCTGCTATCCCGGCGTGTTCTTCACCGCTGACGGCTCGATGCTCTGCGCTTATTGCCGCGGAGGCGAGGAGGACGGCGCCTGCCTTTTCCGCCTCGGAATCGCAAAATTTGCGCTTGACGAAATAAAACAATAAGGAGTTCTGCCATGATCCAGCTTACCGAAAGAGAAAGAATGCTTCGTGTCTTTCGACGCCAAGAGATCGACCGCATCCCTATGATCGACAGCGCGTGGCGCGGAACCATCAACAGATGGCATAACGAGGGTATGCCAAAAAACGTTGCGTGGGAGGATTATTTCGGATTTGACCGTGTCATCCGCATCTGCCCCGACAACTCCCCGAGATTTGAAAGACGAGTCATCGAGGAAACCGACAGATACAGAATCGAAACAACACCGTGGGGGTCAACGCAGAAGGCGTTCAACATTCTCGATTCGACCCCCGAGATGTTGGAGTTTTATTATGACACCCCCGAAAAATGGGAAGAAGCCAAAAAGGCTATGTATACCTATCACGAGGACAGAATCCCGTGGAAGTATCTTGAAGCGAATTATCCGAGGTGGAAAGCCGAAGGACGCTTTTTGCAGCTTGTGGTATGGTTTGGCTTTGACGTCGCACACACACGCCTGACCGGCACCGAAAATATGCTCATTTCGATGTATGACGATCCCGACTGGGTCACGGATATTTTCGATACCTATCTTAACACCTCTCTTGACCTCTGCCAGCGAATTCTCGACGCGGGATACGAATTTGACGGCATATTCTGGTACGACGATATGGGCTACAAGGGCTCGCCCTTCTTCTCGCCCGCCGCGTACCGCGAGCTGTTGAAGCCCTATCACAAAAAGGCGGTCGATTGGGCGCACGAGCGCGGAATGGTGACCGAGATGCATTCCTGCGGATACATCGAGCCCCTTCTTCCCGACGTGCTCGAAACCGGCGTTGAAATGCTCAATCCGCTTGAGGTCAAGGCGGGCATGGATCCCTTCAAGCTAAAAAATCTCTACGGCGACCGTCTTGCATTCCACGGCGGCATAAACGCGCAGCTTTGGGATAACATCGACCTTGTATGCGCGGAAATGAAGCGCATCATTCCCGCAATGAAGGAGGGCGGCGGCTACGTCTTCGCCTCCGACCACTCGATCCCCAATTCGGTTTCCTTTGAAAACATGAAGGAGATCGCAAGGCTCGCCCACGAGCTTGGAAGATATTAATTTATTCGAAAAAGCACATCCGCGCCGCGGATGTGCTTTTTCGTTATATTAATCGTTATCGGCAAGCATAAATGCCTTCTGACCGCGCTTGCGGACTTCCTCTTCGGGAATTCCGAGCTCGCGGGCAAGGATCTCGATAATCAGCGGCGAGCAGAAGCCGCCCTGGCAACGTCCCATTCCCGCGCGTACACGGCGCTTGACAGCGTCGAGAGTCTTTGCGCCGACGGGACGGCGGATAGCCTGCAGGATCTCGCTCTCGGTGACCTGCTCGCAACGGCAGATGATCTTGCCGTAAAGAGGATCTTTCGCGATGAGGGCATCCCTCTCGGCGTCGGTCTTATCAGCAAAGCGGACGATTCCGCGGCGGGTTCTGATCCAGCCGACCTTGCGTTCAAGAATGAGTCCGGCCTCCTGCATCTCGTGCGCGATGTATTTCGCGAGTGCAAAGCTTGCGGTAAGTCCGGTCGAACGAACACCCGAGATACCTACGTATCCGAGCGCCTTCTTCGACACAACAATGTTGTATCCCTCAGGCTCGCGTGCGGGACGTGCGCCGACGAACTGCGCGATGGTATCCTCAAAGCGAAGTCCGGGAACCATATTGAGCGCCTGCTGACGGACCGATTCAAGTCCCTCGCGGGTGGTCATTCTGTCGGTCTTGTCCTCAACGTCATCAGCTGTGGGACCGACGATCATATTGTTGTCAACCGTGGGAATAACGAGAACTCCGCGTGTCTTTGCCGACGGAACGGAAGAAATTATATGAGAAACCTTAACGGGAGTGTTGTGGCTGAAAACGAAGAACTCGCCCTTGCGGGGATGAACCGTGAAATCGCACTCGTCAACCATCTTTGCGATATCGTCGCAATGAAGTCCCGCGCAGTTAACGACCCATTTTGCCTCGATCTCTCCCTTGGAGGTCACGACCTTCTCCACTCTACCGTTCGAAACGCAGATATCCTCGACCTTGCAGTCAAGCAGGAATTCAACTCCGTTTTCAGCAGCGTTTTCCGCCTCTGCAATGACAACGAGGAACTGGTTTACCTGGCTGTCGCGGGGGCTGTAAATACCGCCGAGGATGTTGGGATTGAGCGTAGGCTCCATCTCAAGAATATCCTCTTTGGGAAGGAATTCATAATCGTAAACGCCGTTCTGGAAAGCTCTTGCAAGAAGACCGGGAACATTCTCCATCTGTTCGGGATAGAGCACGGGCGCGATGCTTCCGCAATGGATGATCGGAATATCAAGGTCGCGGCAAATGTTATCTACCATGCTGTGAGAAATAGTACGGATCTTGCATTCAAGCGTGCCGACGGGCATTGTTGCGCTCGTCGAGGTAAGACCGCTGTTCGACTTCGATGCGTCGCCGCCGACGTCGTCGTTTTTGTCGCAAACGATGGTCTTAATCTTATATTTTGAAAGCTCGCGCGCCAGCGCAACGCCGACGGCACCAGCTCCGATAATCAGTACGTCTGTTTTAATCATCGTTTAGTCCTCCTTTTTGTCAAGGCTCATAGAAGCCACAAGGTCGACGCCAGTTCCGAGAATATCGGCTATAACCGTCTGTCCGCACTGTGCGGGAGCCTCGAGAGTGACCTTTTTCACCTCTTCTGCGCAGGCAAAAAGCATATCTTTAGGGATCGGCGCCGAGGTGCGGACGGGCATTCTGCGGCGAGCAGCACCCTTGATGGCAACCGACGAGGTAAATGTACGCTTCGGGTCGAAGCATTCGTTAATGCAATATTCAACGCCTCGCTTGCAACGGTTGCCGCTGAGCTTTACGTCGTCCTTCGACGTATATTCGGCAATGACTTCACAGCCGTTGGGGCAAACTGTGCAGGTTATGATCTTTTTCATGCCAAAACCTCCTTGTGAGAAGCGCTGACAACAATCTCTCCCTCAAGTCCCGCAAGTTTATCCCGAGGGATCGTGAGCTTTTCCATAGCTCCGGGGGTGGTTGCAGCAAGTTTTTTACGTGCAAGAACTTCACCGCGGCAAGTTGCAACGAGAGTTGTTTCGCGGGCGGGAACGATGGTGCGGAAGAAAAGGTCTACGTCCGAATCCGCGGACTTGTCAAGAGTCTGCGGGCAGACGTAGCGGATGCCTTCGCCCGCCTTGACCTCGGCAATTTCGCCCGAAGTGAGCTCGCCTGCGGCATATTTTGCGGCGTATTTACCCGCCTGCTCGCTCTCGCGGCTGACGTTATCAACAAGGTCGTTGACGTGAAGCACGTTTCCGCAAGCGAATATGTAGGGGATCTCGGTCTGCATAAACTGGTTGACCGATGCGCCCTTCGTGATGCCCGAAAGAGAGAGTCCCGAAGTG
>JAZORB010000232.1:0-14107 GCA_045656385.1 Eubacteriales bacterium | reverse complement strand
CTTTACGTGGAAATGCGCGATCTTCTCTCCGTAATCAGACATTTCAGCCAGATAGTCCGCGTGTCTGTTGTACGCGTGAGACGCGTCATATTTCAGCCAGAGATCCGGATTTTCGCCAAGGATAACCTTCCACTGCTCGGGTGAATCGATAAAGTTGTTCCAATGGCAGTTTTGGATAGCGATCTTTATACCGCTCTCGCTCGCCTTTGCCCTCTCGGTAAGCTGACCGAGGAAGTCAAGTGCAACGGTATAGTTCTTATAAAGCGAAACCTCATCTGCATAGTTGCATCCGCAAACAAAGGTCTTCGCGCCAAGCTCGATAGCCGCATCGAGCTGAGCAAAATACACGTTCAGTCTGTCCGCATCTATCTTACCGCCGACATTGATATCGTGATTCCATCTGCCAACGCAGGAAACGTCGATGCCCGTGCGCGCGATCTCCGCCTTGATATTCTCTTTGTTCGCTATCAGCTTTTCAGCATCCGCCTGATTATTACAGCAGATCTCGATGAACTCAAGATTCGTATTCTTGACAAGATCAAATCCCGCCGCGGTATAGTTGTTTTGTATTCTTCCAATTCTCATATCGGTAACTCTGCCTTTCTGCTACAAGTTTAAATTTATTGTACCACATATTCAAGAATTTGTCAATAAGCAAGTCGGCAGAGAAAATGAATTCTCTGCCGATTTTGCGGTAAATTATAAAATTAGTCCTTCTTCTTGAAAACGATAGCGGTTCCGAGAAGAGCGATGACTGCAACTGCGCCTGCGATCATACCGCCGCATCCCTTTTCTACGGGAGGTGCTTCGGTAATGGGCTCGGTTGCGGGAGCTGCGGTGGTTTCAACGGGAACCTCTGCAGCAGTGGTCTCGGGAGCCTCTGCAGCGGTAGTCTCGGGAGCCTGAGTCTCGGGAGCCACGGTGGTTTCGGGCTCTACGGGAGCAGTAAGACCTGTCTCAATCGCGCTGATGATGTAGGGAGTGATGATATCGTAACCTGCAGCGTTGAGGTGGAGGGTATCGGGGAGATACTTGGTTGTGGTGGTCTCGAGCTTATCGTTGAGCTCCTTGTTGTTGTAAAGGTCGATGAAGATGATGCCCCACTTCTCACAAGCAGCCTTAGCGATGTTGAAGTAAGCGCTCATATCCTTTGCGTGGCCCTTATCGTGACCGTCGAGACGGTGGTTTGCGATGAAGAAGAGCTTCGCTTCGGTATTGGTCTTGCTTACGTTGTAGAAGATCCACTCAAGACCGCCTGCATAGCTGGTCTGGTTCTTCTTGAGAGTTGCCTCATCCTTGCCCTCGGAAAGAGTTCCGACGGGTCTGTTATGTCTTGCGTCGTTAACGCCGCCGTGCATAACGATGATATCGAACTTGGTGTTCTGATGGGGAACATACTGGCTGTATACCCAGTTATCGTCGCCTCTCTGGAAGCTTACCTTCGCGCCGCTGACGGATGCGTTGGTAGTGATCGCGCCGGTCCAGTCGGCAATTCTGCCCGCCCAAGCACGTCCGGTGCGGAAGGGAGAAACGCCGTCACCCGATCCATAGCTGATCGAGTCGCCCATGAAGAGCATCTTCTTGCCCTTAAGGGGGCTGGTGCTCTCAACAGTACCGGGAAGAGTAATATTGAACATCTTCATATAAGTAGCTGCGTCAAAAGGCTGGTTGAGAGTTGCAAGCTCGATGCCGTCATCGTAAACGCCGGTTGCCGCAACAATACGGACGTAGCCTGTGCCGGGACGAATTCTGTATGCGTAAATTCCGAAACCGTTGCCGATCTCGTCGTACTGAACCATATAGTTCTTGTTAACGGTGGTAGTACCCTTTCCGTTTGCATCCTGAAGGGCAAGGTGATAGCCCTGATCAAGTGCAGCGGCGCCGAAATAAATGATATCGCCTTCCTTAACGGGGATCATGGGGCTGGTGCGGTAAGCACCGGATGCAATCTCTGCATTGCTTGCATCTGCTCTGCCTTCAAAAACCTTATCAGACTTCGGGAAGATATTTACTATCTTATCTGCAGCGGTAGTGGTTGTGCGGACCCAATCAATATTGATATTGTTCTTATCCATATAAGCACAGTAATCCGCAACCTTGAAGGTCTGATTCTTTGTAATAAGGGTGTTTTCATAAAAGAGCTGTGCGGTTGCCATTCTGACAGAAGCGGCTTTATCCGGAACAGTCCATTCAACGATCTCGGTACCGGGGTGGAACTCGTCTACCTTCTTGCAATCAGCATACTTGACCTGCTGAATAAGGACAGATCCGGTTTCGGTGTAAACAGTCAGATAATAACCCTGACCAGTCATAACGGGACCGAAGGTGAGAACGTCACCGGGCTTAACTTCGATCTTACCCGAGCAATAATAGTTTGCATTGTACTTGGGATCTGTATCTGCGGAAGAGGTGTTCGGAGTTCCGCATTTGACCTGGGAAAGATCATAGAGGTTTACGAGGTCTGCCGCGCTTGCCATAAAGCTCATCATGGGAACGAGCATTGCAAGAACAAGAAGCGAGCAGATGAATTTTCTGAGATTCTTCATTGTCTTCTCCTTTGTGTGTTTTGGGATGATTAAATTATACCACGAAAGATCCGTTTTGTCAACAAAAAAGACCGCCGAAGCGGTCTTTTTTATATTAGTTTTCTCTTCTCTTTGCAACAGTCGCAACTCCAACAAGGGAGATAATTGCGATAACTGCAAATACGATGGAGGAGTCACCGGTAGGAACGGGCTCTGCGGGCTGTGTAGTCTCGGGAGCAGGCTCGGTCTCTGCGGGAGGATTGAAGAAGTTGTTGTAGCCTTCAGCATCAAATGCCTGGTTAAGGGTTACAAGCTGGCTACCTGCCTCGTAAACATCGGTGGGTGCTATGAAACGGATAAATGCAGTGCCGGGACGCATTCTGTAAGCATAGATAACGTGAGTATCGTCGATGCTACCGACGTTAACCATGTACTTGTAATTTACCTGAGTGGTGGGCTTCTTGTCTGCGTCGTAAGCAACGAGCTGATAGCTCTGAGCCGATGCAGCAGCTGCAACGTAGAGGACATCGCCTTCAACTACGGGAATGTAATCGCAGGTTCTGTACTTTGCATCTTCAACATCACCCTTGTTGGAAGCTCTGCCAAGGAAGGTAATATCGGAGGTGGGGAAAAGGTTTACAAGGTCTTTTGCGTTTTCAACCTTGAAGTAGGGGATAGCAATGTTTGCCTTCTCCATAAAAGCGATATAGTCAGCCTTGCCGAACTCCTGGTTCTTGGTGATAAGGGTGTTATCAACGAACATCTGGGAGGTAGCCATTCTGAGGCTGTCAACCTCTGCGGGAACGGTCCACTTAACGATAACGGAGTTAGCTGCGATAACTTCGATCTCGGTGCAGTCAGCATACTTTACCTGCTTGGTGTGAACGGAGCCGTCTGCCTTGTAGGTGGTGAAGTAGTAACCCTGATCCTTGTGTACAGGGCCTACGGTGATAACGTCGCCTTCCTTAACGTAGATAACGTCGGAGCAGTAGTAGTTTGCGTTATAGGTGGGAGCGGTATCTCTCTGAGCACTGTTAGGTGTTCCGCAAACAGCCTTAGATGCATCGTAGAGGTTTACGAGGTCTGCTGCACTTGCCATAATGCCCATCATGGGAACGAGCATTGCAAGCATAAGGATTGCGCAAAGAGTTCTTGTAAGAATTTTCTTCATCTTTTTCTCCTTTTTTGTGGCATTTAGCCATTTTAGTTAACTTATTATATCATAGTATTTACACATTGTCAACAATTTTATTAAAAAAATGCAAAAAACCTCGTCAATATCGACGAGGCTTTTCATCAGAAGCGATTATTCTGTCAATTTTCTCTTCGCAACAGTCGCCACTCCGACTATGGAGATGACAGCTACCGCTCTGCTTCAAGTTTGAATTTATTGTACCATATATTCAAAAAATTGTCGATAAGCAAATCGGCAGAGAAAATGAATTCTCTGCCGATTTTTATAAATTAGTCCTTCTTCTTGAAAACGATAGCGGTTCCGAGAAGTGCGATTACTGCGACCGCGCCTGCGATCATAGAGCCGCATCCCTTCTTTTCCACAAGAATTTCGGTTACCTCGGGTTCGGTTGCGGGTGCCTCGGTAACTGCGGGTTCGGTTTCTACAGGAGCGGGAGCCTCGGTGGTCTCAACGGGTGCCTCGGTCTCGGGAGCCGTGGTGGTCTCGGGTACTACGGGAGGAGCCGCCAGACCTGCCTCAAGTTCCGCGATGATATAGGGAGTGATAATATCGTAACCTGCGGCATTGGGGTGGAGGGTATCGGGAAGATACTTGGTAGTCTTGGTATCAAGCTTATCGTTGAGCTCCTTGTTGTTGTAAAGGTCGATTAAGATGATGCCCCACTTAGCGCACGCCTGCTTTGCAGCGTCGAAGTACGCACTCATATCCTTCGCCCGACCCTTGGAGTGACCGTCAAGATGGTGGTTTGCTATATAGAAGAGTTTAGCTTCGGTGTTGGTCTTGCTTACGTTGTAGAAGATCCACTCAAGACCGCCGACAAAGGACGCCTGATTCTTCTTGAGAGTAGCCTCATCCTTGCCCTCGGAGAGAGTTCCGACAGGTCTTTCATATCTTGCGTCATTACCACCGCCGTGCATAACGATAATATCGAACTTGGTGTTCTGATAAGGAATGTACTGGCTGTATACCCAGTTATCGTCGCCGGTCTGGAAGCTTACCTTTGCGCCGCTGACGGATGCGTTGGTAGTGATCGCGCCGGTCCAATCGGCAATTCTGCCCGCCCAAGCGCGGCCGGTGCGGAAGGGAGATACGGAGTCACCCGCGCCGAAGCTGATCGAGTCGCCCATAAAGAGCATCTTCTTTCCCTTGAGGGGGCTTGTGCTATCCACGGTGCCGGGAAGAGTAATATTGTTCATCTTCATATAATCAGCGGCAGTAAAGGGCTGATTGATGGTTGCAAGCTGGATTCCGTCGTCATAAACTCCGGTGGCTACTATAATACGAACGTATCCTGTGCCGGGGCGCATCCTGAACGCCAAAACACCAAAATCGTTGCCGATTACATCGTACTGGACCATATAATCCAGCTTAACGGTAGTAGTACCCTTGCCGTTCTTATCGAGAAGAACGAGGTGGTAACCCTGATTGAAATCAGCGGCAGCGAGGTAAATTACGTCGCCCTCGTTAACGGGAACTGCGGGGGAGGTGCGGTACTGTTCAGCTGCGATCTCGGTGTTGCTCTTGTCAACACGGCCGGCATATACCTTATCCGACTTGGGGAAGACGTTTACAAGCTCACCCTTTGCCGCGGCAGGACGGAGAAATTCAACGTTGACGCCCGCCTTATCCATAGCTGCGAAGTAATCTGCAGTCTTGAAGGTCTGGTTTACGGTGATCATAGAGCAATCGAAGTAGAGCTGTGAGGTACCCATTCTGATGTACGCACTTCCCGCGGGAACCGTCCACTGAACGATCTCGGTGCCGGGGAGGATGGTATCTACCTTCGTGCAGTCTGCATACGTGACCTGAGCGATCTTCTTATTTCCGTTTGCATCATAAGTAGTAAGGAAGTAACCCTGATTCACCTGAACGGGGCCGAAGGTAACTACGTCGCCTTCCTTGACCGCAACAGGATTGGAGACGTAGTAGTTAGCGTTTCCGTTGCCCGGGGCATCCTTGGTGGTGGGAGGTACTCCGATCGTTGCCTGAGCATTGTCGTAGAGGTTTACGAAATCTGCCGCGCTTGTGCCGAAGCTCATCATAGGAACGAGCATTGCGAGCATCAGAAGCGCACAGACTATTTTTCTGAGATTATTCATTGTCTGCTCCTTTGCTTATTTTGGATAGTTTTATTATACCACGAAAAAAATTTTTGTCAATAAAAAGACCGCCGAAGCGGTCTTTTTATATTAGTTCTCTTTTCTCTTGGAAACAACTGCAACTCCGACGAGGGAGATAACAGCGATAGCCGCGAATACGAGAGTGGAGTCACCGGTGGGGGGAGGAGTTACGGGCTCGGTAGTCTCGGGAGCGGGCTCAGTGGTCTCGGGAGGATTGAAGAAGTTGTTGTAACCCTGAACGGTGAAGGGCTGGTTGAGGGTTACGAGCTGCTGACCGTTGTTATAAACGTCGGTGGCAGCTACGAAGCGAACGTATGCGGAACCGGGACGAATTCTGTATGCGTAGATAACGTGAGTATCGTCGATGTTGCCTATGTTAACCATGTACTTGTAGTTACCGTGAGTGGTAGGCTTCTTGTCTGCATCATAGAGAACGATCTGATAGTTCTGTGCGGCTGCAGCTGCGCCGAAGTAGATAACGTCGCCTTCCTTAACGGGGATGTAATCGCAAGTCATATACTTAGCGTCAGCAATGTCGCCGGAGGTCGAGCCTCTGCCTGCAAAAGTGCTGTCTGAAGTGGGGAAAAGATTTACAAGTCCGGTTGCATCTGCGCCGGTGAAGTAGGAAATGTCAGCGCCTGCCTTCTGCATAAATGCGATGTAGTCAGCCTTGCCGAACTCCTGGTTCTTGGTGATAAGGGTGTTATCAACGAACATCTGGGAGGTTCCCATTCTGAAGCTGTCAACGCCTGCAGGAACGGTCCACTTAACGATAACGGAGTTAGCCTGAATTACTTCGATCTCTACGCAGTCAGCGTACTTAACCTGCTTGGTGTGAACGGAACCGTCAGCCTTGTAGGCGGTGAAGTAGTAGCCCTGATCCTTGTGTACGGGACCTACGGTGATAACGTCGCCTTCCTTAACGTAGATCGGCTCGGAGGAATAATAGTTTGCATTGTACTTCGGCGCGGTATCTCTATTCGAAGCGTCGGGAGTTCCGCAAACAGCCTTGGATGCGTCATAGAGGTTTACGAGGTCTGCCGCAGATGTCATGACGCTCATCATGGGAACGAGCATCGCAAGCATAAGAATAATGCAGAGGGGTCTTGCAAAGAATCTCTTCATGTTTTTTCTCCTTTTTGTGACATTTAGCCATTATAGTTGTTTAATTATATCATATGTTTAACAATCTGTCAATAATTTTACCAAAGTTTATTATCAAAAAATCAACCGCCGTTTGGCGGTTGATTGATTTTTATTTCTTCGAAATATCGATATAGTCCTTGGCGTAGATCATACGGGTCTCGTGTGTACCGTCGAGCTTGATGTCGAAGATTCTGCCGCCGCGGCGCTCGTCAACTCCGCCGATAGCAAAGCCTGCCGAAGCATCGAGAGTCAGGCGGATTCCGCCGTAAACACCGTCGGAGGTGTTCTTGTGCAGATGACCTGCCGCGATGATCTCAACGTCGCCGCGCTCGAGCATCGTAGAAAATACGCCCGAGTTGATCATGGGGCACTGGAACTTTTCGTCGAAGGCTCCGATGTAACCGGTTTCTTCGGGGTTGTTGACAGCCATCATTATTTCGTGCGGAGGCACGTGCATTACCGCCATTGCGCGGACGGTGTGTCCCTCCTGCTCCTCAAGCTCCTTCGAAAGATTCCAATACCACATCTGCTGCTCGAAGCGGATGGGATCCCACTTTTTATAAAACGGCTCGCGGTTGGGGAGCATCAGATCCTCGGCTTTAACGCCGGGGCGAAGCTCACAGTTTTTATATTTGGAGTCAAATGCATAGATCGCATACTCGACCTTATCCGAATCGTGAGCAAGAACGGGAACCATATAGTTGGTCACGCCGGGAATGCCCTCGGTGTGAGAGGAGATGCAATAGGGATAGGATTCGTAAACCTTCTGCTGTTCCTCGCCCGATACTTCAACATCATAGTCGTGGTTGCCGAAAATGTGCATCCACGGGATGCCTCTCTTCTCCATCGGAGCGGTGAAGATCTCCAAATATTTAACGAACTCGTCATAGGGCTTCAGATATCTGCCGTCAACGTTGTCGCCACCCCAGATAACGAGATCGGGCTTTGCCGCCTCAACTACCGCATCAAGACCCGCAAAGGTTCTGGGATCGTATTCGAGCTTGTCCTGAATATCCGAAACCATAAGAATGCGGAACGAGCCGTCCTCATGGAAGCGGAGAGTGTGTTTTGTCTTTGGAATCATTTTATTTACCTCTTTTCTATGTTAATCATTCATAATAACAGTTATTTTTCTCACGAGTATGGATTTTTTAGGCTCCCCGCTGAGCTTATCGGGGTAATTAAAGTCCGAATAGATCAGAAGCGCGCTGTGATCATCTATCGGAAGAAGGCGGGTGTAGCAGCAGGATCTGTCGTGCGAGGACTGGGAGAGCTCTATTTCAATATGCTCAGCCCATTCTTTGCCCGATGCGTCATCGGTCGCCTTGAGGAAGATCACAGGTCTGCCGTAGGTAGCCAGAGTCACACCGCAACCGAGCCTTGTTATCTGCGGAAGCACGCCGATCACGTCAAATACTTCGGGCTTCGACCACGTGCGGCAATTGTCCGTCGAACGTGCGATATAAGACGGATAACGGTTTGGATCGCGCGGACCTCTGGGTGAGCCGCTTCTCATAAGCATAACTACCGATCCGTCTTCCATCAGCTCCATCTGCGGCTCGCAAAAGCCCTCGTATCCGTCCGCTGTGCTATGTGCGCTTTCGTCGGGCGTTATTTGGGAGATACACTCCCAGGTTTTCGCTTCATCCGTCGAGCGGAACACAAACACGCTGTAATCAAGGTAAGGATCAATAATATCAGCGCGCGACTGCGCGTGGATATCAAAGCTCCAATGGTAGGTGGCAAAGTAGAGACCGTCGGAGAGACGGAGTATCTTCGGCGCCGCTCCACAAACCGCCATCATATATGCCGTGGGCAATATTCTTCCGTCCGCATACTCGATCAGGGAAAGATTTTTCCATTTCAGATCGATGGGGAACAGACTTTCTTCGCCCGTGTCGGGATCGCGCTCAACTCCCTCAAGAGTTGACTCGTATTCCTTTATATCCTCGAGAAAATGATATTTTCTTCCTCTGTGGATCGCGACGGGGGTGTAATTCTTTATGTAATCGCTTGCAAACGCATATTGACGCTGAAAGCCCTTAAAGAGCTTGCCGTCTTTCAGCGGAATACCCGAGGTAAGGATATCGCTCTCGCGGCACTCGCGCCACGTCCGACCAAGATCGTCGGACACCGCCTCGCCGTAGGTTTTGCCCGCGTATGCTTCGACGTCATCGGGGCGCATCGCCCAGGTCGCGTGAACCGATCCGCTTTTGGTGTAGCATATTTCGGGGAACTGATAGTTGCCCCAGCCGGTATTCTCTCCCTGCGCAACAACGCTCGGCTCGCCGATATCAATTCGGAATTTATTCATTTAGAACTCCTTTATAAAAGCTCGTCAAACAGCTTGACATTCGCCGCCTCGGGCTTGAGCTCGCCCGCTTCACACTTCTTTATGATCTCGACGATCTTGTCGTTGATGGGAGTCGGAACTCCGCACTTGCGTCCCCACTCGCAGACGATGCCGTTGATGGCGTCGATCTCGCAGGGCTTGCCCTTCTTGAGATCCTGAAGCATCGAGGGCTCGATGGCGCGGTGCTTCTTCATTGCTATCGGAATGAGCATTGTTGCAATCGCGCGCTTGACTGCGTTCTTGTAGTAGAAAAGAGCCGTGATATTCTTGCCCTGAACGGGTGCAAACTCCGCGCCAGCCGCGTGGCCGACGTCGATGCACTCCTTCATACAGCGGATGGCAACCTTCGCCGCGTCCTTGTTCTCGGAAACGTCGCCGAAAACTCCGCCAACGGCTGTGCCAAGACCCGAGAAGGTGGCATTGATAAGGAGCTTCGACCAACGCGCGCCGATGAGGTTTTCTTCCTCGTGAACGGGACACATCAGCTCAAGCAGATCCTTGACCTTTTTGAACTGCTCATCCGAAATACCCTCCATCTTGCCCATATGGAAGGAGAGAGAGGCAGGATCGCTCGTCAGCGTGCATTCACCGGGAGCGGAAAGAGTTGCGCCCCACTCGACAACGCAACCGACGGTGCGGTTCGAGCCGACGATCTCGGCAATACCCGGCTCGGGCAGACCGTTCTGCAGAGTAACTATAACGCCGTCCTCGGCAAGGAAATCTTTGAGAGTTGTAACAACTTCCTTGTTAAAAAGCTGTTTTGTCATCAAGAGGATAATATCATACGTTCCGCTCATCTCATTGGGAGTGTATGCGGTGACGGGAACGGTCATCTCAACGGTGCCCGTGATGCGCGCGCCCTTTTCGCGCAGAGCGGCAACGTGCGCCTCGTTGCGGTTGATCAGATCGATCTGACCGCCGTTTTTCGTTATGTAAGCACCGAGCACCGTGCCGAGCGAGCCCGCGCCGTAAATTGCATTTCTGCCCATTTTTATACCTCACAAAAATAAATTTTCATTATTCAGCGTTCAAAAAGCTTTCAAATACATTGAAAACGCAAGGATGCAAAGCGCAGGATAATAGGTTCCCATACAAGCGTTAGCAGCCCATTTTCCAACACCGACAAACCAATTCAGAACGAGCATCAAATCCGAGAAGAAAAACAATAAGCTACCCCCCAAAATAAGCGCGTTTACTGCGTTCACCTGACAGATCAGATTTGCCGTTGCCTTTCCGAGCATTACCGAAATGATAAAGGAATACGAAAGACATATCCATTTGATTTTTTTCGAACCGAAATCAACGCAGGGCGCAAAAAGAAGGAATGCGGCGGTTGCCAAAAAGATGACGCCGACTATGATGACATCAAGGGAGTTAAATCCTTGCAAAAAGGAATACGCAATAGCAAATCCTACGTGTCCCAAAGCAAAAAATCCTGCTCCTATTGCGAAGCTCTTATTGATGAAAACATCTCCGAGCATAGCAAACACGAGTGCCATCGACATCAAAACAAAGAATTCCGGAGCCTCTTGAGATGTTGTGATCGCGAACAAAAGATTCACGATGCCGAGCAATGCAAATGCCGCGCTGCATATACATTTCAGCCAAAACACAAAATTGTTCTTTTGATAAAAATAATTTAAGATAAATATTGCGGCAATAATCAGTATATTAAAAAATAATGCCGATGTATTCCCATTCATTTTTTGCCTCTCTTATTGACTTATTGAGTCTTTTATTATATAATAGCATTATAAATTCAATTTGTCAAGTATTACCGAGGTAATAGTATGAAACAATTTGCCAATCTTCATCTCCATTCCACCCATTCGGACGGCGTTTACACGCCGGGGGAGCTTGTCCGAATCGCCAAAGACGAGGGCTACCGCGCGCTTTCGCTGACCGACCACGACACAACGACCGGAAATGCCGATATGCGCCGCGAATGTGAAAAGGAAGGGCTCGATTTCATCTTCGGATGCGAGTTCTCTTCTCCGTGGCGCGAAAGACGGATGAATTTCCACATCGTCGGCTTTGATTTCGACCCCGAATATCCCGAAATGAAGGAATATCTGGCGCAGAGAAGCTTTTGCGAGGCGGAGCAGACGCGCATCCTCTTTGAGCGCGGTCTTGCCGAGGGCTTGATCCACGGAATCGCGTGGGAGGAGGTACTTGATTATAACAAGGGCGTGACGTGGCTTTGCAACAACCACGTTTTCGAAACGATGAAGGCAAAGGGGCTTGTGACCGACCTTGATTATATGAATTTCTTCCACACCGTTTACGGCAAGCGCCGCAGCGAGGTCAAGCCGCCCTATGAATTTCTGCCGATAGACAAAATGCTCCGCCTTATCCGCGACGCGGGCGGTTTTGCCGTCGTCGCGCATCCGCACAAACAGCTCCACGCCATACCCGAGCTTATCGAAATGGGACTTTCGGGGCTTGAGGCATGGCATCATCTGCTGACTCCCGAGGAGAGGCTCGAGGCGCTGAAGATCGCGAAGGAGCACAAGCTATATATTTCGGGCGGAAGCGACCACGACGGACTCTGCGGCGGCTATTATTCGAGCTTCGAGAATCCCGAGGAAAGTCAGTTTTACGTCCCCGAATGCTCCTGCGGCACGCAGGAATTCTTCTTCCGCGAGATCAAAACGAGAACCCTCAATCCCGACCGCGATGCCGTGATCGAGGAATGTATCAATATTGAAAAAAGCAATCAATAAATGAAAAATCCTGTCCGCATCGGGCAGGATTTTTATCTTAACATCATCGCCCACGCTATCGAATAATAGCAAACGAGCGCGCAGAGGTCGCTGACGGTGGTGATGAGCGGTCCAGATGCGACGGCGGGGTCGGCTCCGAGGCGGCAAAGAATCATCGGAATCGCGCTTCCCGTGAGTCCCGAGACCGTCATCGAAATTGTGCTTGAAATTCCTATGCAAAAAGCGGCGGAGGCGGCAAAAGGCGAGCTGTATTGCAAGATCAGCGCAAGATACACCCAAATCGCAAAAAATGAGAGCGCGCCGATGACGAGTCCCGCAAGGAATGCTATCCTCATCTCCGAGAGTATCATCCGCGGGCACGATTTTTCCTCGCGGACAAGCCCGCGCAGAGTGACGGCGAGTGACTGCGTGCCCGCGTTGCCCGCCATGCCGAGAAGTAGGGGCTGGAACGCCACAAGCATCGGCAGCTCGCCGACTACTCCCTCGAAAAACCGCGAAACTCCCGAAACCGCAAGCCCGAGAAATAGTAGCGAAACAAGCCAAGGCAGCCTCTTCGCCGCCGCACCCGCAGATCCGTTCAGACGCATACCGTCTCCTCCTTTTTTAGATTATTATGCCGCTTTTTTCTCAATTCTATTGACTTTCGCAAAAAATAAAGCTATAATTGATATAAGAATTTCCTCAAAGGAGAACTGAAATGAAACCGATTCTTTATAATTACGATATTTATCCGAAGGTATTTCTCGGAGACCGCGAGCAGAAGATCACCATTCAGCCCCTTGGGTTGCATGCCGAATTCATTCAAGATCATATCTACACGCTCCGAATCTTCAAGGTCAACCAATCGAACCCCTCGGTCTACCCCGAGCGCAGCGGCAGAAGCGAGCTGACCGCCGAGCCCGACTGCGACGGTTGCCTGCGTTTTTCCGCCTTCTTTGAGGGCGAGGGCGAGCATTTCATAAACGTCTATGAAGACCCCGCGGCGAAGCCGAAATTCACTCTCTCAGTCTACAGCCTCGCCGAGGATATGGCGGGCAGACTCCCCTTCCGCGGCGACCTGCACATGCACACCTGCCGCTCGGACGGCAAGGAGGGTCCCGCGACGGTTGCCGCAAACTACCGCGCAAAGGGCTATGACTTCACCGTCATCTCCGACCATCACCGCTACTATCCCTCGCTTGAAGCCATCGAGGCTTACGGCGACCTCACCGATCTTGCCATCATTCAGGGCGAAGAGGTCCATCTGCCCCTCAACAACGTCCATTACGTCAATTTTGGCGGCACTTACAGCATAAATGCGCTCGTCACGCCATCGAAGAACGAGGAAAAGGCGGGCGGCGCACTCAAATACCGCTCCTCGGACGGCAACGCGCCCGAAACGATGACGGTTGACGAGTTCAAGGAAATGATCCGCGAGCGCGCAAAGAGCGTTCCGCGCGAGCACGAAGCCGAGAGACTGAGCTACGCCGTCCTTGAATGGACGCACGAACAGGTGCAGGCGGCGGGCGGACTCGGCATTTTCCCGCACCCCTATTGGCTCTGCCAGATGATGCAGCTTGCCGAGGATTACACCGAATTCGTCTACAAGAACCAGCCCTTCGACGCCTTTGAGGTGCTTGGCGGAGAGAATATCTTCTCGCACAACGGCTTCCAGACCGCGTTTTACTACACGATGAAGGCTCAGGGTTACGACGCACCCGTTGTCGGAAGCACCGACAGCCACGGCTCGACCGAGCATAACAGAGACGCCCTCATCTGCTCAACCATCGTTTTCTGCAAGGAAAACACCGCCGCTTCTATCATCGAAGCGATAAAAGAAAAATATTCTATCGCCGTTGATACCATCAGCAAGGAGTACAGAATAGTCGGTGATTTCAGACTTATGAAGTACACAAGCTTCCTTTTGGAGAATTATTTCCCCGTTCACGACCTTGCGTGCCAAGCAGAAGGTTATTATATGAACCGCTACATCGCAGGGGACGAGCGCGCAAAGGAAATCCTCAAGATGATGAAGGGTCAGATACCCGAGCTGCAGAAGAAGTATT
>JAZORB010000231.1:0-6557 GCA_045656385.1 Eubacteriales bacterium | reverse complement strand
CTGAATGAATACGATCTCCTTGGGTGCCTTACCGCCGGAAAGTCTCTCGAGGTGACCGTGAGTAGGACCTGCGGCGTTCATAACTCTCTCGAGCTCGAGGGAGGTGATAACGTCGGGGCTCTGGTTGTATGCGTACTCGTCGTACTTATCAAGATTGATGGTATCGAAACCGGTTGCAACGACGATTGCGCCGTACTTTTCGGTTACGATCTCGTCCTTCTGGGTGTAATCAACCGCGCCTGCTGCACAGATCTTCTGGCAGAGACCGCACTTGCCGGTCTTGAACTTGATACAAGCCTCGGTGTCGATTACGGGTACGTTCGGGATAGCCTGAGCGAAGGGAGTGTAGATAGCGGTTCTGGTACCAAGGCCTCTGTTGAACTCGCTGGGAGTCTTCTTGGAGGGGCACTTTTCCTGACATGCACCGCAACCGGTACACTTGTCAGCGTCGATAAATCTAGCCTTCTTGCGGATATCAACGGTAAAGTCGCCAACGAAGCCGCTTACCTTCTCAACTTCACTGTATGTATAAATTGTGATCTTCTCGTGAGACGCTGCCTCAACCATCTTAGGGGTAAGAATACAAGCCGAGCAGTCGAGTGTGGGGAAGGTCTTGTCGATCTGGGACATTCTGCCGCCGATGGAGGGAGTCTTCTCAACGATGTCTCCCTCGTATCCTGCGTCAGCGATGTCGATCGCGGTCTGGATACCTGCGATACCGCCGCCGATAACGAGTGCGCGCTTGGTTACGCGGCTCTCGCCGGGGGTAAGGGGAGTGTTGAGGTTAACCTTTGCAATAGCTGCACGGGCAAGAATAACTGCCTTTTCGGTAGCCTCGGTGACATCCTTGTGGATCCACGAAACATGCTCACGGATATTTGCGATCTCAACCATGTAGGGGTTGATGCCTGCGCGCTCAGCTGCCTTTCTGAAGGTAGCCTCGTGCATACGGGGAGAGCAGGAGCAAACTACGATACCGGTCAGCTTCTTCTCTTTTACTGCGATAGCGATCTTTTCCTGACCTGCCTCGGAGCACATATACTGATAATCTTCAGCATGTACAACGCCGGGCTCGGAAGCGATCACTTCGACAACTTTCTTAACGTCTACCGTTGCGGCGATGTTACTACCGCAATGACAGACAAATACACCAATTCTCTGCATTCTGCTCACCTCTTATATCTTCTGTATGCGCTGACGAGGAGCTGCTGAGGCATCTCGTCGTCAAGAAGCTCGGGGATCTCATCTGCGGTAAGGTAATTGCCGCCGCGCTCGCGAACTACGAGCTGACGAGCCGCGTCAATGATCTTGCCGGGCTTAACGTCTCTGGGGCAACGCTCAACGCAAGCGAAGCAGGAAAGGCACTTCCAGAGCGATTCGCTCTTGACAAGCTCCTCAACGTTGTTGTTAGCAACGTAGGAAACGAACTGATGGGGCTTGATGTCCATCTCGTTGAAAGCGGGGCAGGTTGCCGAGCACTTGCCGCACTTCATGCACTTAAGAGGATTTACTCCGCTGATCTCGCGGACGCGTTCTGCCTGATTCTTTCCGTGGCTCATGCTTATGCCTCCTCCTTAAGTCCGAGAGCCTCTGCGAGGAGCTCGGTAAAGTAATAAACGGGAATATCCTTCTCTGCGCTCTTGTTGAGGTTATACATGCAGAGGGGACAAGCTGTGATGAGCATATCCGCGCCGAAGCCGGATGCGCTCTCGGTGATCTTATCGCACATATTCTTTGCCATATCCTTCTCCTTGAGAGAGATATAGCCGCCGCAGCATTCGTTGCGGTAGGGGTAGATCACGGGTTCTGCGCCGAGAGCGCGGATGAAATCCTCCATGATCTTGGGATTCTCGGGATCGTCGAATGCGAGGATGCCCGAGGGGCGAAGGAGCAGACAGCCGTAGTAAGCGCCGATCTTCTTGCCGGTGAGGGGCTTAACCACGCGCTTCTTGAGCTCATCAAAGCCGATGGTGTCGCGAAGCAGCTCAAGGAAATGAACGACTTTCGTCTCACCCGCATAGGGGGTGTCAAGCTTGAGGTAGTTGTTTGCTCTGAAACGGATGTCGTCCACGTTCTTCATGTCGTCATTGACGCGCTTGATAACGTGGTGGCACGCGGAACAGAGGGTAACAAGATCCTGACCCTTTTCTTTTGCTTCGTTGAGCGCACGGACCGAGGAGAGCTTGGTTGCGATCTCGTCACCGCCGAGGGGGTAAACACCGCCGCAGCACTGCCAATTCTCGATCTCTTCAAGCTCGAAGCCAAGGGCGAGTGCGGAAGCTCTTGCATAAGCGTCGAGATCCTTTGCCTTGTTCTTCAGAGTACAACCGGGATAGTAACTGTACTTCATTATCTTTATCCTTTCAAAAATAATTTCCAAAAATTAAAATTCCAGCTTGGCAATAACTGCCTTAAGTGATTCTGCACTCGCGTGGAGCTGTCTTATCTCCTCGTAGGTAAGATCCATCGGAACCTTTCCGTGGATACCCTGAGGTCCGACAAGTGTCAGAGTGGAAAGACAAACATCCTCGATTCCGTACTCGCCGTGCATCATGGAGGATACCATAAGGAGTGAGTCGGAGGATGCGAGAAGCATGCCGCAAAGCTGGCAGACCGTCTGTGCGATAGCATAGAAGGTCGCGCCCTTGTTCTTGATGATCTGTGCGCCCGAGGTGCGGACGTAATCGATCATATAATCCTTGTCAAGAGGCTTGAGATTCGGGATCTTGTTCGCCATAACTCTGTGATACTCGTCGATATGAACGCAAGAAACGAATGCTCTCGACCACGGAACGAAGGAAGTGTCGCCGTGCTCGCCGAAAACGTATGCGTGGATACTTCTCTGCGAAACACCGTAGTGCTCGGAAAGAGCATAGCGCAGGCGAGCGGTATCAAGAATCGTTCCCGAACCGATTATCTGGCTTTCGGGGAGTCCCGAATATTTGGTAAATGCGTAGGTCATAATATCCATGGGGTTGCTTACGATAACGTAAAGCGCATTCGGGCAAACAGCAACAATGTTCTGCGTGATGCTCTTCATGATATTAAGATTGATCTGCGCAAGGTCAATGCGGGTCTGTCCGGGTTTGCGTGCAACGCCCGAGGTGATAATAACGATATCCGAGCCCTTTGCGTCCTCGTATTCACCCGCGATGATTGAGATAGGCTGACGGAAAAAGGTGCCCTGGACGATGTCCATAGCCTCGCCCTCGACCTTATCCTTGTTGATGTCGATAAGGACTATTTCGGATGCAAGGTCTTCGTCCGAAAGTGCAAACGCGATTGTTGAGCCAACGTTGCCGGCTCCGATGATGGTGATCTTTGCTCCCACAGCAAATCCTCCTTTGAATGGTTTGTCTTTGCAAAAACGCGTTTTCATAGGAAGTCGAATCGGGGCTGTAAACCTCGACTCATTCGGGTAATTTGACAGAAACTACCCAATCTACGACATCTTACATTATATCACAAATCGTTTTTCTTGTCAATATAATTAAATCATATTCGGCAACTTAAACTACAATTAATATAAGTAATTACATGGAAAATTTGCACTTTGCTCAAAAGGAATTCCGACTTTTTCCGACAAAAATCGAAAAGGACTGTTTTTTGACGATTTTACTTGATTCGGGGAAAATTTTATGATATAATTTAATCGTGCAAAATGTGCTTGATGCATAGTTATTTTAATCAAAACATAAGAGACGGGAGAATATATTTTATGAGCTCTCTATACAAGCAATTCAAGCGAAAATTTTCTTTGTCTATGTATAAAAATATGCAGATCCCAATGGGCGGGATGGATTTTCTGAAGGATTTTGTCCAGGATGCACGCGGCGATCTTTACCCCGCCGTGGCGATCAGCGAAAGCTGCTCCGAATCCGTCGATAAAAACAGATACAGAATTTTCGGCGGAAGCGCCGAGCGCGTTTTTTGCCAGTTCTTCCCCTTTGCTACTTATGAGGCAGAAGCTGAAAGCCTTTGCGGCGAGATGGGATTCATTTTCCGCCTGCCCGATCTAACCGCTTCGCTGACTGTCAAAAGGAACGCCGAATGTGCCTCCCTTCTCTATCTCTGCGACGATCATTGCGAGGAAATTCCTCTCCCCGAAGCCTTTGCGGAAAACTCTCCCTGGCTCGTCAGCTGCCGCCCGAGCGCGTTTGATGTATATTTCAAACTTAACGGCAAAGCGGAATTTCTGACCACGATCGAAGAGCCCCGTTTCAAGGAATCGATCCGCTACGCCTCATTCAGCAACGGATACGTTTCACTGTTCGCATCCGGAGAGGTCAGCGTGGCGCGCGTTTCCTCTTATCTTGACAACGGTGTTTCGATTGCCGATTTCAGGCCCATCCGCTACGAGGACGGAAGCATGATCGTCGAGAACGGCAAGGTGTATTTTACTGCTACTGTCCGTTTGCAGGCGGGTAGCTATCAGGCGATCTTTTCATGGGTTCCCGGAACGATGCAATTCGAGATGACGGGCGCGCTCTTTTTCGATTGCGGCGACGGATTCTGGCGCGGCTACCTCGCATCCGTTCTGCTCTATCACAGAGATAAAAAGCAATGGTACGTCTGGGTCAGCTCCTTTGAGCACGAGCACATCCTCGCGCACGGCTCATTCGACGGCGACCCCCGCTTCGGCGTGAATGTTGCCGACGTAACCCTGATGCAAAAAGCAGACGAAAGCTCCGATATAAGCGATTTTATCGGCTTCAAGGGTGACGAGGATCCAGATCTTATTTACGACGCCGCCACCGACCGCTGGCTGCTCGCCATCTGCCGCATCGACCCCACAACGAGAAAGTACGTTTACGTATTTTTTGAATCAAACGATCCCTTCGAGGGCTTCAGATACGTCGGCCGCGGTGCCGAGGGAGCATCCGAAACGGGCGGAGTATTCGTCCGCGAGGGCGGCGAGCTTTACTTCGTTTGCGGAAACGATTTTCACAAACGCTCCGAATATCGCATCTACTCAAAGGACGGAATGCAGACCGCAAAATTCAACTATCCCGACGGCGGCTTCCGCGGCTGGGGCTGCGTAATGCCTGTAAAACTCGGCTCCAGAACACGCTATTTCTGGCTTACGTTCGACCGCCACAACGGCAGCGGATACAACTGGAGCTACGGAAATATTTATTGCTTCGAAGCGGACGAAAATTAAATTTTGTTATCATTTTTTACAAAAAAATCGCAAAATTATTTTAGCAATCAATTCGGGTGTTTGCCAAGTTTTCGCCTCTGAATCAACCACAAAATCCAAAATATATTTAGCACTCTCTACGCGAGAGTGCTAATGTTTTCTGTTTAGAAACAGTTTTGTCATTCGAGGTTCACATATTAAGTGTATCATTATAGCGTCGAAAAAAGCCCGTCAAGAGGCGCCGAAACGGGCAAAAAAGACTCTGAATTTTTCAAAAAACACACCTATCATAGAACCTAAAAGGAGGATTCTGTTATGTTTGGACTTACACCCTTTAGAAGCAATTTTTACGTTTCTGCTTACGACCCTTTCAAAGAAATGGAGGAGTTCGAAAGACGCTTTTTCGGACAGCGGACTCCTGCCATGAAGACCGATATCCGCGAGACCGAAAACGCATATATTCTTGAATCCGATCTCCCCGGCTTCAGCCGCGAGGACATCAGCGCCGAGATCAAAAACGGCTACCTCACCATCCGCGCCGAACGCAAATCGGAGGGCGAAGATAATAAGGAAAACTATCTCCGCCGCGAGCGCACTTACGGCTCTTTCTCCCGCACTTTCGACCTCGAAGGCATCGACGCCGAGGCGATCACCGCCTCCTTCAAGAACGGAGTGCTGACACTCGAACTGCCCAAGCTCGCGCCCAAGGTGGAGGAAGCGAGACGGTTGGAGATCAAGTGATTCACTTTATGCTTCTGAATCACAACTTAGATACTTGATATTTGCTTTATGCAGAACTTCTATGTTTGAACTCGTTAAGTAGGGGTGAAGGGGGCGCAGCCCCCTTCAAGAAAAAAGAATGTCATTCTGAGGCAGCGCCCGCAGGCCGCTTGGCTGCCGAAGAATCTCGTGACGCGCAAATTGTTCTTTGCGCGTCGCGGTGCTGGCGAAGTGGTCTGCACTGCACCAAAAAACTAAATGTATATGAAAACGAAAAATCACTGTGTAGTTTCAAAATTACACAGTGATTTTGTTTATGTTGACTTTAGTATATGCTAACAAAGCTGTTTGACTTTAACCTTACGTTTATTCACATCAAACTTCACCGTACAGGCACCGCGCCGCCGCTTGTAAATGGGGGACGGCACGAGATCCTTCGTCGCAGAGCAGCCTGCGGGCGCTCCTCAGGATGACATCGTAAGTAATGAAGGGGGCTGCGCCCCCTTCGCCCCTGCTTGTAAATGATAACATAATCTTCTTAATTTAAGTTATAAATTATTAAGATATATTATTATGATTACCATATGTCAAAATAACCAACCCTTGCCCACTCTTTTCCTCAAAAGATTGTGGCATATTTTATGACAAAAAACGCCAAAAGTCTTGATTATCCTTCCTATTTGTGATATAATATGAA
>JAZORB010000230.1:0-3321 GCA_045656385.1 Eubacteriales bacterium | reverse complement strand
GGAAGATACTGAAAATTATCCGCGATATGATTTGCCCGCGGGATATAAGTTTGCTTTCTACAAAAAAGGCGATGAAATGCATTGGGCGGAGATTGAAGCTGATGTCGCTCAGTTTTCGAGCGTGGAAAAGGGAATTGAGTGTTTTAACCGCGAATTTCTTGTGGGGCAGGATCTAGAACCCGAAAAGCGGATGCTGTTTGTTGTTTCGCCCGAAGGTGAATACGTAGGTACGGCGTCGCTGTGGAACGGTTTGTTTTACGGAGAGAAAAAACAGCGCATACATTGGGTTGCCGTCAAGGACAGCCACTCGGGCAAGGGAATAGCAAAAGCTATGCTCTGCCGTCTGATGGATCTTTATTGCGAGCTCGGCTATTCGGGATTTATCTATCTTCTGACGGGAACACGAAATTGGCATGCGGTTACGCTATACCGAAAATTCGGCTTTGCCGAATATATAAGCGACCGTTCGCCCTCATCGAGAACCACGGATGCCGAATTCTCGGATAATACCGAAAAAGCGGTTGCTATAATTAATGAAATGATTTCGAAAGGAATAAAGAAATGAAGATCACTCAATACACAACCTCGCCGAATCTTGAGTTGTCCGAGAGCCGCGTGTTTCCCTCCGAGCTTATGAACGGCGCGACACAGGTGAAGCTTACGGGCAAGACACTGACCGAGAATTTTCTCGGCTTTGGCGTTGCCATCACGGGAAGCTCGTGCTACCTTTTGAACCAAATGGATAAGGAGAGCCGTCGCGCGCTTATTGAGCAGGTTTACGGCAATGACGGTGCGAATCTTTCGGTTGCCAGACTCACTATTGCCGCGAGCGACTATTCCGCCGAGCTTTATTCCTACGACGACGTACCGAATGACATTGAGCTAAAGCATTTTTCGATCGACCGAGATCGCGAGTATATTATCCCGATGATAAAGGAAATTCTCGAGGTGCGTCCCGATCTTTATATCTACGCTTCGCCCTGGTCGCCTCCCGCGTGGATGAAGACGGGCGGAAGCCTTTGCGGCGGTTTTATGCGCGCGGAATATCTTGATTGCTATGCAGATTATATCATCAAATACCTCGAAGAATACGAGAAGTGCGGTATCCATATCTCGGCGCTGACCGTTCAGAACGAACCCGAAACTCTGCAGAAGAACCAGATGCCCGCTTGCGTATGGCATCCCGATCTCGAGGCGAAGTTCATATCAATCCTTCGCCGCAAGCTGACCGAGAAGGGTAGAGATACCGAGATCTGGATGTACGACTACAATTTCAATAACTGGCAAAGACCGCTGTGGTGCCTTGATACGCACAAGCACTTACTTGAGGATTGTCAGGCTGTTGCTTTCCATTATTATACGGGCGCTATCGAGGAAACAGCGCCGCTTCACAAGGCTTACCCGCAGATGAAGCTTCATTTCACCGAGGGCGGACCGAGAATTTTCGAGCATTACGGCGACGACTGGTGCAAGTGGACGGGAATGATGGCAAAGACGATGAGCAATCATTTTTCATCCTTCACCGGTTGGAATCTTCTTCTCGATGAAAACGGCAACCCGAATATTGGTCCCCATTTCTGCGGAGGTCTCGTGACGAGAAACAGCCGTGACGGCTCGCTTTCATACAGCGGACAGTTCAAGTCCTTTATGCACACCGCAAAGTTTATGCAAAAGGGTGCCAAGATCCTTGGATTCGATATCCGTGAGCCGAAGCTTTGCGTTTCTAAGTATTACGCAGGCCATCAAGATATCGTGATGTCGGTCTTTGAGAATCCCGACGGCACACGCGTTTACGTTTTCGTCAACGGAGGTGCCGAGAAAAAGCAGGTGCAGATCGAGGAGGAAGGACAGCTTTATTATGTTCCTCTACTGCCCGACAGTGTATCCACAGTTGTTGTGAAAAAGTAAGAATTTCAGCCGTTTCGAACAGCCGCCCTGAAAATCGGGGCGGCTGCTTTTTGTGATCAAGTCACGGTAAATACCGAAATAAAATGGTATAATATTGCCGTAAGGTACCTTGTTATAAAAAAATGTTGACTTTTAATAAATAATATAGTATAATTATTATGTATCACTGGCGGAAATGTGAATTAACACAGTGTGGTGCAAATACATTTTCGAGCCTTGCCGACCGTCTGGGCGTTTTTGGGCTTTATATGGAGGTTTCACTATGAAATTTGAACAATGGAATGGCTTCTATGGAGAAGAATGGCAGAATGAGGTAAACGTCCGTCAGTTTATCCAGGACAACTACACACCCTATACGGGCGATGCATCCTTCCTCGCGGGTCCCACAGCGCGTACATCTGCTTTGATGGACAAGCTGAACGTGCTTTTTAAGCAGGAAAGCGACAAAGGCGGTCTTCTTGATATCGACACTATGACCGTCTCCTCCCTCACAAGCTACGGCGCGGGTTATCTTGACAAGGAAAACGAGCTTATCGTCGGTCTGCAGACAGATGCACCCCTCCGCCGCGGAGTTAATCCCTTCGGCGGTATCAGAATGGCTCGCTCTGCGTGTGCGGCTTACGGCTACGAGCTTTCGGACAAGATCGAAAACGAATTCCAGTTCCGTACCACTCACAACGACGGTGTTTTCCGCGTTTATACTGACGAGATGAAGAAGGCGCGTCACATCGGCGTCATGACCGGACTTCCCGATGCTTACGGTAGAGGTAGAATTATCGGCGATTATCGCCGCGTTGCGCTTTACGGTATAGATTTCCTTATTGAACAGAAGAGAGCCGACAAGGCAAAGCTCGGTCTCGGCAATATGAACACCGACACCATCCGCCTTGCGGAAGAGCTCTTCCAGCAGATCGCCTTCCTCGGTAAGACTAAGGAAATGGCGGCGATCTACGGATACGATATCTCCGCGCCTGCAAGAAATGCGCGCGAGGCTATCCAGTGGACATACTTTGCATATCTTGCAGCTATCAAGGAGCAGAACGGCGCGGCAATGTCCATGGGACGTGTTGTATCTTTCTTTGACATTTACATTCAGCGCGATATTGATGCGGGCATCCTTGACGAGGTCGGTGCGCAGGAGCTTATCGACGATTTCGTCATGAAGCTTCGTATGGCACGTCATCTCCGCACACCCGAATACAACGAGCTTTTTGGCGGCGACCCGATGTGGATCACCGAGAGCGTCGGCGGTATGGGCGTTTCGGGCAAGACTCTCGTTACGAAGTCTTCCTTCCGAATCCTTAATACCCTTTATAACCTCGGCCCCGCTCCCGAGCCTAACCTTACTATTCTCTGGTCGGAGCACCTTCCCGAGGGATTCAAGAAGTTCTGCGCCAAGGTATCGATCGATAC
>JAZORB010000229.1:0-11930 GCA_045656385.1 Eubacteriales bacterium | reverse complement strand
GGGGGCGGCACGAGATCCTTCGGGCGTATATGCCTGCGGGCACGCCCTCAGGATGACATCGTATGCCCCTCGGCGCACGCGCCGAGGGGCAGGGTTTTGAAAGAGGTTGTTCGCTATGATTTCTCCTTAAGATTTTTCTTTGTTTTTTTCATCTAACCAAACTTTTCTGAATTTTCGATATTCGATATCTCTTTCATATATTTTTTTAATATCTTCATCAGTCAAAAGTCCGGAATCGTATGCATCTTTGAGATACTGAAGATTTCCGTCCAAATATACAAACATATCTCTAATAGCATATGCAAATGTATATCCTGCCATTTCATATTCAACGTAATCAAGTATTGTTCTGTCTAAAACTAAAACAGCATAACCGTTAACTATCCCATAATATTTATAATGGTGAAAATATTTCTCGTTAAAAAATACATGTTTTTCTTCACCTGTCAGGTAGGCGCTTACATATTCATCCGCAGCGTCCCTTGCTTCGGAATCGTCCATAGTTTTTTTATAATGATTGTAGTATAGTTTAAATAGATAATCATATCGACTTTGCATATAAGCTTCGTTGACTTTGATCATTTCCTCAGCAGAAATAGGTTCAAGATCATCAACAAACATCGGATAAGTGTAAGGTATTCCGTTCTCATCTGTTACTTCTTCCGTCCCCTCACCCCAACCTGCGGCGAAGGAGTTGATTATTTCGGGCAAGCGGCTGAACAGAGGCATCGCGAGTGCAAGCAAGAGCACGCATGCGGCGAGGGCGGTGATCTGTATGAGATGCGTGCGGAATTTATGTTTCGGCTGATCGCCTTCCTTGGTATAGACCGACCGTAGTTTCAGGCTCTCGCCGACCTCGGCGATGTATTTCGGGTCGATTTGATCAAAGGCTTCGATCAGCCTTGTGTCTTTGAAATTGACGTTCATACTATGATCCCCTCCTTTTCGAGTGCTTCGGCAAGGCGCTTTCGCAGTCTTGCGAGCATTGATTTGATCTTGCTTTGCGAAAATCCCGTTTCCTCCATTATGCTTCGGTCGCTCGCGCGGTACCAATAGCGCAGGATGAAGACTTTTCGCTCGCTTTTGTTCAGCTTTCCGAGAAAGTCGTTGATGACCTTGCCCGCGAGGCGCGATTCGTAATATTCCGCGAGGGTGTGACCGTCCGAGAGCATTGAAAGTATCTCGTCGCTGACGATCTTCATATTTCCACCGCGCTTCCAGGCGTTGTTTGCGCGCGACTTACTTATCGCGATATTCTTCACGCGCGCCGATATGTAAGCCGAAAGCGGCTCGGGCTCGTCGGGTGGAATCGAGTTCCAGAGAGCCAGAAGCGTGTCGTTGACGCACTCCTCGCTGTCCTCGCGCGAGGCAAGGATGTTTGATGCTATAAATCGGCAAAGTTTGCCGTACTTCTTCTGGGTCTCTGCCAGCGCTTCTTCATCGCGGGCGAAGAATAGTTCTATTATCTTTTTGTCGTCCATTGCCGATCCTCCTTTCACCATATATATCGCAAAATGCACCCCGTCGGTCGCATTGAAAAATATTTTTTGAAAAAATTTTCCTTACGTTATAATAATACCATTCGAAATTCTCTTTGTCAAGAACCGCTGATGCCTTATTTCGCATTTTGCCGAAAAAATATTGTATCCGACCAAAAAATATATTGCAATTCGCACAAAATTGTGATATAATAGGCTTGAAAAGGTATACTTTAAAGTCATTTTCAGCGAAAAAGAAGCGGAAATGGCTCTTTTCACCATATCTTGAATTATTTTTTATTCAATACAGAGAAAGGAACACAAAAATGAACTCTGAAAAAGTAACCGAGATGACTGCAGAAGTCACCGCTCCCGCATTCGACGTAAAGGAGAACCATGCAAAGGTGCAGGCTGTTATGACCGAGATCGAAAAGGTCATAGTCGGCAAACGCTCCGAGATCGTGCTGCTTCTTACCGCGATGCTTTCGGGCTCGCACGTTCTTATCGAGGACGTTCCCGGAACCGGTAAGACCACCCTCGCCGCAACCCTTGCAAAGGTAACCGGTCTTGACTTCAAGCGCGCACAGTTTACCCCCGACATCATGGCATCCGACATCACGGGCTTTAACATTTATAACCGCCGCACCGAGGAATTCGAGTTCCGTCAGGGTCTTGTTATGTGTAACCTTCTCCTCGCCGACGAGATCAACCGTGCCTCCCCGAAGACGCAGTCCGCACTTCTCGAGGCAATGGAAGAATCGAAGGTCACCGTTGACGGTGTGACCTACCCCGTTCCTGATCCCTTCACCGTTATCGCAACCCAGAACCCCACCGGCTACGTCGGAACCTATCCCCTGCCCGAGGCACAGCTTGACCGTTTCGCGCTCAAGATCAGAATGGGCTATCCCTCTCCCGATGAAGAGCTCAACATCCTTCTCGCCCGCCGCGGAAAGAACCCTCTTGACGAGGTAAAAGCAGTTATCTCCCGCGACGAGCTCCGCGAACTCCGCGCAGGCGTTGCTACAATTAATATTGATGAGGAGCTTTACCGCTACATAGTTCTGCTCATCGGCGCGACCCGCCGCCACTCGGCACTCTCTCTCGGCGCATCGCCCCGTGCATCAGTAGCTCTCATGCGTCTTGCACAGGCTTACGCATTTATCAGAGGCAGAGATTACGTTCTTCCCGATGATATCGCCGCAGTCTTCCGTCCCGCTATCGGACACAGACTTATGCTCCGCCAGGATGCGAAGCTCAAGGGCATCTCGCCCGACGAGATCCTCGGCGAGATCCTTCGTACCACCCCCGTTCCCTACAAGGGAAAGAGAAAATAATTGCCAAAAGGTTTGCCTAAGATGTCTGACAAAAAGAACAAAAAGGCAAAATCGGTGGAAAATACACACGAAAAGGACCGTTTTCCGATCTCTGTAACCTGGCGTTTCTGGATCTGGGCGGCTGTATGGATCGGCGCGCTGATATTCACGCAGGCGCTCCGCGCACCCGCCTCGAGCATATTCTTCGGATTCGTTTCGATAATCCCCTGGGCGTCGCTCGTTTATGCGCTTCTCTCGAAGCTCGGGCTCAAGGTATATATGCTCTCCGACACAACGGTAACCGAGAAAAACAAGCCTTTCAGTTATGAATTCCGCCTTATCAATGAGTCAATCCTGCCTTATCCCTTCATTGATGCCTATATCAAACTCCCCAGACGCAGCAGCGTGCGCACAAGCGAGCGTTGCGTGCGCGTCGGCATGCCCCCCATGTCGAACTACACCGTAAAGGGAACGGTGCAATTCCGCTTTCGCGGAACCTACGAGATCGGCGTGACCTCGTATTACGTTTATGATTTCTTCCGCATCTTCCGTGTCCGCTCGCAGATGAACTCCTTTGCCTCGGTCTACGTTCTCCCCCGCAAGCTCACGCTTGATACGAGCGACGCCTTTTCGGTGTCCGACTCGGCAATGAGAACAGTCAAGGCGCCCTACGTCTATGACAAGCTCGAGGTCTCCGACATCCGCGACTATATGCCCGGCGACTCGCTCAAGAGCATTCACTGGAAGCTTTCCTCGAAATCCGAGGAATTCATCGTTAACGATTACAACACGGGATCGGCTGATATATCCTATATCTTCTGCGATATGTCTGCTCACTTCCCCGACGAGCCCCCCGCCAAGCCCTTCGTGAATCCCTTTGAAAAGTCTGATCCCGAGCCCGAGCCCGAGGCTATAGAAGAGGAAAAGCCCGAAGAGGAAGAAGCGCCCGCCGAGGAAGAGCCCAAGAAGAAGGAAAAGAACAAAAAGAAAGCCGCTGCAGAACCCGAAAAGCCGAACATCCACGCGCTCATAAGCGACGAGGTCTACGAGGATATGAACGAATACTGTGCCGACGGTGCAGTTGAGCTCACCATCGCAGTTATTCTTCGCGAGCTTCGTTCGGGACGCGACGTTTGCCTTATGTGGTACGACGACCGCTCCGAGATCGGCGCGTTCTGCTACGATATGCATTCGATCGAGGATTTTGACGTCGTATTCAAGCTCTTCGCCTCCGCACCCACGGTTCACGGCGGTCAGAAGATCTCCCGCCTCGCCGCATCGGTCGGTGACGGAACCGACTCGAAGGTAATGGTCGTTCTGCCCGTGCTTGACGACGAGATAGTTGACGACGTCAGCGAGATCCCGCGTCTTACCGAGATCATTGCCTATTCCGCCGAGGAGCGCTACCTCTACCCCGAGCTTCGCCGCGCATTTATCGATCAATGCCGCGAGCAGTTCGGTGCAAGAGGCATCAAGCTGATCGACGGCAAGCTCGACGAAAGCTCGATCCTCGCCAGCGAAAGCCCGCTTGAGGGCGGCGAAGAGGAAGTGGGCGGCACCGTCGGCGTCGGCACTCTCAAAGGAACGCGATAAGGAGGTAGAAAAATGGATAAAGAACAGATAAAGAAAACCTCCGCAAAAACAGACGTATCACCCGCCGAGATCAAAAAGCTCAAAAAAGCCGAAAAGAAGCGCAAAAAGTTCGAGAAAAAGGAACTGAAACGCCTTAAAAAGGAACACGCCGCCCGCGCGGCAATCGTTCCGCCCTCCAAGCGACCGATAATATGCCCGCCCGACTGCTCGGATGCGGCAAAGAAGCACGTCTACCTCGGCATGCTCTGCAGAATGATCACGATTTTCGTGGCGGTTCTCGGACTTGCTCTCTTTGTCAGCGAAGCCTTCGGCTTTGATATGACGCCCGAATACATCGCGCAGAAAGCAATCAAGAATTACGGCGGAATCCCCGCTGATGCAGGCTTCAAATTCATCGCCCTTTGGGCGTTTGTGTTCGTTGCTCTGTTTGCTCTGCCCGCATTCTGGAAATACGGCGCGTTCATCACTGTCCCCGCAATCGCGGCTGCGATCGTTGTCCCCGCCCTGCCGAATCCCGTAACCTACTTTTACGAAGCCGCGCTCACCGTTTATAACGGCGCGCTCGGTCATATGAAGTATATGGGATTCTACGCAATCGACTTGAAGCAGGTCGAGATCGCGCACACCGCAGATACCCCCGAGGGCTACGCCCGCACGATGGTAATGCTGTTCACGCTGATAACAGCTGCCATCTTTGTCCCCGCTATGGTAAAGCGCGCGCGAATCGTGCTTCCCGGTATATATTCGGGTGGAATTCTGATATTCCTCTTTGTTTATAACCTTTCGCGCTCGAACTGGGCTCTCGCCTTTGTCGCAGCAGCGTTCTGCGCACTGATCATAATGTTCGTTTTCGACCGCATCTACATCGCCGCACCGGCACCCGATGCGACCGATGAAAGCGGCAACGTGTTCGGAGAAACCAATGCCCCCACTCTTCCCGAGAAGTATTTGAAGAAAAAATCCTCGAAGGAAGAGAAAAAGGCCAAAAAGCTTGCCGCAAAGGCAGAAAAGAAGGCTCGCAAGCAGGGCAAAAGGATCACTGTCGACCAGGAGATCACCGAGTATTTTGCCGATTCTCCCGCAAGACCCGCGAAAAAGCAGAAGGTCCATCTGACGCCCGCCGAAAAGCGCGAAGCCGCAAAGGCGAAAAAGGAAGCCAAGCTTGCAGCACGCGAGGAAAAGCGCGCGGAAAAGGCGGAGATCAAGAAGGTTCGCGATTATCACGAGGATATCCTCATTCGCCGCTCCTCCATTGGAGGCTTTGCGGGCGGTGCGATACTCATCCTTTCGCTTGCAATGCTTGCAATCCCCGCCATGTCAACGCGTGGAAGCTTCGAGACCATCCCCGTTATCGAAGAAAAGCTTGAATATTATCGCAATTACGTCACCGCTCTCCTTATGGGCGACGACCCCGCGCTCGATATTCTTGCATTCGAGGGCGACGCAAACAATTTCTCGCCCAGAAACACGACGGCGACCCCGAGATATTACACCCACGAGCCGCTTATGACGGTCGAGTCGAACTCCCCCTCCAACATCTACCTCCGCGGATGGATCGCAACCTCCTATGAGGACGGCGTCTGGATGACGGCGAAGCCGAACAGCGAGCTTCTTGACCGTTACCGCTCGCTCTACGCGACCAACGATGACGCATCCGAATCTATCTTTTACAACTTCTTCAGGATAATGACCGACGACGGACTCTTCGACGATGACGTCGACGTTACCTCGAAGATGAAGAGAGTTGAAAAATACGGTTATCACATCGCTCAGGTCAATATCAAGAGGGAGGAGGAATTCGTTGACAACATCCTCTATATGCCCTCCTTCCATATCCGCTCCTATTCGCCTAACGGATACAGCTCGACAGGCAACGCAGTCAACTTCCTGCGTGCATTCGGCTCTAGTGAGGCAGGTCCGATAAGCTACGCCAACTACTTTGACGGACTTTACACCAGCTATCGCGCCGCGCTGAACGGCACCGAAGGCTACGCCATGGTTTCGATGCTTCCCGTACTCAAGCACGACACCCTGGAATACAATCTCGGCAATCTCATCACCGAGTATAACAAGACCCGCGCAGCAATTGCCAACGGCAGGACCACGGTCTTCAAGGACACGTCTGATGAAAGGCTCAGCACCTTCTCGATCACTCTCTATGACGGCAGTGTCATTGAATATGATGTTCTCTCTATTGCAGAGGACGGAACGAAGGTCATCGCTGTCGCTCAGCCGGTCGGCACCGCGCTCTATACGCTGACCCCCACCGGCGAGGTTAAGCGCGAAATGATCGACGTTCCGGTCGAATATGATAAGGAAGGCAATCTTATCGAGTACTACGCCCCCAAGCTCGACCGCGCAGTTCTTTACTTCGAACAGCTTGACGACGTTCAGCAGTGGCAGTTCCGCCGTCAGGGCGAATTGCTCGACAAGTACACCCCCTTCGTCTATGAGACCTACACCGGCAAGGCAAATTCGAAGATCATATCCGATCTCTACAAGGAGATCGTAGCAAACGCCGTGGTCAAGGAAGACTACAAGGAAGACGTTCCCGCAGACTTCTCGCTTGCGGCTCAGAAGAGCGAATATAAGTACAACAAGAACAAAGAAGTATACCAGCTCGTATCCACCGTCACCGACAGGGACGTTTACGTTCAGCGCCACGCGCTTGTAATGGAGCTCATCAACTATCTCTGCGATGAGGAAAAGTACACCTACACGCTCAACCCCACTGTTCTCGGCGAGGAAAACACGCTTGACGGCGTTGAGACCTTCCTTACCAAGACAAAAGAGGGCTATTGCGTTCAGTTTGCATCCTCCCTCGTTCTCCTTCTCCGTGAGGCGGGAATTCCCGCGCGTTACGTTGAAGGTTATATTGCAACCGGTCTTTACTCCAACCGCGCCGACGATGCCGTGGCAAGATACAAGACCACCGTTCGCGACTCGAGCGCTCACGCTTGGGTAGAGGTTTGGTATGACGGTCTCGGCTGGATCCAGTATGAGGCTACACCCAAATACTACGACGCAATGTATCTCTCAAGCCGTCCTTCCTCGGGCACAAGCATCCCGAGCAATCCCGGCGATTATGAAGACGAACCCGAAGAAGATCCCTTCGAGGGAATGACCGATTACGAGATCGAGCAGATGCTCGAGGAACAGCGCCGCGAGGCTATGCGCGAGCTGATCAAGAAGATCATTATCATCACCTCATCCGTTCTTCTCTTTGCCGCGGCAGTTATCATCTTCTTTGCCGTCATCATCAAGAAGGCAAACAAGCGCGCAGAGGCGCGCGAGGAGATCCTGCTTGCGCTTCACGAAGCCGACGAAGAGCTTGAGCTCATCCCCGAACGCGAGGAAGTAAGAAAGGTCTGCGAAATGATAATGGATATGCTCCGCGAATGCGGCTTTGTGCCGGGCGTGGGCGAATTCAGCGCAGATTTTGCAAAGCGTATCGCAACCGAATGCGAGCGCGAGCTCGTTCTTGCCGCCCCCGAAGAGGGAATGACCGAATTCGAAGCTCCGCGCCACCCGATGCGCGAGAAGGAATGCGTCACCGTCTTCGAGGCTATCGCCGCCGAGGAATTCGGAAACGGCGCTCCCGTTTCTGCAATGCCCTCAATGGCTAAGCTCTACTACCGACTCCGCTGTACCGTTTACAAGAGAAAGGTAAGCGTCTTCAGAAGAGCGATCATCTATCTTTTCAAGAAAGATAACTAACCCCCATCGGGCAGTTCCGCAATCTTGTGAAACTGCCCGATGTTTTTTAGCATTTTTGCACAAAATCCGAGAGAAACTTTTGTGCAAACAAACAATTTTTGTGTTTATATGCAATAATTCAAAAAAGTCTTAACTTTTTTCGCACAAACGGTGTCTATGTAAGTGAAAGGACTTTTTCAGAAAGGAGAAAGACAATGACGGATGAAAAAATAGTCGAAATGTTCTGGGCGCGCGATGAGCGGGCTTTGAATGAAACACAGGATAAGTACAAGGACCTTTGTATGTACGTCGGCGCGCAAATATTGGCTTCAAACGAAGACCGCGAGGAATGCTTCAACGACCTTCTTCTTTCGCTTTGGAAATCGATACCGCCCGAGAAGCCGTCCAATTTCCGCTCTTACATAGGCAGATCGATGAGAAACCACGCGCTGAACCGTTCGCGCGACAACAATGCCTGGAAGCGAGGAAAGCATTTTCAAACCGTGGGTGAGGAATTTTTGCTGACGGTCGAGGACGGTCACAGCCTTGCAGATTCTTTTGAGGCAAAGCGTGCGGGCGAAGCGGTCAACCGCGTGCTTGACTCGATCGGCAAGGATGACAGACGCATCTTCATTATGCGCTTTTATCTCGGAATGAGTGTGGCGGATATTTCGCGCCAGATTGGACTCAGCGAGAGCAAAATCAAGACATCGGTTCAAAGAACGCGAAAGAAGATCGCGGAGCTTATGCAAAAGGAGGGGATCATAGTATGAACGCAGAGATCAGATTTAAGGATAAACGCATTCTCGAGGCGCTTGAATACATCGATGAGAAATACATTGACGACGTATTCGACTTTTTAAAAGAACCGGATATGATGGAAAACGAGAATGTAAAAAGATCACCGTTTAGGCATTGGAAGCACTATCTCGGCTTCGTAGCCTGCCTGCTTGTGCTTGCACTTGCAACGCCGATGTTTACCTATTTGCCCGAAATAATCAACTCCTTCGCCGCAGGTTGGGGGGAGGTGACTGACGAGAATGGAATACCTTACACTTATCCGATGTTTGTTGATGATCTGGAGGAGATTTCACCCGAAGAAATACTCGCTATCGAAGAGTTGTTTTATAAACAAAACTATGATGAGTTATATAATGATCATTATCGATCCTATTTGTATAATTTGGAACTGGGTAAAAATATCACTTTTAATCATGAGTCTGTGTCTAAACTATCCCAAACGTATGCTGAAAGAGAACGGCATCGATTTTTCAATGAAATGTATTACGGTAGTAAACGTTACTATGGAAAAATCAATGATTGTGTAATTCTGGCGAGTGTGGGAGCTGACACACTTTATTGGATTATTGATGTTGCGGGATACAAATTTGCTTTCCCGAGTTCATCAACAATATATGTGATAAAGGATAATGTGATTTATGATATCAAAGAGGCATACGATCTTGGATATCTTACAAATGAACAAATCGGTCTGCTTGCCGAAAGGCACGAGGCTTATCAAAAATTCGCCGTAGAATGGGAATATGAAATGAATAAAAAATACTATAATTCGGAGGATGATAGTAAAAACGCAGATTCTACTAATAATTTTACTGATAGCGATATTATTAATGAAAATGAAGCATTATATTTTCAATATACTCCCGAACTGGAGCATTTAACTCCTGCGCAAATCGAAGAAATCAACAATGACTATTTTGAATTCTACCACAGAATGACGAAGAAAGCATATATCGAATCAAAAGCAGCCGTTGATGAAAGTCGGAGAGAATGGGCCGAATATTATGTTGATACTTTTTCTTTTATACCAAAAACAAAGTTAGGTGGAGTTTACTATGGCGTTTTTGGGGAGAGTGTTATTGTTGCAAGAATGGGCAATTTAACTGATGAAGTGGAACCGACAACTGTGGCAGGATATTCATGGCATTATCCGTATGCAACAGAAGTATATGTTTATACCGATGGTGATTTCTGTAATATATATCAAGCATACGAAAAAGGTCTCCTAGATAATGAGGATATTAAGACTATCTTCGAAAGACATTGCAAATGGGAAGAATATATACAATAAACAATTAATGTATCGCAAAAGAAGATGACCTTGTAACCGAATAACCTTTTTCAAAACCCTGCCCCTCGGCGCGTGCGCCGAGGGGCAGGGTTTTTTAGCTTTAGTTTCAAAAATTTACATTCTTGAATTGATTTTTTACCGTAAATATGGTACTATTATAAAAAATCCCTTACGCGAGGAAAAATCAATGAAAAAAGCCACTCTTCTCCTCTCGCTGCTTCTTGCCGTGCTGATGGTATTCTCATCCTGCGACGGTGGCGAGAGCGAAATTACAACCGAACCCGAAATAATCGAGACCGAGGCTCCTGCGGAGCCCCCGATCAACATCACCAAGGACGGCGCGACAGAGTACAAGCTCATCCGCTCCGACAAGACCTCTCAGGCTGTCACAGATGCATTTCTCCGTTTGAGAACCGCCATCAACGAAAAATACGGCGTTAAGATCGAGGTCGGCGACGATTTCGTTATGCCGAACAAGGAGCCCCACGCTTACGAGATCGCAGTCGGCAAGGTTGACCGCGAGGAATCGGCAAAGGCTCTCGAGGGAGTGGGCTACAACGACTCCGTCATCGCCTTCATCGGCAACCGTCTCTTCCTCACCGGCAACAGCGACGAAGCAATCATTCGTGCCGTTGATCTCTTTATCGAAAAATACCTCACCGAGGGCGAGCTTACCGTAAGCTCCTCTCTCCGCGTGGTTGAAAAGGCCGAATACGCCAAGGAGGGTCTGACGATCGGCGGCGTTCCGCTTTCGGATTACGTCATCGTTTACGGCTCGAGCTACAGAGATGCAGCCGCTGAGGTCGCAAACAGACTCGGTATTCTGACGGGTGCTGTCATTAAGACACAGGCAGAAAAGGAAGAACCCGCAGAGCACGAGATCGCGATCGGTGCCAACTCCCGCGCAACAGCAACAAGCAAGGGCGTTGACGATTTCAAGATCGAGGTCAAGGGCGACGATATACATATCACCGCACTCAACAAGACCGCAGTCGAAATGGCTTGCGCGCGTCTTTGCAAGATGCTTTCCACCGAAAAGGTGGCATATGAGCTCTCCGAGCTTGCGCTTGACTACGTTCTCCCCGCTTCGCGCGATTACGTAAACGACATCGAATCCCTCCCCCTCCATTGGGAGCTTGAATTCGATACTCCCGAATGGATGCTTGATTACGACGAAAAATACGCCGCAACGATGGATGCATCCGGAAGACTCATGTCCTGCGCGCACCGCGGAGATATGGTCTACTACCCCGAAAACTCGATCGAGGGCATCATCAGCGCAGTTATGATGGGCTGTGACATGGTCGAGATCGACCCCAGACTCACCAAGGACGGCGTTTTCATCCTCCTTCACGACGCGACTCTTACCAGAACCACCGACTTTGAGGAAAAAGCAGGTAAAAACGGCCTTCCCACCTCTTCGAACGTTGCGGATTGGACATACGAACAGCTCATGCAGCTCAACCTCAAGATGGGAACGGGCGGTTCGAGCGCAAAGGTAACACCCTACAAGATCCCCACCCTCGACGAGGCTTTCAAGGTCTGTGCAAACCGCATCTTCATCCGCCTTGACGTCAAGGGTCCCACCGACGACACGCCCTTCTGGAATTTCGAACGCGACATCTGGCCTCTTATGGAGAAATATCAGAGCTATTCCAACGTCATCTACACCTGGCACAACTGGTTCAAGACAAACAGCTATAAGCTGACCGATACCTACCGCGAAAAGTCCGCTGCTCTCAGCGGTAAGGCGGGTAT
>JAZORB010000228.1:0-34161 GCA_045656385.1 Eubacteriales bacterium | reverse complement strand
ACGGAGGTGAAGATATGAAGCCCTTATCCACGGGTACGGGACTAAAGGACAGGCTCAAGCAATTTGACATCTGTCTGCTTATCTGCACCTCCGTTTTGTCGATTTTGAGCCTTCTGCTTATGTATTCGATATCCGATACCTTGGGGTTTGGATTGCTCAGAATGCAGGCGGCATCAACTCTTGTCGGCGTTTTTGTGATGGTGTTTCTTGCGACGGTCGATTATCAGGAGGTCGTCAACAAGCTGTGGGTGATATTTCTAATAGGCGAGATCGGGCTTCTCGGTATTACGCTGGTATTCGGAATTGCAGAGGGCGAAAACCAAAGCTGGCTTGAGATCGGTCCGATCACGATTCAGCCCTCCGAGTTCGTCAAGGGCACCTTTATCGTCACGTTCTCAAAGCACCTTGATATGGTGAAGCACAAGATAAATCACCCCCTGTCGCTCCTTGGCCTCGGAGTTCACGCGGGTGCCATTATCGGTTTGATACTTATTTCGGGTGACCTTGGAGTTGCGCTTGTTTATTGCGGAATAGTTGCTTTAATGCTATTCTGCGCGGGACTCAGCCTTTTCTACTTCCTCGCCGCGGGAGTTGCTGCTTTTGTTGCAATACCCTATGCCTGGGATTTTCTGAAGGATTACCAGAGGTATCGAATCATTTACGGATTTGACCCCGAGGGTGACCCCGAGGGATACGGATATCAGGCACTTATGGGGCGCGATGCGCTCGCAAACGGCGGATTCTTCGGCAAAGGAATCAACGGCGGTGAGTTCTATAAGGACCTTTTCGCCTGCGAGAACGACTTTGCTTTTTCGACTCTCTGCGAGAAATTCGGCTTGATTGGCGGAGTGATCGTGCTTGTCTGCCTTGCCGTTGTCGTTATCAGGGTATTCATGATTGCGCGCACTTCGCGAAAGGACAGCGGCGCATTTATCTGCATTGGCGTTGCGGCTGCGATAGTGGTGCAGACGATTGAAAACGTCGGCATGTGCCTTGCAATGCTTCCCGTCATCGGAATCACGCTTCCTTTTATAAGCTATGGCGGTTCCTCGACGCTTGCGATGTATCTGCTTCTCGGCATGGTGCACTCTGTAAAAACCCACCGCGTCAAGTATAATTTTGAGCGCGAGCATGCATAAATAAACATCCTCCCGAATAAAAACTAATGTGTATTTAGTTTCTAGGGAGGATTTTTTTATGTTTATTTATTCATTCAGAGCGAACACATTGCGTTTTTTTGCACTTCTTTTGCTTGCCGCGGGGGCACTGACCTCGCTTATTCTTTTCGTGCCGGCATATGAGGCGGAGGGCTATAGCGACACTGCCGCTGCTATAAGCTACGAGGGTATCGAAACGAACGAGGACAGGATCGCATTTCTCGCGCAGTTTGGGTACAAGGTGTCGGGCGAGCCGATCGAGAGCGTCGAGTTGACTCTTCCCGACGATTTCGACCGCGTTTTTTCGGGATACAATGAGCTGCAGAAGGCGCAGGGGCTCGATCTGACCAAGTATAAGGGTAAAACTGTCACTCGATATACATACGAGGTGACCGATTACCCCGGCCACGAAGGCGAGAAGATATATGCCAATCTCATCGTTCGCAAAAACCGCATCATTGCAGGCGACATCTGTTCCGCCGAGCCGAGCGGATTTATTCATGGTTTTGAGAGGAACGAAGATAAATAATGCAAAATGCAAAATGCAGAATGCAAAATTGAAGCGAGAATCTTATTATCCTGTTACATATATCGAAAGGACTGAAACCTATGGAATCAGTCCTTAAATATTTCGATCAATAAACGATATTAACAGTTAATTTGCATTTTGCATTTTGCATTATGCATTTACTGTTGGTCCTTCTTCCTCACCCTGAACAATACTGTGGTGAGAGCTTTAAGGTTGAAAGGAATCAAGGGATAAAGGTATCTGCATTCCCCGTTGATGGTTTTATTGGTTGCAAGGAGGACTATCACGAGCGCGACTCCGATAAGGAAGCCCCAGATGCCGAGGAGTCCCGAAAGGATCAGAAGTATTATCCGCAGGAATTTGAAGGCGTAGCCGAGCTCATATGAGCGCTGCGAGAAGTTTGCAATGGCAACAAAAGCGGTCAGAATGATGACCTCGGGGATGAGCCAGCCGAGGTTGACGGCAAAGTCGCCGAGTATCAGTCCTCCGACAACGGAGAGTGAGTTTGAGAGCATGTCGGGCGTGTTCATCGAAGCCATCTTGAGCCCGTCAACGACGAATTCAACGATGAGCAGTTGGACTATGATCGGCACAAGCCCGAGCTCCTTAGGCAGCGCAAAAGAGAGGCAATGCGGCACGGCTTCGGGATAGCGCGTCATCAAGTACCACACGGGGACGAGGAAGAGCGTCAGCCAGAAGATGATGTGCCGCACCGCGCGGACGTATGATCCCGTCAGCGGGGGGAAGTAAAAGTCGTTTGTTTCCTGCAAAAAGTCAAATATCGAGGTGGGCAGTATCATGACCTGAGGCGAGGTGTCGATCAGCAAGATGATGCTGCCCTCGTATATCTGAGCCGCCGCAACGTCGGGGCGTTCGGTGATGCGTATTTTGGGAAAGGGATTGTACCAGCGCGTTTTTATCAGCGATTCGGCAAGTGACTGGTGCCCCATGGTCAGCGATGTGACCTTCAGCGAGCGCAGCTTTTCCTCGAGCATTTTGACATATTCGCCGTCGGCGCGGTCAGCCATGTAGCAGAGAACAACGTCGGTTTTTGATTCGCTTCCGACTGAAATATAGCTCATAGTCAGGCTTGTGTCGCGTATGCGGCGGCGGATGAGGGCTGTATTTGATATAAGCGTTTCGACAAAGCCGTCTCGCGGACCGCGCATGACACGGTCGTTTTGAGGTTCCGTTGTTTCCCTTGCGGGGTAGGAGCGCGAATCGACGATGATGGCATAGCTTCCGAATCGGCTTCCGAGCATCAACGAGCCGCCCGACATGACAGCGGCGATCATTGCGTCGAGCGAATTGGTGACGTCGGTCTCTACGTAAACGACGTAGGAACGCATGAATTCGTAAGCCGCCGCTTCTCCCGCGTCCTTTTCGGGGCAGATACCCTTCTGTCCCGAAAGTGAGAGCATCAGCTTTTGCATCACCGTGTCCTTGACGAAGCCGTCGAGATAGTAAAATGTCAGCTCGTCCTCTCCGACCTTGACGATCTTTTTCAGCATATCAAAATTTTCGTCCACGCGCAGAAGGCGGTCCATCTGCATTACGTTTTCGGAATATGAATTTGATAATTTCCGCATTTTAAACTCCGTTAATCTTATTTGAATATTATTGTTCCCCGAGTAGTAGAAAATTAACCATATTTTGAATAAAATTTGTTGAAACTATTGACATGTGATATGTTTTGTAATATAATGGTTGTAGCAATATCCACAAAAAACTGGAAAGAAGGATTTTGACATGAAGAGAATTATTGCGCTATTTCTTGCACTAGTAACCCTTCTGCTTTGCTTGGGTTCATGTGCAGAGACCGCAGGTTCGGATGAAACTACCAAGGGTGATGAAATTGCTACGCCCGTTGGCACCGATGGCGAAACTGTGCCTGTTGAAACTGATCCCCCTACCGACGAGTGGGGACGTCCTTACGTTGAATCTCCAACCCCCGAAGGCACTAAGCTTGAGGATGGCACTGTCATCACTGTGCTTATGCGTGATTCCGCCACTTGGAACCGCGAGCTTTTCTCCGAGAGCGAAAACGGAGATATGCTCAACGATGAGATCTACAAGAGAAATCTCAAGCTCGAAGAAGACCTGAATTTCAAATTTGATTTCATCAAGAGTGGCACTAAGGAAGAATCCCAGCGCACGATTATTGCAGAGTTTGAATCGGGTGGATCGTCCGGTCTTGACATTGTTATGAATTATGCGTACTATTCCACAGGCGCTGCTCTCCGTGACTGCTACGCAAACCTTCATACTATCGATACTCTCAATCTTGAAAACCCCTGGTGGAACCAGACCTACGTTGAAGCCGCAACGATCAAGGATCAGCTTTATTTCGTTATCGGTGACCTCAACCTCTCGGTTGTAGACCGTTCCCTTGCGATTTACTACAATGCAACTCTTGCAAATACTCTCCAGATCGGCAATCTTTATGACGTTGTTCTTGACGGCTCTTGGACCATCGACAAGCTTCTTGAATACACCAAGGATACTTGGGTAGACACCAACCAGTCGGGAACCATTGACCTTCCCGATAACATTGGTATCATTTCGATCTTGGGCTCCGAGGCTTATGACGGATTCCTTACCGCATTTGGCGTTGATATTCTTGCAAAGAATAATGATGGCGGTCTTGATGTAATTTGGGACACAGAAAAGGTTTCGAATGCCATTGACCTCCAGATTACCCTTTTCAACAATAACAACGGTGCATTCCTCCACTCGAACCACGGTGAGCTTTGCACCAAGTTCACAAACGGCGAATCGCTCTTCTGGCTTTACACCATCTATGCAAGCTCCTCGACCAACCAGTCGCTCAGAAGTATGGATGATACTTACGGCCTCCTTCCGATTCCCAAATATAATACAGATCAGCAGAATTATTATACCACAGCACAGGATGCATACAACATTATGTCCGTTATGTCAACAAGTAAGCAAATTTCCGCTGTAGGTACTGTATTTGAGGAATGGAACTATCGCTCCTATATGGATATTCTTCCCGTTTACTGCGAGGTTATTATGAAGACCAGATATCTCAAGGACGTTGAGTCGGGTATGATCTTCGACCTTATCCTTGACAGTATCAAGTTTGATACCGGTATGGTTTACGGAAGCGAGCTTGAGTCGATCGCAACCTCGACCCGTTCCATCGTCAAGAGCGGCGTCAACAGCTTTGCATCTACATATAAGGTTAAGCAGAGAGCTTATACCACCAGAATCAAACAGCTCAAAAAGTACTTTGACGAAAGACAGTAATTCTTTTGAATACAATGACGGCTGCCGCATTTGCGGCATCCGTTATTGTATTCAAATTATCAGAATCCCGCTTTCTTCGAAAGCTGATTTACGTCGATATCGGCGATAGAGCCGTCCTTGTCGGGGTTGCGTACACCAAGGCGGTAAAGTCCTTGGTAGATGCCGCCCTCGATCTTCATGAGCTCCTCGTGGCTTCCTTCCTCGGCGATATGTCCGTCCGAGATGACCGCGATCTTGTCGGCGCCGCGAACTGTCGAGAGTCTGTGAGCGACAACGATGGTGGTGCGTCCCTTGCAGAGCTCGTCGAGAGCCTGCTGGATGAGGATCTCTGTGGTGTTGTCAAGTGCGCTGGTTGCCTCGTCGAGGATGAGAATGGAGGGGTCTTTCAGGAATACGCGCGCGATCGAAAGACGCTGCTTTTGGCCGCCCGAGAGCTTAACTCCGCGCTCACCGATCTCGGTGTCGTAGCCGTGCTCGAGGGTGGAGACCCAATCGTGGATGTTGGCAAGCTTTGCGGCTTCAATGACTTCCTCATCGGTCGCGTCGAGGCGTCCGTAGAGAATGTTGTCGCGGATAGAGCCGTTAAAGAGGAAAACATCCTGCTGAACGATACCGATGTTCTTGCGGAGCGAGTTCATCGTCAGCGAGTTGATGCTCTTGCCGTCGATCTTGATGTCACCGCCTGAAATCTTGTAGAATCTCGGAATGAGGTGGCAGATGGTTGTCTTGCCTCCGCCCGAGGGGCCGACAAGCGCGAGCTTCTGTCCCTTTTCGATATTGAGAGAAATGCCGTGGAGTACTTCTGCGGAATCCTTGTAGGAGAATTCGACTTTCTCAAACTCGATCTTGCCCTCGACGTCCTGAAGCTCGATTGCATCGGGCTCGTCGCGCTCGGGCTCGGTGTCGATGATCTCAAGGAAGCGCTCGAAACCGGTGACACCGTTCTGATACTGCTCCATAAAGCCGATGAGAGTGTTGATGGGCGAGATGAAGAGGTTGATCGATACCATAAACGCGGAGTATTCGGGGATCGAAATGCGGCCTGCGTTGATGAAAAGACCGCCCGCGATGAGTATGATTACGTTGAAAACGTCGGTGATGAAGGAGGTTCCCGAGTGGAACTTGCCCATCGCGTCATAAGCCTTCTTGCAGGCGTTGATGAAGGCGTTGTTTCCGACCTCGAATTTTTCGGTTTCCTTGTCCTGGTTGGTGTAAGCCTTTGTGACTCGAATGCCCGAGATCGAGCTTTCAAGCGAGGCATTGATGATTGCATTGCTTGCGCGGCGCTCGGTGAATGCGGAGCGCATCTTCTTGCGGAAATATGCCGCAACAACGATAAGTATCGGCACGCAGATGAAGATGATGAGCGTCAGAGCCCAGTCGATGGTGCAAAGATAGATGAATGCGGCGATGAAGGTAACCGAGCTGATAAGAAGGTTTTCGGGTCCGTGGTGAGCAAGCTCACTGATCTCGAAAAGGTCACTCGTCATACGGGTCATGATCTTACCCGTTTCGTTCTCGTCATAGAAGGAGAAGGGAAGCTTCTGAATGTGCGCGAAGAGGTCGCGGCGCATCTGAGCCTGCATTCCGACACCGATGAGGTGACCGTAATACTGAACGAAATAGCGCAAAAACAGTCGGATGATATAAAGCACAAGAACGACTGCACTTGCGGTGATTATCATTTTTGCGGTCTGTGTTCCGTCAAGGAATGCCTCGAGCATTGTTTCGGTGATGATGGGATAGACCATACCGACAAGCGCGATAACCAGCGAGGCGAGCATATCAAGCGTCAGCATCCCGCGGTGAGGTTTGTAGTAAGCAATAAATCGTTTTAACATCTTTTGTCTTCACTTTCGATTGGATAAAATATATTATGTATATTATAATACATTTTTCGGTGAAAGTCAACTCTTTTCTCGCCTTTAGCTGGAAAATAAGTGAACAGTGGTTAGTGGACAGTGGACAGAAAGATGCGGAGTTTGAGCTGTAATTTTGTTTGGTGCGTTGATAACTTCGCAAGGTAATTAAATATCATATAAAAAAGTGAAAAAATCTCGGATATCAAGAAGTTTTTTACTTCAAAATATCCGAGATCATTCTTTTTATTAAATTATTTCCTGAACAATGGAACGATAATTTAAATTAAATTATCACTCGCATCTTTCTGTCCACTGTCCACTTACTCCTCCGCGTCATCCTGCGGGATAAGACCGTAGATTCTCTTATCGTCGCGGGCGATGAGCTCGGCGAGCTGTGAGGAGGTCAGGAGTACCTGGCGGGGCTTGGTGCCGTCGGGCTGTGTGACGAATCCGAGCTTTGCCATGCGGTCGATGATTCTTGCACCGCGTCCGAATCCGACGTTGATGTTTCTCTGCAGGAAGGAGGTTGCAACCGTACCGCTTTCGACAGCAAGCTTGAGGGCGTCGAAGAAGAGCTCGTCGAAGCACTCGGAGGATCCGCTTGCCGCGCCGCCTCCAACCGATCCGCCCGTAGGCTTCTTTGCACCGGGAGTGACGGTGACGATCTGCTCGGATTCCTTCTCGATGCGCGAGAGGAATTCGTCGTCGTAATGTGCGCCCGAGGAATTTTCCTTTACGAAATTCGTAACCGCAACGACCTCGTCATCGGTGACAAAGGTGCCCTGTGCACGGATGGGATTCTGCGCGCCGATGGGGCAGAAGAGCATATCACCGCGGCCGAGAAGCTTTTCGGCACCGACGGTGTCGATGATGGTTCGCGAGTCGATACCCGAAGCAACCGCAAATGCGATTCTCGAGGGGATGTTAGCCTTGATAAGACCCGTGATGACGTCAACCGAGGGACGCTGAGTACCGACGATGAGGTGGATGCCCGCCGCACGTGCTTTTTGCGCAAGGCGGACGATCGAGGTTTCGATCTCGGAGGGGGCACTCATCATAAGGTCGGCAAGCTCGTCGATGATGATGTCGAGTCGGGGGAGCGGGATGAAATCGGGATCCTCCGCCTTCATCATGCGGTTGTAGCCGTCGATGTCGCGGGCAAGATTGTTCTCGAAGAGCTCGTATCTGTGCTCCATCTCACCAACAGCGGCGTTGAGCGTGCCCGCAGCCTTCTTGACGTTCGTAACAACGGGAACGCGCAGGTGGGGCAGGTTGTTGTACATCGACATTTCGACCTTTTTGGGGTCGATCATGATGAACTGAACCTCATCGGGGCGCGCCTTGTAAAGTAGCGACATGATGATGCTGTTTATGCAGACGGATTTACCCGAGCCGGTGGTACCCGCGATCAGAAGGTGGGGCATCTTGCCGATGTCAATGAAGATTGGCTCGCCCGTGATGTCCTTGCCGAGGCAGGCGAAGAGCTTTGAGGAGGCGTTCTTGAACTGATCCGAGTCAAGAAGCTCACGGATGGCGACGGTCGATGAGGATTTGTTAGGTACCTCAACGCCGACGGCGCTCTTGCCGGGGATGGGCGCTTCGATTCTGATCTTTGCCTGAAGCGCCATTGCAATGTCGGTCTGCAGGTTCTTGATCGAGTTTGCCTTGACTCCGGGAGCGGGGTAGAGCTCGTAGCGGGTCAGTGTGGGACCGCGCGAGTATTCGATCTTTGAAAGCTTGACGTGGAAGGATTCAAGCTTTTCGATAAGCGTTTCGGCATTCGCGCGAAGCTCGGCGTTGATGGCGTCGCGTCCGGGCGAGGTCGATTCGCGAAGGAGGGTCAGAGGGGGGAAGATATAGGCGGCAAGCTGTTCGTAAGCCTGCTTTTTCTTTGCCTGGTCGGGAAGAAGAATGCCGTCGTCCTCAGTAGCGGGAGCCTCGGGCTCGTCCGCGGGAATATCGGTGACAGGGGCTTCGGTGATCTCGAGCACTGCAGGCGCGGGGAAGGGCTCTGCGGGAGCCTTCGGTGCTTCGCCGAAAATAGTGTCAACAAGCTCGCCGAAGTTTTCGGGCGTTTCGCTTTCGCTGACGGGGCGCAGGGAATCGAGGATCTTTGTTTTTTCTTTTTCCTTTTCCGCGTGCTTGGTTTCGATAGAGCCGAGGACCTCCATTGCATCGGGATCGAATTCTCCGCCCGAGGGCTTCAGCTCGATTCCGCTGACCGCGGGGGTGTCATCCGCCTCGGGAGCGGGGATCACCGCGGCGATGTCTTCTTCGGGCGCGGGAGCGGCTTTACGGCGTGTGCGAGGCTTGGGAAGAACTTCTTCAATTTCTTCCTCTTCCTCTTCATCGGGTTCGATGACCTCGATCTTACGCTCATGCGGCTTGCTCTTGAGTTTTGATGCGAGCGATGAGATCATGTCGATAAAGTGTCTGGGCGAAAGTCCGACGTAGAAGATAATGGCAAGCGCGAGGATGGCGATTATGACAATGACGGAGCCGACATAGCCGATGAGGCAACGGAAGAATCCGCCGAACAATCCGCCGAAGAATCCTCCGCCGTGAAGGGTGACGCCGTGTGTCCAGTTGGAAACCGCTTCTTTTATGCCAAAGATGCTCTTGCCCCATTCAGCCCACTTGTATCCGTCGTAAAGACGTGCGATCGCGAGCGAATGAATGAGAGAGGAGAGAAGCAGGGGGATCGAGATGCCGAAGATTATCTTTCTCCTGATAACGCCGAGATCGACGTATCTGCGCCAATAGATTATCATATTGACGAGCACGAGCGGGATGAAATATGCGGGCCAGCCGAAGAAGCCGAAGAAAAGATTGCGCAGCAGGTTGCCGAGGTCGCCCATCGCGCCGTCGATTCCCGCCAAAAGGAAACATGCGACGATAAAGACGGTGACAACGCCGAGAATATAGGGCATCAGGCGGTGCAATGTCTGCGTCGAAGCGGGCGGAATGTCCTTTTCTTCTTCTATCGGCTCGGGCTGTTTTTTCTTTTTGCCCTTCTTTTTGTAAAGATCCTCGCTGTAAGAATAAAGGTCTTCCTCTTCCTCGATGGGTTCCGGTGCCTTTTTCTTGCGGGGCTTCTTTTCGTAAAGGTCGTCGTAGTAAGCGTATTCGTCACGCTCGGGCGGCTTTTTTGATGTATTTTTCTTTGCCGACGAAGACTTTTTTTCTGCCGTCGGTCTTCCTTTGGTGTTCGCCACGGTGATCTCCTTTCGTGTATGGGATCGAAATATTTGGAAATACTAAAAGCAACAACCGCTTTTTCGTAAATTATACCAAATATAATTATATCACGAAATCCGGCAAATTACAAGGGTGATGAGGAATTTTTATGAAAAATAAAGGATTGGGCGCGCTCCTTCTCGGATTTTTTGCCGGACTGCTCAACGGCCTTCTCGGAGCGGGCGGAGGGATAATATTGGTTCGCGGGGCGGAGAAGGTATTGCCGCGCGAATATCACGACAGCCGCGACGTTTTTGCCAATGCACTTGCGGTGATGCTGCCACTTTCGGCAGTATCGGCAATAGCGTATGTAATGCGAGGCAGCGTTCACGGTCTTGAATTTGCGCCTTTTATCCTTCCCGCGATAATCGGCGGTGCGGGCGGCGGACTTTTGCTTGCCGTGATAGACACGCGCCTTTTGCGCCTGATCTTCTCGGCTCTCGTAGTTTGGTCGGGATTTACAATGATATTTTAAGGTGGCAAAATGATAGATTTTATTGTCAGCTGCGGAGTGGCGCTTCTTTCGGGGCTCGGAGTCGGAAGCGGCGGGCTTTTGGTCGTGTTCTTAACCAAATATCGCGAGATCGGTCAGCTTTTCGCGCAGGGAGTTAACCTGATATTCTTCATTTTTTCATCGGGCGCATCGACCGCCGTTAACCTCCGTGCGCGGAATATCTGCTACGGCGCGGTGACCTTTATGTCGATCGGAGGCGCGATAGGAGCTATCGTCGGCGCGCTTGTCGCATCGATTCTCGCGCCCGATCTGCTTCGCATCGGATTCGGGCTTATGCTCCTTATCGGCGGAATTCCTTCATTTATCAGATCAATTAAGCTGTTCCTGAATAAAAAACCTGCATGAAACCTACAAGCGCCGCCGACTCCCCTCCCAACCCTCCCGCAAGCGGGAGAGCTTTTTCATCAGCAAAGCTGATGTCTTGCGAGTGCTCAAATCCCGCGCGGCAACAGAGATTTTGCTGATATCGAAGTGATTTTGTGCCGGCAAATCTGAATAATATAAAAAATCCCTCGGACTTTTGCAAGTCCGAGGGAAATCGTTTTATTCAAGCTCAAATGCTCCCGTATAGAGTCTATAATAGGTTCCTTTTTCTTCAATGAGCTTTTCGTGGCTGCCGCGTTCGATGATGCGGCCGTGGTCGAGGACCATGATGACATCCGAGTTGCGGACGGTGGAGAGGCGGTGCGCGATTACGAATACCGTTCTGCCCTCCATCAGCTTATCCATACCCGCCTGAACGATAGCCTCGGTACGGGTGTCGATCGAGGAGGTTGCCTCGTCAAGGATGAGGCAGGGAGGATCTGCAACCGCGGCGCGCGCGATGGCGATGAGCTGACGCTGACCCTGCGAGAGGTTTGCGCCGTTGCCGGTCAGCATAGTGTCGTAGCCCTCGGGCAGACGGGTGATGAAATCGTCCGCGCCCGCAAGACGAGCGGCTTCAATGCATTCCTCGTCGGTCGCATCAAGGCGTCCGTAGCGGATGTTGTCCATAACGCTGCCGGTGAAGAGATTGGTCTCCTGAAGAACGATGCCGAGCGAGCGGCGGAGGTCGTCCTTCTTGATCTTGTTGATATTGATGCCGTCGTAGCGGATCTTGCCGTCGGCGATGTCGTAGAATCGGTTGATAAGGTTGGTGATGGTGGTCTTACCCGCGCCGGTTGCGCCGACGAATGCGACCTTCTGGCCGGGCTCGGCATAGACGGTTACGTCGTGGAGAACGGGCTTGCCTTCCTCGTATGCAAAATCAACTTCGGTAAGACGAACGTCGCCGCGAAGAGGAGTGTAGGTGAGGGTGCCGTCGCCGTGGGGATGCTTCCAAGCCCACTTGTGGGTGCGCTCGGTGGTTTCCTCGAGCTCGCCGTTTGCGTTTTCCTTGACGTTTACGAGAGTTACGTAGCCGTCGTCAGCCTCGGGCGTTTCGTCCATGACTGCGAAAACTCGCTCTGCGCCCGCAAGACCCATGACGATCGAGTTGAACTGCTGCGAGAGCTGGTTGACGTTGCCCGTGAACTGCTTGGTCATATTAAGGAAGGGAACTGCGATACTGATATTGAGCACTGCCATCGAGGGATCGCGCGAGAGGCAGATGTTGGGGATCTCGGTGATGATGAAGATACCGCCGACGATCGCCATAATAACGTAGAGGATATTACCGATATTGGCAATGATGGGACCCATCATATTCGCGTAGGCGTGTGCGCGGTAGCTGTCCTCGAAGAGATCGTTGTTGACCTTATCGAAATCGGTGATGACCGCGTCCTCGTGGCAGAAGACCTTGACAACCTTCTGACCGTTCATCATTTCCTGAACGTAACCCTCGGCGCGTCCCATAGCTATCTGCTGACGGATGAAGTATTTTGCCGAGCCGCCGCCGACCTTCTTGGATACCATTATCATAAAGATAACGCCGACCATTACAACAAGCGTCATCCATACGCTGAAGTAGAGCATTATTGCAACAACGAAGAGGACGATCGAGCCTGCCTGGATGATCGAGGGAAGTGCTTGAGAGATGAGCTGGCGGAGGGTGTCGATGTCGTTGGTGTAATGCGACATGATATCGCCGTGCTTATGGGTGTCGAAATACTTGATGGGAAGATTCTGCATCTTGTCGAACATCGCGCGGCGCATCTTGCAGAGGAAGCCCTGCGTGATGTATGCCATAAGCTGTGTATATGCGGTGATCGAAAGGAGGGAGAGAGTATAAAGCGTTGCAAGGAGAGTCATAAGCGGAATGACCTCTTTGCTTGCCTCTTCCCACGAAAGGCCTCTTTCCTGTGCGTTTCCGATGATCTCGATGACATTCTGGATGAAGAGTCCGGGAAGAGTTGCGCATGCGGCTGAGAAGAGGATGCAGACGATTGTCACGGGCACGAGAACGGGATAGAACTTAAAGAGCATCTTGACAGTTCTGCCGAGAGTTTTAAAGTTTATCTTACGCTTCATCGGCTTGCCGTCAAATCCCTTGGGAGGCATTTGATTCTTACTCATTTTCGTTACCTCCTGTCTGCTGTTCGTAAACCTCGCGGTAGATTTCGTTTGTCTGAACAAGCTCGTCGTGCTTGCCGATCGCGGAGATCTCGCCCTTATCGAGGACGATTATCATATCCGCGTCCTGAACAGACGCAATACGCTGTGCGATAATAATTTTTGTGGTTTCGGGGATGAATCTCTTGAAGCCTTCGCGGATGAGGGCGTCGGTGCGGGTGTCGACCGCGCTGGTCGAGTCGTCAAGAATGAGGATCTTAGGCTTTTTCAGCAGAGCGCGTGCGATGCAAAGACGCTGTTTCTGACCGCCCGATACGTTGGTTCCGCCCTGCTCGATGAAGGTGTCGTAGCCCTCGGGGAAGGAGGAAACGAAATCGTGCGCCTGGGCGAGCTTACATGCCTCGATCATTTCTTCATCGGTGGCATTGGGATTGCCCCAGCGGAGGTTTTCCTTGATAGTGCCCGAGAAGAGAAGATTCTTCTGAAGAACCATTGAAACCGAGTCGCGCAGAGTGCGGAGATCGTATTCGCGGACATCAGTACCGCCAACCTTGACCTCGCCCTCGGTTACGTCATAAAGACGGGGAATGAGCTGAACGAGAGTGGTCTTCGAGGAGCCGGTTCCGCCGATGATGCCGACGGTAGCGCCCGAGGGAATATGAAGGTCGATGCCTTCAAGGGCACTTCTCTTTGCCTTTTTGGAATACTTGAAGCTGACCGAATTGAAGTCTATTGAGCCGTCCTTGACCGTTGTCTTGCCGCCATCGGGACTTGTAAGGGTGGGTTCTTCGCCAAGTACCTCGCCGATACGCTTGATGGATTCGGCAGACATTGTCAGCATAACGTAGATCATCGAGAGCATCATAAGCGACATGAGGATCTGCATACCGTATGTGAGCATCGCAGAAAGCTGACCGACGTCAATATTCGAGCCGGTGCCCGAGATGATGAGATACGAGCCGAAGGTGAGGACGAATACCATGTTAAAGTAGAGGCAGACCTGCATAAGGGGAGTGTTGCAGGCAACGATGCGCTCCGCCTTTGTGAAGTCGCGGCGGATATCCTCGGATGCCTCGCCGAAGCGCTCGCGCTCGTAATCTTCACGCGAAAAGCCTTTAACTACGCGCATACCGCGGACGTTTTCCTCGATAGACTCGTTGAGTCGGTCGTACTTCTTGAAAACTCTGCGGAATGCGGGCATCGCCTTGCGCGCGACGAGGAGCAGACCTGTGATAAGTACGGGAACGACGACAACGAAGGTCGTTGCAAGTGCTCCGCCCATCAAGTAAGCCATTATTATCGAGAAGATGAACATAAGAGGCGAACGGATCGCGGTTCGGATCAGCATCATGTAAGACATCTGTACGTTTCCGACGTCGGTCGTCAGACGCGTTACGAGAGAGGCTGTCGAGAAATTGTCGATGTTCTCAAAGGAGTAGGTCTGGATCTTGCGGAAAAGATCGCCGCGAAGATTCTTGGCAAATCCCGCGCTTGCCTTGGCGCAGGTGAATCCCGCGATTCCTCCGCAGCAGAGCGATGCAAGAGCCATGACGACGAGAAGCGCGCCGGTCAGAAGCAGCTCGCGCATCTCGGCACCTGCCTTGATACTGTTGACGAGATCAGCGGTTATAAAGGGGATGAATACCTCGATTATGACCTCGCCGATAATGAAGATCAGGGTGAGTATCGATGGGAGCTTGTATTCCCTGACACACCCGAGGAGTCTTTTTATCATTTTTAGATTTTCCTTTCTGCCCGTTTGGCAAAATTTATCGTATTATATATTATACTAAAAATAAATTAATAAATCAATATGAAAACTGCCGAAAAGAATGAAAAGACAAGGGCGGTTTGTGGTGCCCTTGTCGGTAGTTGATTTTGCTAATAAATTAATTGATTTTATTCCTTGAATTCGGGCGCTTCTTCGAGAAGCTTGTGGAGAAGCTTGTAGAGTGTATATGTTTCCTCGCGGGTGAGCGCAACATGTTTTACCATTTCTGCGGGGATGAAAAGTGCCTCGTCCTTGAGTGCCTCGCCCGCCTCAGTGATCTCGACGTTGAGAACGCGCTCGTCTTCCTTTGAGCGGCTGCGAACAAGATATCCCTTTGCCTCAAGTGTTTTGAGGACCGGGGTGAGAGTGCCCGAATCGAGGTAAAGCTTTTCGCCGAGCTGCTTGACGTTTTGAGTTTTTTCCTCCCAGAACACCATCATTACTATATACTGAGTGTAGGTCAGACCGATCTTGTCAAGGTGGGGACGGTATCTTTTGATGGTTTCGCGCGATGCAGCATAGAGAGGAAAACAAAGTTGTCCGCGCAGTTTAAGCGAATCATATTTATTATCGTTCATTTGAAACCTCCGATAGATGAAATAGATTGCACGTAAACTATTATAGCACAAAACGAAACAAATTTCAATAATATTCCCGAAATTTCCAAAAAATTTAACTCAATTATTCGGATTTTACGATATTTTGTTGAGAACGGGCTGTGTTTGTTAGCAAAGCATTCTCTTTTATTTTTTTCTGAAAATATCAAACATATGGTTCGTCGCGCCGACCATATCGGGGCGTTCGCAGATGCTCAGACTGAAATTATCAGCAATCAAGCATAGTTTTTCCCTCACCGACGAGGCCTTCGAAGTCCTTTTTGAAGGCTTCAACGGCATAGGTGACGGTGGGGTTGGAGATAAGTCCCTCGATGATGTCGGGCGCGCAGGTAGCGCATCCGCAGCCGTAAGCCGCGAGCTCCTGAACCTGCTGGCTGTTCTTGAAGCTTGCCGCAAGGATCTCGGTCTTGTAGCCGCCGTTCACGAAGATGTCGTGCATTGTCATAGCAGATTCAACGCCGTTTGCACCGAGGTTATCGATACGGTTGACGTAGGGAGCGGCGTAATCTGCACCTGCACGTGCGGCGAGATATGCCTGCATGGGGGTGTAGATCGCGGTAGCGGTGATCTTGTAGCCCTGTGCGGAAAGAGTCTTCATAGCTTTAAGTCCTTCGCGGGTTACGGGGATCTTGATGAAGGTATCCTTGCCGAGAATCGTGGTAATTCTTTCAGCTTCCTTCATCATTCCTTCTGCATCGGCCGAGATTACCTGAACGTGGAGCTCCTTGTCGCCAAGGAATTCGCGGATCTCGGAGAGCACCTCAAAGGGCGGGCGTCCGCTCTTTGCAAGGATCGAGGGGTTGGTGGTTACACCGTCAACGGGGAAGAATTCGGAGATCTCTTTGATCTTCTGAATGTTAGCGTCATCAATAAGTAATTTCATTTTTTATACCTCTATAATTATTTTTCATCTGAATTTTTCTCGGCGGTTACTTCTTCCGCGTAGCGGACCGCCTCCATGGCGTCCTTCGCGTACTTATCCGCGCCGATGCGGTCGGCATATTCACGGTTGAGGACGGCACCGCCGACCACGATCTTTGCCCACGGGGCGGCAACGCGAAGCTGCTTGATCGTTTCCTCCATAGCGGGAACGGTGGTGGTCATAAGAGCACTCAAACCTACGATGGGAGCGTGCAGGCGGACGGTTTCCTCGACGATCTTCTCGGGCGGTACGTCTCTGCCAAGGTCGCACACGGGGTAGCCGTAGTTTTCGAGGATTAATTTGACGATATTTTTGCCGATGTCGTGGATGTCGCCCTTGACGGTCGCGATCACAAAGGGGGGCTTATCGGTCGTCTTGCCGCTCGGCATGTGAGCCTTGATGACCTCAAACGCCGCCTTTGCCGCCTCCGCACTCATAAGGAGTTGGGGGAGATAGACGGTTTTCTTTTCAAATCCAACGCCGACTGTGTCAAGAGCGGGAATGATCTCGTTACCGACGATCGAAAGCGGATCATTGTTCGCGATCAATGCCTCGGTGAGGGCGCCCGCGCGATCCTTGAGTCCCTTTACGATGGCTTTTTGAAGCTCGGAGGCGAAATCCTCCTTGATCTCGGTGACTGTCTGCGTGACGGTGCTTACCGCCTGCGCCGAGGATATGAAATCGGCACAGTTTTCATCAAGCCCCGCAAGCGCGCGGTAGGCATAATAGGTATTCATCATCTCGGCGGAGTAGGGATTCATTATCGCCGCCGACAGTCCGCGTCCGAGCGCGAGTGCAAAGAAATTGGAATTTATAAGGTCACGGTTCGGGAGTCCGAATGATACGTTCGAAACGCCGAGCGAGGTGTGGCATCCGAGCTCGTTTTTGATCATTCCAACAGCACGAAGCGTTTCGCGAGCGGCGTTATTGTCCGCGCTGATGGTCATTGCAAGCGGGTCGAAGATGATGTCCTTCTTGTCGATGCCGTATTTTTTCGCCTCGGCAAGGATGCGCTTTGCGATCTCGAATCGCTCCTCTGCTGTAGCGGGGATTCCGCTGTCATCGAGCGTGAGGGCAACGATCAGACCGCCGTACTTTTTCGCAAGCGGGAAGACCGAATCCATGCTCTCCTGCTTCCCGCTGACAGAATTTATCATCGCCTTGCCGTTGTATCGGCGCAGAGCCGACTCCATTGCGGCGGGGCTCGAGGTGTCTATTTGCAGGGGAAGATCGATGATCGCCTGAAGCTCGCAGACTGCGGTTGTGAGCATTTCTACCTCATCGATGTCGGGCAGGCCAACGTTAACGTCAAGGATATGCACGCCCTTTTCCTGCTCGGCGATGCCTTCCTTGAGGATATAGTCGATATCGTGCGCTTTGAGGGCTTCCTTGAAGCGCTTTTTGCCCGTCGGATTGATGCGTTCGCCGATAAGGATCGGCTCTTTATCGAATATCACCGCGTGAGTATAGGACGAAACGCAGGTGATGTTTTTCTTTTCTGTTTCTGCGGGTGCGATGCCTTCGCAAGCCTTGACGGTCGCGGCGATGTAATCGGGAGTTGTTCCGCAACAGCCGCCCGCAATGCGAACACCTTTTTTGACGAGATCGGCTACCTCTGCTGCAAAATCGTCTGCGCTCACGTCATAATGCGTTTTGCCGCAATGAGAGCAGGGCAGACCTGCGTTGGGCTTGAGCAGAACGGGGACGGAAGCGTATTTGAGATATTCCTCGACTATCGGCGCGAGAGCCTTCGGACCGAGCGAGCAGTTGACGCCTATCGCGTCGGCTCCCATGCCCTCGAGCATGGCAACCATAGCCGCAGGCGATGCGCCCGTCATCAGCTTGCCGTCCTCGCCGTATGCATTCGAAACGAAAACGGGGAGGGAAGAATTCTCTTTTGCCGCAAGAAGTGCGGCTTTGGTTTCGTAGCTGTCGTTCATCGTTTCGATCATGATGAGATCGGCGCCGTATTTTACACCGAGCTTTACGGTTTCGGCAAAGACTGCAACGGCATCCTCGAAATCAAGGTCGCCGTAGGGTCTCAGCATCTTGCCCGTGGGACCGATGTCGAGAGCGACGAACTTTTTCTGCGAACCCGAGCTTGCGCTCGCCGCCTCGCGAGCGTTTGTGATCGCGGCTTTGATGATCGAGTCAAGCTCATCGGCGGAAAATTTCAGTATATTAGCACCGAAAGTGTTTGTGTTGACGATATTGCTTCCCGCGTCGAAATAGGCGCGGTGGATGTCAACTATAACCTCCGGATGCTCAAGATTCCATCTTTCGGGGAGTTCGCCGGGGCATAGCCCGCGCTCCTGCAGGAGCGTGCCCATTCCGCCGTCGAGGAAGATTATATTATTTTTCAAAAATTCCTTGATACTCATTTTTTACTCCTATTATCGCCGTGACCGATTTCGACGGCGACATAAGCATGCTTTCATTCAGCGAGAGCCCGATCTTTCGCGGGCAATCGAGCGCGGTGAAGATCTCTTTTTGAAATTCAAGCGGAAGATCGCCGTAGCCGGGGCTGAAACGCGAGCCGCCGTGCTCTTTGTTAAATACCTCGCAAAGCGCCTCGATTCTTTCTGCTCCGATAGCTTGGAAAAGAAGCGATTTTGTGGGCGAAATGCTTGCGTAACGTGCAATAAGGCGGTCGATCCCGATGCCGACTGTTGCGGCGAAGAGAATGATTTTGTCGCAACCTTCAATATGCTTGCGTAGGTCACCCGATGAGGTTTCTGCAAATCCGAGATCGATCGAATTATTCTTGGCGATAACGGGGAAGTCGCAGTAACAGATCTTGTAAGTAAGCTTGTCCGATGCCTCGGAAAGGCATTCCTCGAGAAGCGCTTCGATCTCGGGTGCATAACCGCGAACACCCGCATAGCGCAGTATCTCGCGTCTGTCGACGGGTGGAGCTTCGTATGTTTTGGTGTAGATCATCAGCCGAGAATGTCGGAGAGGTTGCGCAGGACTGCCCCGGCGACATCGGGTTTGTTCATCGAATAAACATGCACGTTCGTGATGCCGTTTGCGAAGAGGTCGATGATCTGGTCGGTTGCATATGCGATTCCCGCTTGCTTCATTGCCGCGGGAGTGGTGCCGAATTTATCGACGAGGGATTTGAATCTCTGCGGCATAAATGAGCCCGAGAGCTTGATGGCGCGTTCAACCTGATTTCCGTTGGTGATAGGCATGATGCCGGGGATGATCGGCACGGTGATGCCCGCCTCGCGGATCTTATAAAGGAAATTATAGAGCAGATTGTTGTCGAAGAACATCTGCGTGGTCAGAAACTCGCATCCCGCCTCGACCTTTTCCTTGAGATATTTTATATCTTCTTTTTGATTTGCGCTTTCGGGGTGTATTTCGGGGTAGCATGCGCCGCCGATGCAAAAATCGGCGCCCGATTCCTTCAGCTCACGCACAAGCTCGACTGCGTGCTTGTAGTCCCAATGCGAACGGTCGGCGTTTTCAAGCCCCGCGGGAATGTCTCCGCGCAGAGCCATGACATTCTCGATTCCCGCTGCCTTCATATCCTCGATTCGCTCGCGCACGGTTTGCCGTGTCGAGGAAACGCAGGTAAGGTGCGCCAGAGTCGGAACGCCGTAATTTGCCTTGATATTTTTTGCAATATCAAGGGTATATTTGCTTGTGCCGCCGCCCGCGCCGTAGGTGACGCTCATAAATGATGGGCGGAGCTTTGCGATCTCCTCGGTTGCGTGTTTGACGCTTTCAAAAGCCGTGTCGGTTTTAGGAGGGAACACCTCGAAGGAGAGGGAGAGTTTGTCGTTATTAAATAGTTCGGTGAGTTTCATTTTTGCACCTATTTTTTGAAAATATATAATAATTATAGCACAATAATTGAGTTAAATCAATAGGAAAAGAAAAAACGGCAAGCGTTAACTTGCCGTTTTTGGATCATAAAATTATAGACCCGCCCTTTTTCATCTTTTCGCGGAAAGCCACGAAATCAATCGTCTGTACTGCTTTGCCCGATGTCAGGGCTTCATAGCAGGCAACTCCCGCAGCCTCGCCCGTCTGGTTGAGCGAGATCATAACGCGGAGTGCGCCGTGGGCGTCCTTGTCCGAGTCGATACAGCGGCCGCAGACGAGGAGGTTCGGGATATTTTCGGGCAGTATCGCGCGGTAGGGAATCTGCCAATAATGCGGATATTCGCCCTCATCCGTGCGCCAGCGGACCTCTTCAATCTCGCCTGAGGGAGTGCTGTGTCGCTCGAATCCGTCAAGATAACGGAAGGTCGTTGGCATCTGCGGAATGTGGACGTCAACGGGATACGCGCAGTATCCGATGGCGTCGTCAAAATGTGTACCGTATGAGATGTCGTTGCCTTTGACCTGATAGGAACAACGAAGCTGTCGGGTTTCACGGATGCCCGTCATTGCTGAAAGACCTACCAACGAAAGCTCGTTACCGCAAGGATCGCTTTCGCGCAGAATGTTCATCATTTCGCGCACCTGCAATCTGCCTTCGATCTCGGCGCGCGTGAGGATATCGGCGTCCGTGCAATCGCCGACGAATTGCGCTTTGCACCAGTTTGACACGTTTTTTGTGCCCGGAACATTGATCTCCCAACCTGCTCTGCCGCCTATGCGGAGTCGGTTTTCATCTGTTCGCAAAATATTATTAGGCTTGGTCAGCTTTTCCCATCCGGCAACACGCGCACCGGTGGTCGCGGGCTGAAAATCACCGTGATAGTATACTTCCATGCCGACGTCTGCGCCCAGAAATCCGTCCGCTGTTGCGTCGATGAAGTATTTGGCGCGGATGGCGAAGCGTCCCGATCTGTTTTCGATTATGACGGCTTTCAGTTCGCCGGCCTCGATGTATGGAGCCGAGTAGCGCGTGTGAAGATAGGGTGTGATGCCTGCTTCGAGGACCATACGGTCAAGCTCGATCTTCATTTCCTCGGTGTTGAAGACGTAGGTGCTGTAATGCGGCGCGCGCCATTTATTTTCCTTGGGAGGGCGGATGCGCATGCCGTTCGGCACGGCTTTGAGGCGTTCGATCATTTCTTCGGTAAGGCCCGAGATGATCTGCCTTTTATAGGTATCGTCGGTCAGCGAATGCCAGATGCAGACAAAGCTGTTCGTTGCCGTGCCGCCGAATGCACCTGCCTGCTCGACTATGGCGACCTTTGCGCCGAGACGAGCCGCACGTACAGCGGCAAAAACGCCGGTACAGCTTCCGCCGAGAACGACTATGTCGACGTCGTTTATGATTTTTATATCCCTTGCGGGTTCTCTGATGATATCCATTTTGACTCCTTATTCTATTGTAATCTCAATGTTACCCGTTGAGGTTTTGATCTTGCAGGTACCGCCCTCCGTGTTTTGCGGGACTTTTATATTTCCCGTGGAGGTGTCGGTTGTGAAGATTTTCGGTGTCAGAAGCGAGCCTTCAACGTTGCCCGTGCCTGTTTTTATTCTGATATTTTCAGCATCCGATGCCAAAAAGGTCACGTCACCGGTTGAGGTTTCGATATCGAATGCTCCGGCGGTAACGCTTTTGAGCGTTACATCGCCCGTATTGCGCTTGATTCTGATATCATTTTCCACATATACGTTTTGAAGCAGAATGTCTCCCGATGAACCCATCGAGGTGATACCGCCCGCTTCGATGCCGCGGAGCTCGATTCTGCCGGTACTGCATTCAACGTTGATTCTTCCGCTTGCTTTGATGTTTTCGATAAAGATTTTACCCGTAGAAACGCTGACGCCGAGTCCGGTGAGCTCAAGATCACTGGCTGTTACAGCACCCGTGGAGGCGGCGAGTTTAAGATCTTCCTCGATCTTTGCAAGGAAGTTTATGTCGCCCGTGGAGGTTGCAACCGACGAGCGGGTGAAGGTCAGGGCGTCGGAAACGGTAATGTCACCGGTATCGGTCGCCGCCGTCAGGGAAGTGTAGTGGCTTTCGGGGAGATAAAGAGTCAGGCTTACCTCTCCGGAAAAGATGCCGATGTAATCAAACCACTTGCGGTTGTCGACGGTTTTGATAACGAGCATGCCCGAATCAATTGCGTATTCGAGCTTTTGCGTTTTGCTCTCGTCGCAGACGATTTTGCATTCGCCGTTATCGGAGGGAAGCAATTTGACGTCGTGCTCCTGCATTGCAATGAGGACGTGATCAAAATCGCCCTCGACAGTGTAGGAGAATTTTTCAAACGTTTCGGTTGAGAAGCCGTCAAAGCTGAAATCCGCCATGATGAACGCTGCAGACACCGTTGCGAGTCCGGCAATAAGCAGAAGAATGGCAATTATGACAGCAACAATGTTTTTTTTCATCAGTTTTTCTCCTTTCTGATAAAGAGAGACTTGATAAATACGCGAGTCAGCCAAAGAATGCCTTTTACTCCCCATTTGCAAACGAATACCCAAAGCACGGAAAGTCCCGCAAGGAACAATCCGCAACCGAGCATAAAGAGTGCGGACGGTGTGTTGCCTATTACGAAGAAGAACGGTGACACTACGATTCCCGCAAATGCGCATGCGGCGAAGCAGGCTTCAACCGCGAAGAGCACAACGATCAGCGACCAAAGCGTGATGTATAGCGAAAAAACAACTGCTGCCGCCGCTACGAGAAGCGAAAACCATATCGGTGAGCCGATTATTATTAGCGTGATCTCAAGACCGCTCAAAGACCGTTTTGGCTTAACTTTTTCCTTGATCAATTTGGGCAGAGGCGTGTCCTTGATGATCTGCGCGCGAATTTCTTCGATCGAGCCGAGATCGGCAACGGCTTCTTCATCCGAAAGACCTTCCTCAATGCGGTCGTCGATCATTTCGGAATAATATTCAAGGCTTTTTTCTATATCTTCCTCGGGCAGACCCGCGAGTGCGGATGCAAGGTCGAGTAAAAATTGTTCCTTATTCATTGTCAGCTTCCCCTTTCGTCACAAATTTATAGATAGACATTATCTCTTTCCATTCGTTTTTAAAATCCTCGATGCGCCCGAGCCCCGCGTTTGTTATATGATAATATTTACGCAGTCTGCCGTTGTGCTCGGCGGTGCGGACGGTGATCAACTCTGCCGATTCAAGTCGGCGCAGAATGGGATAGAGAGTAGATTCGGATATTTCGACAAAGGGCTTGACATCCTTTATGATCTGATACCCATAGGAATCTTCATCCTTGATAGCCGCAAGCACGCAAACGTCAAGAAGCCCGCGCTTCATTTGAATATCCATACAATACCTCCCTTGGCATAATACTGTGTCACGCGTAGTATATCATATGAAGAGCGGTTTGTCAAGCGCTAAGATGAAAAAGCACCGAAAATTCGGTGCTTTTTAGATTTATTTCTTACATTTAACGATCTCTTTGATCTTTACGACGAAGTTCAAATTGATTGCCTCGGTTACACCGCGCTTTTCGATGAGGATCGCGCCCTCGGTGACTTCCTTGATCACGCCGCTGTACTGATTGCCATCAAAGGCATAGATGATGCATTCTTTTTCGATAAATCTCTTTGCAAGCTCAAACATTTCTTTGTTCTCCAATTCATTATTAAGTATTTTGTTTGCTAAAATCGTTCTTTTTCTGCGTCTTTGCGCGGGCAATATGACTAAGAGCAGGATCCATATTGGCAGGAATGCTATATATGTTGAAGGTTCCATTTTTACCTCCGTTTGTTTTTCAATTTGAGGTATCCGCGTGCGCCGATGAGGAAGACGGTGAGGTAGACAGCCATAAGGCCTCCCATAAACGCCGCGATATCGTAGTTTCCGCTTGCTGTATTCATACAAAACTGAGGTAACAGAAAGCAGAAGAAGATGATAACGAGGGGAGTCATTCTTCCGCGGAGCACACGCTCCATCATTGCAATCTTCGATTCCTCATCGCAGAAGATGGATTCCTCGCCGTTCATCTCTGCGGCGGGCTTGCGGAAGTAGGAATATCCCGCAAATTCTTGAAGATGCTCCCAACCGCAGTCGGAGAACATCTGAAGATATTCTTCTCGGTTTTTCTTGGCATCCTGATTGTAGTCAAGCTGATAAACGACGTCCGAGGCAATGCATTTTTCAAAATGATATGTGCCAAGTCCCGTGACTTTTATAAATTTCCAGCCGCCCTTGTGCATCTCGCGGAGATATTTCTCCTCTTTTTCGTATTCAAATATGGTGAAATACTTGAATTCTTTGCGGTAGTTTGGGTTTTTCATTGCATTTCTCCCTTCGCGATCTTATAAAGACGCTCGATTCGCTTGATCTCAAGTGCGAGAACTTCCTCGCCGAGATCGGTGATATTGTAGATCTTTCTCTTGTCCTCCTCGCGGATAAAACGGATGACGCCGTCCTTTTCCATTTTCGAAAGACTGCCGTACATCGTTCCCGGCGCAAGTCTGATTGCTCCGTCGGTCAGCTTCTCGACCGTTTGAACTATGCCGTATCCGTGATTGGGCTCGCGAAGGCAGAGAAGAATGTAAAAGGCGGTTTCGGTCATGGGAACGTAGACCTTTTTTATATGCTGATCCATTGCTTCCTCCTTGTATATGACTGCGATGTATCGCAGTTCGATATATCGTACCTATATTATATCGCACTTCGATATATTTGTCAAGGGGTTTTTGAAAAAAATATTAAAAAATCACCGCATTTTTTGCGGTGATTCTTTGTTTAGATAAATATGAACCAAATGATCTTGCTTACGATGTGCACGGCAGCATGGCTGAGCATTGCGTAGTGAAGCCCTTGCTTGCGGTAGAGCCAACCGAATAGGATGCCGAATCCGCCGTTCAAAAGGAAGCAACGGAAGAGAAGCATCGGAGAAAGCTCGCCGAAAGTCACAAGCGTTGCAGGCAGATGTCCGGCGGCAAAAAGAGGTGCCGCGATAACGTTTGCGATGACGAAGACCTTGGTGGGGATTTCTTCGCGATTTTTGTAAAAAATCTTGGAGATAAGGAACGCTATCAGCGACATGAAGAAGAGCCGCATCAGTATCTCCTCGACTATTCCGCCGTAGAGGATCGAGGCGATGACTCCGTAGAGAGTCATTCCCGTCGCTGCGGATTCCTTGATGCCGTCAATCAGATTGCCGAAGGTCCAATAATCAAGGCTGAAAATGATTCCCGCGAGAACAGAGAGGATCAAAGTGGTGGCAAGACCTCGCTTTTCAAATCTTATCGGCTTCCACAGGCCGAGCTTTTCTGCGAGAATATATCCGAAGAAGCAGCAGAACATAATCAGTCCGATGTTTTGGACAACCGTGATTATCCAAACGATCGCCATGCTTCCAACTTGAGCCACCGCCTCCTCGAGGATCTCGGGCGGGTACATCTCGAACTGATAAAGGCAGGTAAATACTATCGCAACTATTGCGATCGGCAGAACAGCGAGGGAAAAGATCAGTGGCTTTTTGAGGTTACTCATTTTGCATTTTTCTCGCGTCTGTAGACCTCAACGCAAAATCCCTTATGTCCGCATTCGGGGCAGGTGAGTTTGCGAGTGGTGGGTGTGTGATTTGCCCAGAACATTTCCTTGAAGCTCGGTTTGAAGACGTGATTGCACTTGGGGCATACGTATTCCACGCGCTTGTAGTAGAATATACTCATCCAGATTGCAAAAGCAATTATGATGGGCATACCGATGGCGATGAAGGGCCACCAGATACTCTCAAGGATACCGAGCATAAGCGTGCCGATCTCGATTGCTTCTGCGATGAGCCCGGAAACGATCATCATTACGCGCATACGGTAAAGTTTCTTTTTATTTTCCATTTGAATTGCTATATCACCTAAAGATTCAAGAGAGAAGTTGGAAGTTTTTTTGAGTCCTCGGCGCAGTTCCTCGACCATTTCAAGCTTCTTTTGCAGAGACTCGGCTTCTGATTTGAGCTCAGCTTCGTGCTGATCGAGAATGATCGAAATGACGCTTTCGGGATCCTCTTCGCCGAAAAGTTCGCTTATCGTGTTGATCGGCAGACCCATCTCGCGGAGAAAACAGATGGTCTTCATCTTGGATAGATCGTCCTCGGAATAAAGACGTCTGCCGCCCTCGGAAAGCTCACTCGGAATCAGAATTCCGCGTGTATCGTAATATTGAACCGTTCGCACCGACACGCCGCAAAGCTTCGCGATCTCTCCCGTTGTGTATTTTGACATAGCATTCACCTCCTTACGCTGTAATTATATCATATTACGCAGCGTTATGAGCAATACCCTACGCAAGAGGATTTTTGCTTTTTCATAAAATAATTTTAAAAACATGCTCACCCGAGCTCAAAACGGTGCCATTATACTTTACTTCGAGCTCGCCTTCGATATTGATGCGGATCGTGATCTTCCCCTCTTCGCGTGTCCATTCGATCTCAATCTTGCCGTGGGCTAGTTTAGTGCAAGCTCTGATGTGATTGACTTCTTCGGCAAAATAAGGTGCGATCTCAATTTCCTTATCGACTTTGATGCCTGCGACCATGCTGTAAAGAATACCGTCAACGCTGCCGAACATGCAGTGGTTCTGTGACTTTCCGCCCTCCCATTGCTCGGGCAGAGTGGTTTTGCCTTGCGTCATATCGAGCCACGAGGGGTAGGTGTCCTGCAGGAGAAGTTTCATTGCAATGTCGCATCTGCCGTGATCGCGCAGGACTTCCATAATATATTTCGTGCCGAGAATGCCGGTTGTCAGATGATAGCCGTGCGCCTCGACGTCGGTGGCGAGCTTTTCGACTGCCGTGGGTATATCTTTTTCGGGAATTACACCGAGCTTCAGCGCAAAACTGAGGCTGAACTGCGAGTTGCCGTCGAATACGACGTTTTCTGCGTCGTAGAAGGTATCGAGAATGATTTTTTTCTGATTCTCGATAAGTGTTGTAATCTCCGACGAATCGCAGTCGAGCGCTTCGAGCACGTTCTTTGAGATTATGAGATTGTAGAGATAATAGAGAGTCGCGCAGGATTCGGGATCGCCGCGCGTCCAGCCCTCCGCCATAGACATCCAGTCGCCGTAGCGGGTTTTTGGGAGTATCGGACCTTGCGTTTTGAGGAATTCGATATACCTCACCAGCGCAGGTGCGTACCTTTCGAGCACGCTCTTGTCGCGGTAGAAGAGATAGTGATCCCAAAGAATTACCGAAAATCCCGCTGACCAGTCGATCGAGTGGAACTGATCGTGCCAAGGAGCAATATGCGGCATTGCTCCGGTTTCGGAGTGTGCACAAAGAACGGTATCCTCAAGGAATTTGCGGTAATATGCGCGCATATCGAAGTTGTAAAGGCAAACAAGGTCGGTGATGTGCGCATCGCCCATCCATCCGAGACGCTCGGAGCGTTGTGGCGAATCCATCGGGAAGCTTTGGAGAGCAGATTTTTGCGTGCGCAAAATGACTTCGTGAAGTCGGTTTATATTATTATTGTCGCTCTCAAAGTGCCCCGAATTGTCAATATCTGCATAAACGTGAAAAGCTTTGACTTCAAGCAGTTCCGCCATGCAGTTTTCGATCATTACCTCAACGACCGAGAAACCGCAGAAGCTGAAGGAGGGCTCGTAGACTTCGATACCTTCACCGGAAAGGATATATTCGTCAACGTTTTCGGCATCGGCGTTTGAAACGGGATCGAGATATCCGTCGCGCATCGACTCGGCATAGCGGATGCGGACTTTTTCCCCGCGCTCACCGCGCACCTTGATGCGTACCCATCCCGAAATATTTTCACCGAAATCGTGAATAGTCTTTCCGTTTACGCGCTTTTTGACCTTGATCGGATCAAGCTCTGCTCTTTTGGTAATGTGGAAATATTCGTTTTTTTCAAGACGTCGTGTGGGGCTTTCTATGCAGAGGGCATTTTGCCAATCGCTATCGTCAAATCCGTTTTCCTTCCAGCCGATCTGTTCAAGACGGGCGTCGTATCGCTCGCCGTCGTAGTAGCAGTTGTGCGTTGTTGCGCCGTGAGAGCATTTCCAGCTCGAATCGCAAACGTATTCCTCGCTTTTTCCGTTTGCATAAGCGACAGTCATCTCGAAAGCGAGGCACGGGTCGCCGTAATATGCCGCGCGCCAGCCCCAATATTTTTTCGGAGTTGAAAAACGCGCGTTTCCAAGTTCAACGGCAACAGTGTGCGTGCCTGCGGAGAGGAGAGAAGTCACGTCAAATTCATCGTAAAGCGCGAGCTTGCGGTAAGCGGTTTCAAGCGGCGAGAGCGAATAGTTGCCGACTTTAACGCCGTCTATGTATAAATGGTAGAAACCGAGCCCGCAGATCTTTATCTTCGCCTCGGCGGGGGCTTCGGCAAAGGTGTATTCTTTGCGGAAGATGATGCTTGATTTTTCAGTGTTGATCTTTTGAAGATTGGCTTCAGCAATCTCGCCCCAGCCCTCGCCGTTTTCGCCGAAGGGCAGACGGGGCATGATTCTCTTTGTGATCCAATTCTTGTTAGTCATATCTGCCACCTTAAAAATGCCCGAAAGCCTCGGAAATAAGGCTTTCGGGCAAAAATTCAATTTGTTTTATTTGCCGATAGAGGCAAAGCTGTCAGTGATTTCCTTGAACTGTTTGTCAAGCTGCTTCTGCAGACGCTTGCTCAGCGATGCCCAGGGAGTGCCTGCGATAGCTGCGTTATCCCACTGGTCGCTCATTGCGTTGAGGGAGGAGTTGAACAGACGACCGAAGTCGAATACGATACCTTCGCGGATGATGTCGTACATTTCCGACTCAACCGAGGTCTCGGAATATCTGAGCTTCATGGTCATTTCAAAGATTGCGGGAGTGGTGAGACGGTAAGCCTCGCTTGCCCAGCACTCAAGAACAGCTGCTGCGCGGTTCTGGTCCTTGGAGAGGGCATAGATAGAATAGAAGGAGCAAGGGTTGCCGACAACGGTGTAGTGTCTTTCCTGATCTGCATTGTACTTGGGGATCGGAACGATACCGTAGCTGAAGCTTACTTCAGAAAGGCGGTTTGCAATGTCATGGTGACGCGCCATGCTCATAAGAGCGTTTCCGCTGAGGAAGGGCATGCGGTAGTTGGATGAGTTGATGTAAAGGCTGCCCTGCTTTACCCAGTTGCCGACGATGTCAACAAGATTAGCCGCCTTCTCGGATGTGTAGTCGGGCGAGATCTTCATAAGAGTTTCGGGGTCTTTTTCAGCCTGCTTGAGGCCTGCACCGTAGTAAACTGCGTCAAAGTGCCAGTTAAGCGAGGTGAAGCCGTAGAAGTCGTTTTCGTTCTGGGTGTTGCTGGCGTCAAGGTCCTGATAAAGGTCCTTGGTGAGGATCTGGATAGTTTCCATCGTCCAATTGCCTTCCTTAACGTAGGTGGAAGGTTCAACAAGTTCGGGATAAGACTTAAGAATATCCTTGTTGTAGAAGATAGCGTACATCTGGTGGATGGAGTTTGTGGCAACATCACCGGTTACAAAGTAGAGAGCGTCGCCGATGGTAGCGGTATCAAGCATAACGGCCGGCCACCAGGGCTTTTCGAAATCGAGATGTTCAAGATCCATCATATCCGCACAGTAGCCGTACATAGCGGTGAGCGCGATGGTACGGGAGTGTGCAGACATAAGATCGTAGGTAGAGTCGCCGGAAGCGTACAGGTTACCCACGTGGTTGGCGTAATCCTGGCCGACACCGCCGTTATACTGACCCTTGATGCCTACCCATTCGAACGTTACGCCCATCTGGGATTCAACGTTAGCATTACGCTGGAATATTGCGTCAGTGATCATATCACCGGTTGCTTCTTCAACGAAGAACTCGGGGTTTTCAACGTCCGTCCACCAAAGAACGGTTATGGTCTCGCCGCCGAAGTCGAGCTCATCGGGAAGAGAACTCTTTTCGTAGCCGTTTTCATCATAGATGCTTTCGGTGGTCTCTGCTTCGGAACCCACGGGATTTTCGGTAGCCGCCGGAGCAAGAGTTGTCTCTGCGTTCGGATCGGTAGTCTCTGCGCATCCGGCAAGGCATGCGAGGATCATGAGCGACGCAAGAATCAAAGATATGTATTTGGTTGCGTTTTTCATTGGCAATTCCTCCAATATTTATGATAATATAATAATATCACAAATTTAACATTTTGTCAATATAAATTTTGTGCAATTTACAAATAAAAATCCCCGAAAGCCATTGTGCTTTCGGGGATTTGTTTAAATGTGATTATCAATTACCGATTTTGTTGAAGCTGTCTGCGATAGACTGAAGCTTTGCGGGGACGGACTTCATAAGAGCTTCGCTCTTGGATGCCCAGTTGCCTGCGGTGGTTGCACACTTGTACCATTCGCTACCCATACTGCTGAGCTGTCTGTTGAAGAAACGGCAGAGGTCGAAGGTAACGCCAGAACGGATGAGGTCGTACATACGGGATTCAGTCGAGGTCTCGGAGAGTCTGAGCTTAAAGGTGGTCTCGAATACTGCGGGAGTTGTGGTGCGGTAAGCTTCGCTTGCCCAGCACTCAAGAACTGCTGCTGCACGGTTGGCATCCTTCGAGAGAGCGTAAATGGAGTAGAGAGAAACGGGGTTACCAACACAAGTGATGTGCTTTTCCTGATCCTTGTCATACTTAGGCATCGGAACTATGCCGTATTTGAAGCCTGCCTCGGAAATTTTAGAGGCGATGTCATGGTGACGTGCCATAACAAGGAGAGATCTGCCGTTTACGAAAATGTTAGCATAATTGTTGGAGTCTAAGTAAGCATCGCCCTTCTTTATCCATTCGCCAACTGTGTTGCCGAGGGTGATAGCCTTTTCGGAGGTCCAGTCGTCAGCGATCTTTAGGAGCTTGGTGGGATCGGGATCCTTTTCAAGCATTGTCATGCCGCAACCATAGTAGATAGCGTCAAAGTGCCAGTTAAGGGAAGTGAAGCCGAAGGAATCATCTTTGTCTGCCTTCTGGTTATTGTTAAGGTCATTGTAGAGACCGCTTGTCATAGTCAAGAGGGTCTCCATAGTCCAAGTACCTTCGTCAACGTGCTGGGAGGGCTCAATAAGCTCGGCGTAATTCTTAAGCATGTCCTTGTTGTAGAACATAACGTACATCTGGTGGATGGAGTTGGTAGATACGTCGCCGGTTACGAAGTAGAGCTTATTGTTGATGGTAGCGGTATCAAGCATAACCTCAGGCCACCAGGGCATTTCGAAATCGAGATGCTCGAGCTTTGTCATCTCTGCACAGTAGCCATACATTGCAGTGAGAGCCATGGTTCTGGAGTGTGCGGACATAAGGTCGAAGAGATCACTGCCGGAAGCATATGCATTGCCAACGTAATTCGCGTAGTTTTCACCGTCGCTGTTGTACTGACCCTTGATGTCGATCCAGTTGAGCTTGACGCCCATCTTTGCTTCTACGTTTGCGTTACGCAGATAGATAGCGTCGTTGATAAGTTCGCCGTTGGTGTTTTCAACAAAGAACTCGGGCTGTTCAACGTCGTTCCACCAAAGAACGGTGACCTCTGCGCCGCCGAAATCAAGCTCGTCGGGGAGAGAACTCTTGAGGTAGCCGTTTTCATCGTAGGGGCTTTCGGTGGTAGCTTCTGCCTCGGTGGTGGCTGCGGGAGCCTCAGTCGAAGCGTTGGCTGCGGTTGTATCATCGGTAACGGGTTCCTTTGTATCGGCGCAAGCCGCGAAGGAACCGAGGAGAGTAAAGGCAACTAGTGCCAATGCAAGAAATCTGTAAGCGAGTTTCATTGGTATATCCTCCCAATATTTTTGATAACATAATGATAGCACAAATTTAACATTTTGTCAATATGATTTTTGTGCAAATTATAAATATATAATAAAAATCCCCCGAAAGCATTTTCCGACTTTCGGGGGATATGTGGGATTATTCCCACTCAATAGTGCCTGTGGGCTTCGGCGAGAGGTCGTAGAGGACGCGGTTGATGCCTTCTACTTCGGTGGTGATTCTGTTTACGATCTTATGGAGAACTGCGTAGGGGATCTCCTCGATGGTGGCGGTCATAGCGTCCTTGGTGTTTACGGCGCGGATGATTGCGGGCCAGCCTTCATAGCGGCTTTCGTCCTTTACGCCGACCGACTTGATGTCGGGGATAACTACGAAATACTGCCATACCTTCTCTGCAAGTCCGCACTTGTCGAACTCATCGCGAAGGATCGCATCAGCCTCGCGGAGAGCCTCAAGACGGTCGCGGGTGATCGCGCCGAGGCAACGAACTCCGAGTCCGGGGCCGGGGAAGGGCTGACGGTATACCATTGCGTGGGGAAGTCCGAGAGCCTCACCGACTACTCTTACCTCGTCCTTGAAGAGAAGCTTTACGGGCTCACAAAGCTCGAACTGAAGGTCCTCGGGAAGTCCGCCGACGTTGTGGTGCGACTTGACTGCCTTCTTGCCCTCTGCCTGCTTAACGCTTTCGAGAATATCGGGGTAGATAGTACCCTGTGCGAGGAAGGAGATGCCCTCAAGCTTTCTTGCTTCCTCTGCGAAGATCTCGATGAATTCTTTACCGATTATCTTTCTCTTGGTTTCGGGGTCGGAAACGCCTGCGAGAAGCTCAAGATAGCGGTCGGTAGCGTCGATGTAGATAAGGTTTGCTTCAAGCGCGTTACCGAACATCTCGATAACAGCCTCGCTCTCGCCCTTACGCATAAGTCCGTGGTTTACGTGAACGCAGACGAGCTGCTTGCCGATTGCCTTGATAAGGAGTGCGGCAACGACAGAGCTGTCAACGCCGCCCGAAAGTGCAAGGAGGACCTTCTTGTCCCCAACCTGTTCTCTTACGAGAGCGACCTGTTCGTCGATAAATTTGTTTGCGAGTTCAAAATTTGTGATTCTTTCCATAGAATCTGGTCTTACGTTGGGATTCATAAAAGACACCTCCGAGTTAAACTATAATAAAATATTATATAACTTTTTAAAACGAATTTCAATAGTTTGCGCGAAAAAAATCGAAAAATCAATCAAAAAATACTGTTTTTCCGCTCTTTGCCGATTCGTAAGCCGCGCAGATGACGCGAAGAGGAAGAAGACCTGCCTCAACGGTTACGGCGGGATCGCGGTCCTCGAGGATCGCGGCGCAGAAATCGTCAACTACTCTCTTATGGCCGAAAAGTCTGCCGCGGCAGAGCTTTTGCGCCTTGCGGTTGCCGACAGAGTAGCGCGCAAGCTTCTCGGCTTCATCCTCGGGCGAAGCACCGCGGATCTTCCAGAGAGTGAGCTTATCGGCATCGAGGGCAACGTATCCGTTCTCGCAGGTCAGCGAGATCTCGGTGCAGATACCGGGGTAGGCGCAGGTGGTGCTTGTAAATGTCGCAACTGCACCCGATTCAAAGGTGAGGGTCGAAACGGTCAGGTCCTCGCTGTCGATGTCATGAGCGCAGAGGCGCATCTGCGAGGTGATCGACTTCGGCTTGCCCATGATCTGAAGCATAAGATCCACTGTATGTATCGACTGATTCATAAGCGATCCGCCGCCGTCCATCTCCCATGTGCCGCGCCAACCGCCGTTTGCGGCGTAGTATGCGTCGTCACGGTGCCATTTGACGGCAAAGGTGCCGAGGAAGATCTTACCGAGAGTACCGTCCGAAAGTCCTTCCCAAACGGGATCCATACCGAAATTGTATCTGTTCTGGAAAACTACGCCGCACTTTTTGCCGGTTCTCTTTGACGCCTCGATGACGGGGAGCGCCTTTTCGACGGTCACGTCGATCGGCTTTTCAACGAGTACGTGAACGCCCGCCTCCATTGCACGAACGGCGTAGTCGGCGTGCATACCCGTGGGCAGGCAGATGCTGACGGCATCGAGATTCTCTGCCGCGAGCATTTCTTCGAGAGTGTTATAAGCGGGAACGTCGGGATATTCGGCGTTGAAATTCGCACGGCGAGCCT
>JAZORB010000227.1:0-19971 GCA_045656385.1 Eubacteriales bacterium | reverse complement strand
GATATTAGTCATTAACAAACTCGTCGTAAATAGCCTTTACGCAGACCTCGAAGTCGCGTTCCTCAACGCCGAGGATGATGTTGAGCTCGGAGGAGCCCTGGTCGATCATTCGGATGTTGACACCTGCATTAGAAACAGAAGAGAAGACTCTTGCTGCTGTGCCCTTCGCCTTGATCATACCGCGTCCGACGACTGCGATGAGTGCAAGTCCGTCGTCAACGGTGATGCTGTCGGGCTTGAGGGTGCGGTTCAGAGAAGCGATGAGCTTCTCACGAATGGGCTCGATATCTGCGGTTGCTACGATGACGCTCATCGTGTCGATACCGGTGGGCATGTGCTCGAAGGCAATACCGTTTTCCTCAAATACCTCAAGCATGCGGCGTCCGTAGCCGATCTGCGAGTTCATGAGGTCGTCCTCAACGGTGAATACCGAGAAGCCGCGTCTGCCGGCAATACCCGTGATAATATGCTTGTTATCATAGTCGTGTGCCGAAGCAACGATCATGGTTCCGTCGTCGCCGGGGCGCATGGTGTTTCTGATGTTGATCGGAATACCCGCGATTCTTACGGGGAAGATAGCGTCCTCGTGAAGAACCGTAGCGCCCATATAGGAAAGCTCACGGAGCTCGCGGTATGTAACCGTTTCGATGGCTCTGGGGTTATCGATGATTCTCGGGTCAGCCATCATGAAGCCCGAAACGTCGGTCCAGTTTTCGTAAAGGTCTGCGCCCGCCGCACGGGCAACGATAGAGCCGGTTATATCCGAGCCGCCGCGGGAGAATGTCTTGACAGTGCCGTTGGGCATAAGTCCGTAGAAGCCGGGAATGATGGCACGCTCGTGGCGTGCAAGCTCTGCTGTGAGAACCTCGTGGGTCTTATCTGCATCAAAGGTTCCGTTATCCTTGAAGAGAATAACGTTTTCGGCGTCGATAAAGTCGAAGCCGATGAACTTTGCAAGGATCAGTCCCGAAAGGTATTCGCCTCGGCTTGCGGCAAAGTCACGGCCTGCTCTGCCGAGAATGGCGTTTTTGATATAACTCAGCTCACCGCTTATATCAAAATCAAGACCAAGGTCTGTTATGATGCCCTGAAAGCGGGCGCAGATGTTGCTGTAACAAGTTTCAAATTCTTCCTTTGTTGAAGCCTCGCGGGCGAGGTTGTAGCACTGATAAAGCATATCGGTGATTTTGATGTCATCAGAAAAGCGCTTGCCGGGCGCGGAAGGAACGACGTATCTTCTGTCGGGATCTGCCGCTATAATTTCGGCAACTCTTCTGAATTTATCGGCATCCGCAAGTGAGGAACCGCCGAATTTAACAACCTTAATACTCATTTTTATTGCTCCGATCTCGTTGGTTTTACATTATACTATAATATTATACAGATTTTTTTGATTCTGTCAACAGAGAATTGAAAATATTTTTGTATTTTATCTTAAATTCTGTGTTTTTAACATATAGAAAATGTTCCGCGAAGTATCAATGATGCATTTTTACAACAGTATCAATACTTGTAATATAAGAATTTGTAGAAATACGGATAATCGGAGTAAAGATTGGCAAGTGTTTTTCGCGATGATACCGCGGGATCGTTGATGGTGAACCCCGAGGCGGTCAGAGTAGATCCGCCCTTATATCCTGTGATAACCACCCAATGTTGACCTCCCGAAGCAGTCTTGGCACCGAAGAGAACCGGCTTGCCTGCTTTAAGCTGATCGTAGATCTTCTGAAGGTAGCCCGAGCTGCTTGTTATCATCGCATAATCACTCGGCCAATATACGTTGCCCGAAGATGTATAGCTCAATTTTTTGGACATTGCATCGGGATAAATCGTAGTTCCCGTGCGATACGACTCGATCATTGCAAAGGATGTCGTAGTGCAGCCGACTCGGTAGATCGACTTTCCCGATCTGCCGAGCGTGACGCTTGCCCATCTCTTGTCTGTTTGCATATAATGCGGAACAGAAAGCGAGACGGCGGGATAAGCGTTTGTCGATGCAAGATATTTTGAGTTTACGTAACCGAGCTTCGTGCCGTTATAAAGAATACGGCTCCAATCGCCCGTAGTCCACAGAACCAGAACGATCTCGCCGCTCGGCAAGCTTCCGATTCTTGAATACGATGTTCCCGCACCGCTTCTGACGTTGAGGCCTCCGCTTGCGGTTTTTACGACCTTTGCGGTCGCGCTGACGGTATCTATGTAGTCGGAATGGCAATAGCCGTATTTTCCGTCGTCAAACTCCACGTACCACCAATCGCCCGATCTCCACATAAGGGTTACGTAGTTCCCCTTGTAAAGTGAAGAGATAACCTCGGACGATGTCGAAGCCGAGCGCCTCACGTTGAGTGCGGTGCTGGCGGTCGCAACGCGTCCCGCTTTTGAGGTCTCCGACGCTGCGCTTGCGCCGAAGGGTGCCGCAAAGAGCGAAAGGAGCGCCACCGCCGATAAAATAAATGCAGTTATTCTTTTTGTCATATTGTCTTTCCTCATTTCCTTCGGCAAACCAAAGTTGCCGAAATATTTCACATTCCCCCTTTTTGCGCTGTGTTGCATATATGCATATATATTATAACATATCCCCCGGAAGTTGTGAAGAGGCAAAATTTTGGAAAAAAGAAAGGGTATCCCGTTTAGAGATACCCTGAAAGTTATTGTTTATTCGTCAAAAGAAGGTCTTCGGCGAGGTCGTTCTTCGCCGTCTTCATCGCGGTGTCTGTGCGGTCGTCTGTGCGGTCGATCCTCTTCGTCAACGTCGCATCCGCCTTCAAGATAACGCTTTGCCTGGGTGGTGAAGAGGTCGTAATATTTGCCTCTCTTTGCCATCAGATCGTGGTGATTGCCTTCCTCGATAAGCTCGCCGTATTCAAGAACGAGTATCTTGGTGGCAATGACAGCGGAGGATAGTCTGTGCGAAACAAATATGGTTGTCTTTCCTTCGCGCAGATTATCAAACTGATTGAAGATCTCCTGTTCCGCCATCGGGTCGAGGGAAGCTGTCGGCTCGTCGAGAATCATAATTTCGGAGTCACGGTAGAATGCTCTCGCAATTGCAAGCTTCTGCCACTGACCGCCCGAAAGCTCAATGCCTTCCTTTTCGAAAATGCGTGTGAGAGGAGTGTCGTATCCGTCGGGAAGCTTCGCAATATAGTCCTCAGCATTTGCCTGACGGGCGCAGCTTTCCACCTTTTCGCGATTTTCATCGAGGTGAATGTCGCCGAAGGATATGTTTTCTGCAGCTGTAACGGCATATTTTCCGAAGTCCTGGAAGATGATGCCGAACAGGTCGTAAAGCTCGCGAACGTCATATTCTCTCAAGTCCTTGCCGTCAAGAAGAATGCGTCCCTCCGTGGGATCGTAAAGACGTGTGAGAAGCTTGATCAAGGTTGTCTTACCGGCACCGTTCAGTCCTACTAACACAACCGTCTCACCGGGGCGGAAGGTTGTTGAAAGGTTCTTGATGACCTTTCTGTCCGTGCCGGGGTAAGAGAAGGATACGTTTTCAAAAACGATGGTGTGCGGCGCACTCTTGTTGATCTTTTTCGGAGGCTCCGCAATCGGCACTATACTCGGTTTTTCCTTCATAAAGGAAATGAGGTTGTCTATAAAGAGAGTGCCCTCGTATACAGATGCCGATGTGTTAATAAAGGAAGTCACGCAGTTTGCAATAGAGCTGAGCGCGCCGGTGTAAAGGCTGTAGTTGCCGATTGTAAATCTTCCAACAAATACTCCAAATGCAATAACGGCATAGAATATGCAGTTAACAACCGCGGATATTATCGCAATGACGATAAGCCATGCGCTCTCCGCAATGATCAGCTTGCGAAGACCTGCATAGTATTTCTTGAATACCCTGTTGTATCTGTCGATAAAGGTGTCCGCGAGATCGAAGATTCGAATCTCTTTGACAAGGTCCTTGTTGACCAGCAAGCCCGAAAAGTAGGAAAGCTGTCTGCGGTCCTTTGAACGCCAGCGTACGTACTGGAAATGCTTTCTTCGGTAAACGAAGGAAACTATTGCTGAAGGAACAGAAATGAGCACAACGCCCAAGGGCATCCACCACATGTTCGGTATACGCGCGAGAATAAGTATGTAGCTGACGAGCTGAATAATCGTTGAAATTATCGAGAAGGTTGACTGAAGAGTCTGAATCGGTCTGTGTCCCGCCTCGCGGTTTGCGTTTTCAAGCTTTTCGTAAAAGGCAGGCATATCGAAAGATGCAAGATCGACAGTTCTTGCCTTTTCCATTATCTGAACCTTAACCTGATTCGTTACCTTTTCGCCCGCTATTCTAATAATCGAGCTGCTGATTCGAGTAACAACTCTGTTGCAGATGCGGTATACAAAAAGGACTATAAGCATCGAGAGAACTGCAGAACCCCAGAATGATGCGGTGAAGGGAATGCCCGCCTCTTCGGCAAGTATCCTTTCTTGTATCACAAGATGCAATTCGTCAAGCACTGAAGCCGATATCATCGATCCGATAACCGGCATAACGCCGTCAAAGATCGAGATAAATACCATCGTGAAGAGTATCAAAGGGCTGGCCTTCCATACAATAACGAAGATATACCCAAGCCTATAAAAGAATCCTCCTAAAAGCTCTGCCAAAAATCGCGGAACGTCCTTTATGTTTTTGGGCTTCTCAACCTTTTCATATTCATATCTTGATCCGCCCCAACCTCCGGGTCCCATAGAATCACCCTTTCTTTGTTGTCATTGCTTATATTATACCACAAAATAGTTGCGCGCGCAACCGTTTTTTGAAAAAAACTTGTAATTATTAAAAAAATATTGCAAAAATGCGAAAAATGTAGTATAATGAAGAAACGAATACAATTAGGAGAATGAATACAATGAAAATTTTCCCTGCCGATATATTGCTTCCCGATTTTTCCGCAGTTGACGGAACAAAGTGGGCATGCGTTGCCTGCGATCAATATACCTCCGAGCCCGAATACTGGGAGCGTGTTGCAGATGCCGTAAAAGGCTCCTTCTCAACGCTCAATTTGATGCTTCCGGAGGTGTGGCTCGAGGATTCCGAAAAGAGAATCCCCCCCATCCACGCAGCAATGGCAAAGTATATTGACGAAGGAATACTTAAAGAGCATAAGAATTGCGCGATCTATCTCGAACGCGTGCAGTCTGACGGCAAACTTCGCCGTGGACTTGTTTGCGCCATTGACCTTGAGGATTACGATTTTTCCGTCGGATCAACCTCTCCCGTACGTCCTACTGAAAAGACAGTCGTTGAACGTATACCTCCCCGTCTCGCAGTAAGACACGGCGCACCGCTCGAGATGCCGCACGTTATGCTTCTTATCGACGACGCCGAGGACATTCTGCTTTCGCGCTTTGCAGGAAGAGAAACTAACGCATATTCCTTCGACCTTGCTGAGGGCGGTGGAAGTGTAAAAGCCTTCTTTGTTTCTGCAGATGAATTCGATTCAATCAACTCCGCGCTTGCTATTCTTGCTCAAAATGCCGAAAAGAGAGCGGAGAACAACGGTGGCGCGCCGATAACTCTCGCGGTCGGCGACGGAAACCACTCTCTCGCAACCGCAAAGGCTTCCTGGGAGGAGATTCGTTCTAAGCTGACCGAGGACGAGATGAAGGCACATCCCGCTCGTTACGCCCTTGTCGAGGTCTGCAACCTCCACGAAGAAAGCCTTGTCTTTGAGCCGATATACAGACTGATCGAAAATATCGACGTTAAGGAGCTTGCAAACGATTTTGAAGCTTTTGCCGCAAGCCAAAATGGCAGATTCCCTGCGCAGACCTTCGATATGATCCTTGAGGGCAACAACGCCCGTGTGGTCATCGAGCATCCCGAATACACGCTTCCTGTTGCAAGTCTTCAGCATTTCCTTGACGAATGGTTGAAGTCGCACCCGCGCGCGGTCATAGATTACATCCACGGTGAGGATACGCTTTGCCGCCTTGCCTCCCGCGATGAATGTGCGGGATTCGTATTCAAGGGGATGTCAAAGGCGGATCTTTTCCCCGCAGTTGAAGCCGACGGCACCCTTCCTCGAAAGACCTTCTCGATGGGCCATGCAGCTGATAAGAGATTCTATATCGAGTGCAGAAAGATACTCTGAATTACCAAAGAACCGATTTTTTGATCGGTTCTTTTTTTATGCCGTCTTGTGACATATTTCTTTCGCCTGATCGAATATAATAAAGGTGAGGTGATAAGTGTGGGACAAACGGTATATGCCGACGTTCTTTTTTTGATAAATTTCAGCATGGACTTCCTTGTTTTCTATATTTGCGCAAGACTTGCGGGGCGCAGGATCTATCCGTTCAGAAGTGCGCTTGCATCTGCCCTCGGCGGAGCATACGGCGTTGCGTCACTTTTTATCACCGCAAACGGATTCATCACGGCAATTTGCGATATTGTTTCCCTGATCGTTATATGCGGGGTAGCTTTTGCTTCTAAAATTATGCGCTTCCGAGACTTTTTGGGCAGGTGTGTTCTTTTCGCTTTGATTTCCTCAATTCTCGGCGGAATCATGACCGCACTTTCCTCGATGATTGAAAGATCGGGATTTACTTCACTTGAGTATGAAAGTGGTGATGACATCAGCGTCTGGCTTTTTGCCTTGATTGCAGCGACGGGCGGCGCAGCTGCATTTGTCGGCGGAAAACGTATAAAGAGAATAACGTCTTCAAAGGGTGCCGATGTTGAAATCAACGTTGACGGCAAAAGCGTTGTGATCCGTGCAATGACTGATTCCGGTAATATGCTGACAGATCCCATAAGCGGCAGGGCTGTCGCTATTTGCGAGCTTGATGCAGTTGCCGAATTGTTTTCCGGTGAGCTTGTAGATTATTGGAGAAAAAAAGAGCTGTCAGTTGACATTGACGCGGAATTTGCATCAAGGATCAGATTTATCCCCGCAAGGGGAGCACTTGCGGGAAAGACCTCGTTGCTCACAGCGATAGAGCCGGACTCGGTAACCGTGATAAACGGTAAGATAAGAAGGGAAGCTGATATACTGATCGCTCCCGTTCCCTATAAATTAAGCGCAGGTGAAAGCAGAGCGCTGCTTCCGCCGGGATTTGTTGATTAAGGAGATCGATATGCTTACGAATATCTTTTTGCGGGTACGCCTGCTGCTTGCCCGTTTTGTTGCAGTTTTTAATAAAGGCGAAGGAATATATTACGTTAACGGTCCTGATATTTTACCTCCGCCTCTCACGGCAGAGGAGGAAAACGAGGCAATAGCGGAATTCGAATCAAGCGGAGACGAAATGATACGCGGATTGTTGATCGAGCGAAATCTCCGCCTTGTTGTTTACATAGCGCGCAAATTCGAAAGCACGGGAATCGGAATCGAGGACCTTGTTTCAATCGGTACGATGGGGCTGATAAAAGCTATTGGCAGCTTTCGCTCCGACAAGGGGATCAAGCTTGCAACGTACGCCTCACGGTGTATCGAAAATGAGATCCTTATGTATATTCGAAAGCACAGCCAGACTCGCTGCGAGGTTTCACTTGACGAGCCGCTCAACGTCGATTGGGACGGCAACGAGCTTCTTCTTTCCGACGTTCTCGATTCGGGCGATGAAAGCGTTTGCGAACAGTTTGCGGCAAGTGAGGAAAGAATACAGATTCGGCGTGCCGTTGCCGCGCTTGCACCGAGAGAGAGGCAGATAATCGAGCTACGCTACGGGCTCACAGGCAAACGAGAGCTGACACAAAAAGAGGTTGCCGACTTGCTCGGTATATCGCAATCTTACATATCAAGGCTTGAAAAAAGAATAATTGAGGGCCTTCGCCGCGAAATGATGGGGAAAATATAAAATTTTTTTGAGAAATTCTCAAAAAGGTATTGCAAATTTGATTAAAATGTGATATAATTTTACGGTAATTGCAATACCGACGGCAAAATCCGTCAGAATAATGCTAAAAGTGAGGTGTTTATTGTGAAGCAGGGACTCCATCCCAAGTATGAAGAGATTACAATCAAGTGCGCTTGCGGCGAGACCGTAACCACTCGTTCCACCAACCCTAAGGGCGGCAACGAGATCAGAGTTGAAATTTGCTCGAAGTGCCATCCCTTCTTTACCGGCAAGCAGAAGTTTGTTGATGCCGGCGGACGTGTTGACAAGTTCAACAAGAGACTCCAGGGCAAATAATTGTCAAGAACAGTGGGCGAGATTTGCGCGTATGCGTATGCTTGCCCATTTTTCTTTTATACTAAACAATGAGGTGATTTAATTGGAACTTAAGATCACAGATAAAATAATCGCGGGCAGAGCGGTACTTGTCGGCGTCGATTCTTTTGGAATGGCAGAGGGCGAATGCGAAATCTCGCTTGCCGAGCTTCGCCGACTTCTTGATACCGCGGGCGGGGAAACTATCGCAACTCTCGTTCAGACCCGCTCGAATCCCGATGTCCGCACCTATATTGGCTCCGGTAAGCTTCTGGAGCTTGCAGAGCTTTGCAAGAACAACGAGATTGATATCGCCGTTTTCGATTGTGAGCTCACTCCTTCGCAGATAAGAAACATCGAGGATGAGCTCGAAGGTGTTCGTGTCATTGACCGTTCAATGCTGATACTTGATATTTTCGCCCTCCACGCGGCAACGGCGGAAGGTAAGCTTCAGGTCGAGCTTGCACAGCTTAAATACACCGCGCCTCGACTTATCGGTAAGGGCACACAGCTTTCGCGTCTCGGAGGCGGTATCGGTACGAGAGGCCCCGGTGAGACCAAGCTTGAATCCGACCGCCGTCATATCAAACGACGCGCCGCAGCTCTCGAAGCCGAACTCCGCGAGCTTGAAACTCAAAGAAAGACACTCCGCTCGGCGCGCGACAGAAGCGGCGTTCCGAAGGTTGCCATAGTCGGTTATACCAATGCGGGAAAATCAACTCTTCTTAACGCCCTGACAGGTGCGGGAATTCTTGCCGAGGACAAGCTTTTTGCTACCCTCGACCCGACGACACGAAAGTTCTCGCTCCCCTCGGGTGAATCGGTTCTTCTTACCGATACCGTCGGATTTATCCGCCGTCTGCCGCACCATCTTATCAAGGCGTTTCGTTCAACGCTCGATGAGGCGGTTTGCGCAGATATTCTTATGATAATTGTCGACGCCTCCGACCCTGAGCATCCCGCTCAGCTTGAGGTGACAGAGAATCTTCTCGCCGAGCTCGGTGCAGGCGGCAAGCCTTGCCTGATCGTATACAACAAATGCGATCTCCCTGCGCGCGATGAGATCCCGCTTCCCGCCATGGAAAGCGCGGACGGACAGAGAAGAACTGTCTTTATTTCAGCTCTTACGGGCAGAGGACTTGACAAGCTCGGCGAACAGCTTGAATCGCTTGTCAATGCTGGCAAAAAGCGCGTAAAATTTGTTATTCCAAATTCTGCCGCAGGCGCTCTCAATACGCTTTATAAAAACGCCTCGGTCGAGGACGTTGACTACGGCGCGGAAAATATCACCGTTATCGCAACGGTTGACGCAAAGATTCGTGGAATGCTTTCGGCTTACGACGGAGGTGAAGTTCGTTGAATACCTACACCACGCTCGCCAAAGAAGGCACCGCCACTCTCGTTGAGCGCCGCTCGGAGTTTATAGGTTATGCCAAACCCGTCGATACCGAGGAAGAAGCCGCAGCTTTTGTATTGAGCATCAAAAAGAAGCACGCGGATGCAAGGCATAACGTATTTGCCTACGTCCTCCGCGGCGGTGCGCTTAAAAGATATTCGGATGACGGCGAGCCCCAGGGAAGTGCGGGAATGCCGGTTCTTGACGTCCTTTGTAAAAACGGACTCGATGGCGCCGCTATCGTTGTTACACGTTATTTCGGCGGAATCCTTCTCGGCACCGGCGGACTTGTCCGCGCATATTCTTCTGCCGCAAGCGCAGCAGTTGCGGATGCTGGTATTATTACCTACGAGGAAGTTATTGTTCTGAAAATGAAATGCAGCTATAACGATCACGCCCGCGTGCAGAACGAATTCGCGCGTTACGGTATCGAAATCGAAGACACCGAGTTTGCCTCCGACGTTACCTTGACTATGATCTCGCCCACGGCAACCGTCGAGAATTTTAAGGTAAGAATGAGAGATCTTACCGCCGGACGCTCGATCCCGACAGAAATCGGGCGCAAACTTGCCCCGCCAAGGAAACTTTTATAAGCTTTTCCTTTAAAAAATACGAAAAATCGCAAAAAAGTCTTTGCAAAAAAGAGTTTTTTGCGATTTTTCTGCGTATATTGTATTATAGAGCTGAATTTCGCAGGAAGGAGTGGTGACTTGAAGATACCGAGAGAAGTCGTCGAGGAAATAATCCGACGCAACGATATAGAGCAGGTCATCGGCTCTTATGTCACGCTGAAAAACGCGGGCTCCAATATGGTCGGGCTTTGTCCCTTCCATAGCGAAAATTCGCCATCCTTCACCGTCTTCGGTTCGGATGATCATTTCTATTGCTTCGGCTGCGGCACGGGCGGCGACGTTATAACCTTTATTATGAAGATGGAAAACGTCGATTATCCGACAGCGCTTGAAATGCTTGCAAAACGCGCGGGCATTGAAATTCCGCAAACAGCAGACAGTAGCTACGGAGAGCGCGGGGTCAAGCGCGAGCGCGTGCTTAAAATGAACGAAGCCGCGGCAAGATTCTTCCGTCATTGTCTTACCAAAGAGCCCTGCGGCGAAGAGGCAAGACAGTATTTCAAAAAAAGAGGGATCTCCGAAGGAACCTCAAAGCAGTTCTATCTCGGATACGCTCCGAACGATTTCGGTAAGCTAACGAATTATCTCAAGAGCCTCGGATTCACCGAGGAGGAGATGATCGCGGGCTTCCTCTGCGGCAAAAGCCAAAAAACGGGCAGAGCTTATGACTATTTCCGTAACCGTGTCATATTTCCGATAGTTGATACCTCGCGCAATATCGTCGCCTTCGGCGGTCGAGTTATGGACGACAGCAAGCCGAAGTATCTCAACTCCTCCGATACTCCCGCGTTCAAAAAGAGCAAAAACCTTTTTGCACTAAATTATGCAAAGGGCTTCTGCGGAGACCAGCTTATTCTTTGCGAGGGCTATATGGACGTTATCGCGCTTCATCAGGCAGGCTTTCCGAATGCTGTTGCAACACTCGGAACTGCTATAACCGAGGAACACGCGCGCATAATTTCAAGATATACCAAAAAAGTTATTATTTCTTATGACTCGGACGAAGCGGGACAGAAAGCGGCAAACAAGGCAATGCTTCTTCTCGGCAAGGTCGGCGTCGAGGTCAGAGTCCTGAAAATGCAGGGCGCAAAGGACCCCGATGAATTCATCAAAAAGAAGGGCTCCGAGGCATTCAAGTCGTTGCTTGGCGAAAGCCGAACGGGATTTGAATATAAACTCGAAGCGGTTCTTTCAAAACATGATATTTCTCAGGTTGAAGAAAAGAGAAGAGCAGCCGAGGAGATCTCGGCAGTGATCTCGGATTATCATTCAACCGTAGAGCGCGAGCTTTATTCAAAGCGCGCAGGCGAGGCACTCTCGCTTTCGGCGGATGCAATAAGAACGGATGCCGAAAGACTGCGCAAAAAGAAGATCCGCGAGTTCAATAAGGATCAGACAAAGGAAGCTCACGCAAGTCTGCGTCAGTATTCAAACAAGATCAACCCCGATGCCGCGAAGAACCTTCGCGCCGCATATGCGGAGGAAACCTTGCTCGGGCTTCTTATGATCTATCCCGAATACCGAGAGGGCATCATCCGCGGTGAATATGAGCTTTTGCCCGACGATTTCTTCACAGAATTCGGCAGACGTGTTTTCTCGGCTATTATCGAGCTTGAGGCGTCGGGCGGATTCATTTATTCGTTGCTTGGCGAATCCTTTAATCCCGATGAAATGTCGGCGCTTGAGGATATGCAGCTGCGCCGCCGATCCCTCGCCGAAAATGGTCCCGAGGTCTTCCGTTCCTCGGCGGAGATATTGCGTTCCGAAACAAAGAAGGCAATCGACGTACAAAGCGGCAATTATACCCTTGAGGACAAGCTGGCTGAAAAACGCCGCCGTCTTGAAGAGGAAAGAAAACGCCGCGGAGAATAAAAATAAGGATATTATAAATTGTGTATTTTATATACATAAGAAAGGATAAAAAATGATACAGAGTGACAAGAAAATGGACGTTCGTGATTTTGGCGATACGTCCGATACCGGCAATATCGACTATAAAGACGTTCTTGACGGTATGAATGACGTTGACAAGATTGACGAGTTCTTTGACGATGATACCGATACAGAACTCCTTCTTGCTGACGAAATGCCCGACGGCGAAATGGACAAGATCGAAAGCGAGGTCGAAAAGTTCGCTGACAGCGAGGCAATGGAGCGCCTGCTTGAGCAGGAAGGTCTTGCAATCGATGACCCCGTTCGTATGTACCTTAAGGAGATAGGCAGAGTCGAGCTTCTTTCTCAGGAGGAGGAGCTTGCACTCGCAAAGGTCATGTATGACGAAACACTCCCCGATGACGTAAGAAAGAAAGCAAAGGACAGACTCGTTGAGGCTAACCTCCGTCTTGTTGTTAGCATTGCAAAGAGATACGTTGGAAAAGGAATGTTCTTCCTCGACCTCATCCAGGAGGGTAACCTCGGTCTTATCAAGGCTGTTGACAAGTTTGACTACGAAAAGGGCTTCAAGTTCTCAACTTACGCTACCTGGTGGATCAGACAGGCTATCAACCGTGCTATTGCAGATCAGGCAAGAACCATCAGAATCCCCGTTCACATGGTAGAAACCATCCACAAGGTCTCCCGCTATCAGCGTCAGCTCCTTCAGGAATACGGCAGAGAGCCCACAGCTGATGAGCTTGGCGAAAAGATGGGTATGAGCTCGGATAAGGTTCGCGAGATCCTCAAGATCGCACAGGAGCCTGTTTCTCTCGAAACACCTATCGGTGAAGAGGAAGACAGCCATCTCGGCGACTTTATCCCCGATGATGAAACCCCCACCCCCGCAGATGCCGCCTCCGCAACCATGCGCCGCGAGGTCATCGAGCGTCAGCTCCGTACACTCACCCCCAGAGAGGAGCACGTAATCAAGCTCCGCTTCGGACTTTATGACGGAAGATGCCGCACCCTTGAGGAAGTCGGCAAGGAATTCCGCATTACTCGTGAAAGAATCAGACAGATTGAGGCAAAAGCGCTCAGAAAACTGCGTCATCCCAGTCGTGCGCGCCATCTTCGCGGCTTTATCGAGTGATTTTTGGCTCTACGTGCGCTTTTATCGTTATGCAAATCTAACAAATTATTTGATCTATTATCGTTAAAACGCACAAAAAGTTTGACATTACTGTCAAAGCGCAAATCCCCATTTTGTGAAAAGTGCAATATAAAATTGAACGTATTGTTAAGTCTTGGAATCTGTTAGTCAATCGTTCAAAATTTTGACTTGACTTTTTTCACTTTTTGTAGTAGAATATATAATAACATTATCTGCGTGTACGCGCGAGTACACAACTTTCCTAAGGAGGAAATTTCAATGAACAAAAGAATTATGAGTCTGATTCTTGCATTCCTTATGCTTTCCAGCGTTCTTTTCACAGGATGCGGAGTATTTGGTGAAGGCACAACTACAGAAGAAGAGCCCGATATCAGCCTGGATAACTTGGCCATCACTCTTTCCATGTTTGTTGTAAGCGAAAAGCCCGTTTCCGAACAGACTGCGAAGGAAGTCGAGGCAGCTTTCAATAAGATTACCAAGCCCAACTTCAAAACTCAGGTAAAACTTCATTTTGCTACATACGATGAGTATTATGATGTTATCGAGGAAAGAGTTAAGTCCAACGAGGAATACGCTCTTCTCGAGGAAGAACACGACGATGCACTCAAGCAGGCAAGAAGAGCCGCAAAGGCAGAGGGCGTTGTAACCGACGAAGCTTGGTACGATGCATTCTATGCAGAGCATCCCGACTACGTTGATTTCCGCGAGACCGAGGAGCTCACCGGTGAAGACACCACCGCAGAAGAAACCGTTCTTGAGACCATCGAGGGTATCGATAACAGCTATACCATCAGCCAGATCAAGTATCCCGAGGAAAAGAAGAACCAGATCGACATTATCTGGATCGACAGCTATGACAGATATCTCGAGTATATCGAGCGCGAAATGATCGAGCGTCTCGACTCCGAGCTCAGCGGTTCCTCCAAGAAGCTCAACGAGTATATCAACAACCAGCTCCTGCTCTGGGCAAAGTGGCCCACCAGCGGCACCTACGCAATCCCCAATAACGTAATTATCGGTGAATACACCTACCTCCTTGTAAACAAGGAACTCGCAAAGAAGTACAGCTACGATCCCGAGGAGCTCAACTCCCTCGCAAAGTGCTCCGACTTCCTTGCTGACGTAGCAGCATATGAGCCCGGCGTAGCTCCCATTCTTGGCGACATCTACACCACCGGTACATATTTCTGGAACATTGATACCGCAACCGGTAAGATCAACGCTTCCAACTTCAACCTTCTCGCAAGTACCAAGACCAGCCGTACTCACGATCCGAGTGTAGATACCAACGTAACTCTCGCTTGTAACAACGTTTTCAAGAACGCTGAGTATCTTGATCAGATCAGAACCATCCAGAAGTATAAGGACGCGAACTACATCGTATCCGAGTCCTCCAACCCCGCAAACTACGCTATCCGTATGATCAAGGGTAACGCTTCCCTTGAGGCTGTTTACGGTGAGGATTACGCTCTTAACGTACTTGAATATCCCGAGGTTGGCTATGAGGAAGTCTTCAGCAATATGTTTGCTGTTTCCTCCTATACTCGAAGCGTCAGCCGTAGCATGCAGATCATCACTTACCTCAACACCAACAGCGACCTCCGCAATGTTCTTCAGTATGGCGTAGAAGGTGTTCACTACATCATCAATGATGAGACAGGTAAGCTCGAGCGCACCAGAAACTGCGACTACTTCATGAACATTGAGTCCACCGGTAACGTATTTATGGCATACCCCGAAGAGGATATGGATCTCGACGTTTGGGAATGGGGTAAGAAGCAGAATCTCGAGGCAAAGCCCTTCCTCTCCCTCGGATTTGATTTCACAAATCGTCTTGCAGTTCCCGAAGGCGAAAGTGAAGAAGAGTACACTCTTCTCAACGTTGCAAATATCAACAAGATCAACGAGCTCTCTGTGGATATCGAAAAGCAGCTTGCAGCCGCAAAGAACATCGACGAGCTTGAGTCGCTTATCGCTAGATGGGCAATTCTTGAAGATTCCACTCCCGCTCTTAAGGTAGAGAAATCTCCCGCAGAGCCTAAGGAAGGAAGCAAGGACGTTCCCGGATTCTTCTACTACTATTCTCAGTGGGTACAGGACACCGGTCTCTACGTTCCCAAGGAAGAGTAATTACTACTTTATAATAATATAAAATATCGACCGCATCCAAAATCGGATGCGGTCGATATTTTGTTATCAGTTGTTTTCGGGTCTGAACTTTTTCCAAAGTCCCGAAAGAACAAAGCATATGACTGCGCCGCCAATAGCAAATCCCGTCCAAAGCAGAACGGTTGCTGACCAGCTTTGAGTTTTTGCCATACTTCCGTAAATAGTAGTGCAAGTCGATGCAGCAATATATGCGGTGCAATTAAGCGTTCCCGTAACGGCAGAGGATATTCCGAGGCCACCGTAGCGGTAGGGAACAAAGGTGAGGATCATAGTGTTTACGCCCCACATGCAGCACATCGAGAAAGCAAGAAGCGCAACCGCAAGCAGGGGGAGCGAGCCCTTGAGCAATACGACTCCGACAAGACTGAGCGCAGCCGCCGAGAAAATCACTCCCGATGTGGCAACCTCGTTCTTTAAAAACTTTTTGTCGATGAATATCGCAACGTAAGGACCGGCAACAGAGAAGAGGGGAAGAAGTGTGGATACAAGCGAGGCGGCAGAGTCTGTAAAGCCGTAAGTGTCTTTAAGATAAGTCGGTGCCCAGCTGAGAACGGCGTCCTTGAGGGATCCGTTGAACAGAGCAACTATCGCTATAAATATAAGACCTGTTCCAAAGAATATCTTGAGCGTGAGAGAAGGCTTCTTTGTGTCCGAAGCGTTGATCTTCGTGAGGCTTTCGCTTATGATAGCCGCGTTTCGCTCCGACATTGTCTTTATGTAAGGCTTGATCACGGAAATACCGAATATCCAAATCGCGCCTCCGATGCAAAGAAGCGATCCGCAAACAAGGAACACTCCTCTCCAATCCGCAACCTTAAGCATGAAGGAAGAGATGATATAGGAAAGAGACATACCAACGGGGATTGTTAGAGAAATATTAGCTCCTGCTCGCAACCGCTGGCTCTGTGTCATCCAGTCGGTGAATATTCTGATTATCGGCGACCAGAGCATCGAATTGAAAAATCCGTTTGCTGCCCAAACAAGCAGGAAAACGTATTTGTCAGACATACTGCCCATCAGAATGTTTGCTGTTCCCGAACCGAGAAGTCCGATGGCAACCATAATCTTCGGAGAGACTTTTACGCCGAGTCTTCCGTTGATGAACTGACCGGCACCGTAAAAGATGAGGTAGGCGGATGAAATGATGCCGCCGAATTCGGTATCAAGCAGTCCCGCCGACATCATTGAGGCAAGGCAGGCGGAGTAGTTGTAACGACCGAAGTAGGAAAACGTGTAGGCTAGAAAACACAGCGCAAAAAGGAAATTAGACCTTTTAAGCTGTTCCGCGGAGTCGTTCTCCGCGATAAAGGGTCCCTTCAATTTTAAAGTCCTCGCTTTTTGAAATGATGATAATATGATACCACTATTCGCTCAAAAAAGCAATAGAAAATGTGAAAAATGCGTCAAAATATTTTCTTCTTGTTGACAATCTTTGCTGTAGGTGATATAATTAATGTAGTAATAAAATAAAGTGAGGTAGTTATGAAAAACATCACCTGTAGGCTTATAATTTGGACTCTTCTGCTTTCTATGCTTGTGTCACTTCCTCTTTCGCTTGTTTCATGTAATAACACGGTGGACGAGCAGACGGAAGAACAGACAGAGGCAGTAACAGAGGCTCCCCTTGAAACCGAGCCCCAAATGCCTTCAATACTTAAGGCGGATCTTGAAAAATATGCGGTAGTCCGTCCCGAGAAGCTCAGTGATAATCTCAAGGAAAAAATCAGCAGCCTTTACCAGAAGCTGAACAAGGAATATGGCGTTAAGATATTCAAGGATGACTTTTACCGCGATGACGTTCCTGTCTATAAGATCGGCGAATATGAGATCCTTGTCGGTAATACCAACCGTCCCGAAACCGCTGATTTCCTCAGCAAACTCAAATACAATGACTTTGGATATGCCCAGTATGGCAACAAGATCGTCATTGCGGGACATTCCGAAGAAGCAACCATAAACGCACTGCAGGAATTCACGGCGGCTGTTCTTCATAAGAAGGACGGTGAAGAGGGCGTGTTCTACAACCAATCATATAACTTTTTAAATCTCCTTGAATACAAAATCGAAGAGCTCACAGTCGGCAACACATCAATAACCGAATACCAAATAGTATATCCCAAGCGCAACGGTAGCACGGAAAAGGTTGCCGCGCAAATGATAGCGGATGCTATTGCCAAGGCAAGCGGAATCGTTGTAAAAGTTATTCATGACGGCGAGGCGGATGCTTCGGGATATGAAATACTTATCGGCGCCACCAACCGCAACACAGATGCGGAAATCGCCGAGTTTGCTTCAAAGCTGACTGGGCTTGAAGCTGTCGTCGCCTTTGACGGCAAGAACGTCAATCTCTACGGTCTGTCCCCCACGGCGATACTTGTTGCGGCAAATGATTTTATTGCAAGATTCGCAGATCAAAAGGCTGATAAGTTCTCGATTTCCCTTGATGCATCTTACATATGCAAGTATAATGATAGCATCCTCAAGGCGATGTCGTTTAACGTGTGGGTCTCTGGAAAGACTGCTGAACGAAACGAACGTGTTATTAATATGTGCTTGAAGTATCTTCCTGACACCATCGGCTTCCAGGAGGTCGACCCCGTGTGGTTGGCAACTCTTAATGCAGGCTTGAAAGATCAGTATGCCTTCGTTGGAGAGGGAAGAAATGGCGGCGCTGCCGGAGAGTATAATCCTATATTCTATAAGAAGGAAGTCTTTGATCTTATCGACAGTGGAACCCGTTGGCTTTCGGATACTCCTAATAAGGTTTCCAAGGTCGAGGAGTCCTCTCTTAACCGTATTTATACATTTGCTCTTCTGGAGAGAAAATCTGACGGCAAGCGTATTATGGTAATAAATACCCATTTTGACCACACCAGCGCTCAGGCTCGCGAAAAGCAGGCAGAGGTATTGGTTGATTATCTGAAAACGGTAACGGATTATCCCATTGTTTTGACAGGTGACTTTAACTGTGAGACCTCTTCAAGCGCCTATTCAACTCTGATTAAGGCAGGTATCGCTAATTCCTCCGATACTGCAGACAAGAAGATCAACAAAGTGGCGACCTTCACGAATTACGGTTCATCGAATAAAATCATAGACTTCGTGTTTACGTCTCCTAAGGGAATTGCAGTTACCACCTATCGTGTATGCAATGAGGAAATCAATGGAGATTTCCCCTCTGACCACCATCCTGTTCTTATCGAATATACACTGCTCGGTTAAAATATATTTTCAAGAGACAGCTCTTCGCGTTTCTTGATACCTTCAATGGCGCGCCTCAGGCGCGCCATTGATCTTTTATATTCCTCATCATTCTGCTTATCGGCGAAAATAATTGCTTCATTTATATTAAGTGTAATATCTTCAAGTTCCTTTTGCGAGAGTGAAAGCTTCAAAATAGGTAAGCGCTCGTTCCAGTATTCTGCTATGATCTGAGCAGAATCAATCTCTTCGAAGGAATCAATAAGCATCAGAATACGATCTGCCGTGCCCTTGACATAAATTGCATTTAAAAAGACTAAAGCAAACATCAGTATCAATACCGCCGCTGCGATCAAACATGAAAAATTTCCGGACATCACGATCCTCCGTTATTCGTAAAAATTTGAACGTTTCCGATTTCGTCTGCAAGCATAAGACGAATATCGGAGATAGGTACGTTGGCTCTGTCCTTTACCCATTCAACGTCAAGCGAGAGTTCAGAAAGCGAATTATCGTTCAAGATTCCATGGTCAACTATTATCCGATAAATTCCGCTTTCGCTGTTTCCTGCTGCAACATCTCTTGCTGTCGCCGGCTTGGCGAACGATCGTGGGATCACGGACACGGTTCCATCTTGCTCGAGAATTGCGTATGCGATTTCGGAAATATTAGTGGTGCCCGTATGTCTCAAGGCAATCAAAAGTTCATCTGCGGACATCCGGCATCTCTCAAGCTCGGCGAAATCCGGCTGCCCCATTCTGATAAGAATGCTTGGCCGCGGCGAAAAAATATTTTTGAGCTTGGGAAATTTACCCTGAATCGCAGCAGTGAAGATTTCGATGGACATCAGTAACGCTGTTGGTATTAGAGAATACGCGAGCGGTATATCGTGATTCTCGATAGGCAGCGCTGCAAGCTCGGACAAAAGAAGCGTGCTGACTAGGTCCGATACCTCAAGTTGCCCAATCTGACGCTTTCCCATCAACCTCATTGCCAATATAAGGACAGTATATATTATTAAAGTTCTTATAATAATCGTAACCAAAAAATCACCTCCAAAGAATATTTTGCACACCGGATTCCTGTAATATACGCAGAGTTGATCCGCAAGGCCATATAATCTTCGTCAAACTGCACAAAACCTGATATATAAACTTGTGCAAAACGCGACCAAACGTACAAAGTGAAAAAAACTGAAAAAAACTTTGAAAAAAGGGTTGACAAACGGGAATGAAAGTGGTATAATATACAAGCTGTCGCGCAGAGCACAACGCAAAGAGCGGTCAGCGAGGTCATTGAAAATTGAACAACAGACTAAGAAGTACAAGCTTGACTTGCTCGAAAGAGTGAGTTGTTAAATAAGGTTT
>JAZORB010000226.1:0-9318 GCA_045656385.1 Eubacteriales bacterium | reverse complement strand
TCAAGAGCAGTTGCGCGGTCGAGGATATACTTGGTGGGGATACAGCCAACGTTGAGGCATGTGCCTCCAAGATTTTCTTTTTCAAAGAGGCAGACCTTCTTGCCTGCCTTAGCAGCGGAGAGGGCGGCGCTATAGCCGCCCGGTCCTCCGCCGATCACAATAAGATCGTACATTATATTATCCTCGCTTACTTGATAAGGAGCATATCGAAGTTTTCAAGCGCGTTGACGAGCTCCTTAAGGAACTTCGCCGCGGGTGCGCCGTCGAGTGCTCTGTGGTCGAAGGTGAGGGAAAGTCCCATTGCGGGATAGGTAACGTCCTGTCCGTTTACCTCCTTGATTCTGCGGGTGATGGTGTCAACGCCGAGAATACCGGTCTGGGGAGGATTGATAACGGGAGTGAAGGACTCGATTCCGAGCGAGCCGAGATTGGTTACGGTGAAGGAACCGTTCTTGAGCTTATCGGGAGCGATGGTGCCCTTCTGTGCCTCGCCGATGAGAGCTTTGGCCTGAGCGGAAAGCTCGTTGAGGGAAAGCTTCTCTGCGTGAGCGAGGGTGGGAACGAGAAGTCCGCGGTCGGTATCAACGGCGATGCCGAGATTTACGGTGTTGAAGAATCTCATAGTATCGTCAAGATAGTTCGCGTTGAGGCTTCTGTGGTTAAGGATAACTCTCGAAACGGCGAAGAGGATCATGTCGTTGAGAGTGATATTGCCGTAGCCGAACTTCTCCGCATTTGCCTTGAGCTGTTCGCGGAGAGCGAGGAGCTTGGTTGCGTCGAAGGAGGTGTTGAGGGTAAGCTGTGCCATAGTCGAGAGGGAGGTGTGCATCGCCTTTGCGATAACCTTTCTGATGTTGGGAAGCTTTTCGTCAACGTAATCTGCCTCTGCTGCGGGAGTTGCATCAACAGCTGCTGCGGGCTTGTTCTCTGCCGCGAGCTTAACGTCTGCCGCCTTGATGAACTCGCCGTTTGCGGGAGCAACGGTTGCAAGGTCAACGCCGAGCTCACAAGCAAGCTTCTTTGCGTTGGGCATAGCCTTGTAGTCGCCGGATGCCTTTGCTACGGGAGCAGCAGGAGCTGCTGCGGGAGCGGGAGCTGCTACGGGAGCCTGTCCGGGGATGATGGGAGCGAAATCGTCCTCATCGTCATCAGCTGCTGCCGCTGCGGGAGCAACGGGAGCTGCTGCGGGAGCGGGAGCAGGTGCAGATGCGCCGCTCTTTGCCGCCTCGAGATCCTTTTCGTCACCGATGGCGAGAAGTGCGGTTCCTGCGTCTACCTTATCGAATTCCTTAACGAAGATCTCGGTTATGAAGCCCTTCGCAAAGCTTTCGATGGGGAGAACTGTCTTGTCGGTCTCGACTTCAAGAAGGGGATCGCCCTTCTTTACGCTGTCGCCGACCTTGACCAGAATTTTTGTAACTGTAGCCTCGTCGGTCGTCTGACCGGCGGCGGGCATAACAACTTTCTTGACCATTCCGTTGTCTCCTTATGCGCGAGCGAGCTTGCGAGCTGCCTCGATGATATCCTCCTTGGAGGGGATAACGAAGTTTTCGAGCTCGGGGGAGAAGGGAACGGGGGTGTCCTTCGCCGCAATGCGGACGATGGGAGCATCGAGGAGGAAGATCTCATTCTCTGCGAAGTAGGATGCAACCTGTGCGCCCCAACCGCAGTTGTAGTTATCCTCGTGAACGATCATGAGCTTACCGGTCTTTCTTACCGACTCGACAACGGTCTCGTAGTCGAAGGGAAGGAGAGAACGGGGGTCGATGATCTCGCAGGAGATGCCTTCCTTTTCAAGCTCGGCTGCTGCTTCCTGTGCCTTGTAGTTCATAAGAAGGTTTGCAACGATGGTAACGTCGGTACCCTCGCGGCGGATAGCTGCCTTGCCGAAGGGAACGGTGTAATCGCCGTCCGGAACTTCGCCTGCGGAGTTGATAGCGCCAACTTCCTTACGCTTGCTTCCGTAAAGGAGCTTGTGCTCGAATACGATAACGGGGTTGTTGTCGCGGATAGCCTGCTTCATCATGCCCTTTGCATCGTAAGCGGTGGAGGGGCAGATAACCTTGAGGCCGGGAACGTGAGCAAAGAAGGTCTCGGGGCTCTGTGCGTGCTGTGCGCCGCGGTTGGTTGCGCCCGAGGGGCAACGCATAACCATGGGAACGCTGAGCTGACCGCCCGACATGTATCTCATCTTAGCTGCCTGGTTTACAAGCTGGTCCATCATGCAGAAGAGGAAGTCGCAGTACTGAAGGTCTGCAACGGGTCTCATTCCGTACATAGCCGAACCAACGCAAACACCCGAAATCATGATCTCGGAAATGGGGGTGTTGATGCAACGGCCGTCCTTGATCTCGCCGTTAATATTTTCAAGTCTGCCGAATTCGTCGCCGATACCCTTGGTAACGGTGAAGGCTCCGCCCATACCGCCGGGGATATCCTCGTCCTCGCCGAGCACGTAAACGCTCGGGTCGCGGCGCATTTCTTCGGCTATTGCTGCTTTAAGCGCATCTGCAATTGACATAACTGCCATTTTAACTTACCTCCTCTTTCTTAGTCCGCGTAGATATCCTCGAGTGCAGACTCAAGAGTCGGCATCGGGGAGTTCTTTGCGAATTCAACGGAATCGTCGATAGCTGCATCGACTTCTTCCTCGATCTTTTCGATCTCTTCCTCGGTTGCAACGCCTTCTTCAAGAAGTCTTGCGCGGAAGGTCTTGATGGGATCGCGATCCTCAAGCCATTCCTTCTCCTCTTCCTTCGGTCTGTAGCCGCAGGCGTCGTTTCTGGAGTGACCGTACTTACGGTAGGTCTTGAGCTCAAGAATGGTGGGTCCTTCGCCCGAGCGAGCGCGCTCGATAGCCTCAGCCATAGCCTCGTTGACTGCAAGAACGTCGTTGCCGTCAACTACAACGCCGGGGCATCCGTAAGCGGAAGCTCTTCCTGCTGCGGGATCCTCGAGAAGGGTGGTCAGGTGGATGGAGGTGGTTGCGGAATAGAGGTTGTTTTCACAAACGAAAACTGCGGGGAGCTTCCAGGTTGCGGCAAAGTTGAGTGCCTCGTGGAAGGAGCCCTCGTTGGTTGCGCCGTCGCCCATGAAGGAAACGGCGATGTTGTCCTTTTTCTGCATCATAAATGCAAGTGCGGTGCCTGCGGCGATCGGAATGTTACCGCCTACGATTGCGTTTGCGGGGGGAACGCCAACGGACATGTCACCCGTGTGCATTGCGCCGCCCTTACCCTTACAGCATCCGTCAACGCGTCCGAACATCTCTGCCATCATGGATCTGAGAGAGATGCCCTTTGCAAGGTCGTGACCTGCGGGACGGTGTGTGGAGTAAACGACGTCTTCCTTGCGAAGATCGTAAATGATTCCTACAGCGGAAGCTTCTTCTCCCGCGCTCTGGTGGATGGTACCGGGCATAATACCCTCGAAGAAGAGGTACTTAACCGTCTCTTCATACTGACGGATCTCGTACATCTTGCGGTACATACCAAGTGCTTTTTCCTTGTTCGGCATAACCGGCATTGTTTTATATCTCCTTTTTTATGTAATTACATACTTCTGGTTTTCACCAATTGAAGTATATCATATTATAGGAAACAAGTCAAGGGAAATAACGTTTTTGAAGTATTCTTTTTTGGATGAAAAGCTGTAATTACACCGCAATATTTTATTTTTCATAAAAGATTATTGACAAAGCCTCCTCGGCGGTGTATAATGAGGGTATGAAATATATTATAAAATCTAATTTAAATGATCCCTGCCGCAATCTTGCGGCGGAGGAGTTCCTGACGGCGAATATCGCGGCGGGCGACGAGATACTCTTTCTCTGGCAAAACGCCCCGACAGTCGTTATTGGCAAAAATCAGAATTCACGTGCCGAGTGCGATCTTGAGAAGATGGCGGCAGACGGTGTTCTTCTTTCGCGTCGGCTTTCGGGCGGGGGAGCGGTCTTTCACGATTTCGGCAACCTCTGCTTCAGCTTCATATCGCACGAGGAAATCCACAACGTCACGCGCCAGCTTTCGCTTATAGCCGAGGCGTGCCGTGCTTTTGGAATTGACGCCAAAGCAACGGGCAGAAACGACGTTGAGGCTGACGGCAGAAAGTTTTCGGGCAACGCATTTTACAGCGTTGGCGCAAACAAATGCCACCACGGCACAGTGCTTATTTCTGCGGATAAGTCGCGCCTTGCGAATTATCTTACGGTTTCCAAAACAAAACTTGAAGCAAAAGGAATCAAATCGGTGCGCTCAAGGGTGGTCAATCTCACTGAGCTTGTCCCCGATTTAACCGTCGAAGCCTTCCTGCACGCGCTCATCTCGGCTTTCGCGCCCGATGCAGTGCTTCCGATGCCCGATGAATCTTTGTTTGCCGAACGCGCCGAATTCCTTGCCTCCCGCGAATGGCTTCTCGGCGAGGATCCCGAATTTACCGACGAGGTCAAATACCGCACCGCCGAGGGCGAGTTTACCCTGCAACTTACCGTAAAAGGCGAAATAGTCACCCACTGCAAGGTCTACACGGATTCGCTTGAACCTGAGGCAGCGGAAAGACTCCGCGCAGAAGTTATCGGCAAACGGTTTGAGATAGTGAAAAAATAATAAAATACGGAGTTAAAAATGGACTTTACCTATCTTAAAAATTTTATTGACACCCTTCCCGCCTACGGTATTCCGTCGTCGGATATCATCGTTTACCGCGACCACAAGGAGATCTGGCGCCACCAAGTCGGCGAGCCTTTGCGCGGGGACGAGCTTTACTATATGTATTCCTGCACCAAGGTCGTCACCTGCATCGCGGCGCTTCAGCTTTTCGAGCAGGGCGAGTTCCTGATGAAGGATCCGATATCGAATTATCTGCCCGAATTCGACGAGCTTTACGTCAAAAAGGGCAATTTCTCGGTCGCTTGCGAAACGCCCGTTACCTTCCGCCATCTTTTTACAATGACTGCGGGGCTGAATTACGATCTGACCGCGCCCGTCCTGCGCGAGGTGGTCGAAAAGACGAACGGCCGCGCGCCCACACGCGAGTTTATCGCGGCGCTTGCACGCGTTCCGCTTGATTTCGAGCCGGGCACTCAATTCCAGTACAGCCTCTGCCACGACGTTCTCGCGGCACTCGTTGAGGTGATCTCGGGAATGACCTTCGGTGAATACTGCAAAAAGAACATCTTCGAGCCCTGCGGAATGGTCGATTCGACCTTCATCGCGAACGACGAGGTCCGCGCGCGCATGGCTCCGCAGTACCGCTACAACGACGCCCGCCGCGCGGCACTCAAGGTCGAGCTTGCAAATCCTTATGTTCCGGGTACGGAATATGAAAGCGGCGGCGCGGGACTTATTTCCTCGGTGAACGACTACATAAAATTCACCGATGCTCTCGCCTGCGGCGGAGTAAGCTACCTTGGCAACCGCATTATTTCCGAGCACACTCTGCGTATGATGCGCACAAACTGCATCACAGACGAGATGAAGCTCGCATATCACAAAAAGTGGTCTGCGCTCGACGGTTACGGCTACGGCTTCGGCGTGCGTTGCGAGCCCGATCTTTCCTACGGTCTCACCGCCTCCCCCTCCGAATTCGGCTGGCACGGCGCGGCGGGCTCGTATATGATAATCGACCCCGAAACGAAAACCTCACTCTTTTACGCTCAGCATATGCTAAACAATAAAGAAAGATACGTTCACCCAAGAATAAGACATTGTTTCTATTCAGGAATGGAGGATTGATTATGCACGAAGTATTCCCGATGGGTTTCTGGGGAACCCAAGCTATTGATGACGTTCCGCTTTCCGACGTTGCCGATTGGGCGGCTTGCGGAATGACCTTGACCGTCGCGCCGCATTACTCACCCGACCCCGAACGCAAGAAAAAACTCCTCGCACTCCTTGACGAATGCCACGCGCACGGCATTCGCTTGATACTTTCCGACAGCCGCACCACCTGGCGCGGAGCCGCGAGTGATCCCGAGGGATACCGCGCACGCGTTGCCGAAGCGGTTGCGGATTTCGGAGATCATCCCGCAGTTTTCGGCTTCCACCTCGGTGACGAGCCGCGCAATGATAGCTTCCCCGACATCAGGGCTGCCGCCGCAATTCAGCTTGAGCTTGCCCCGCATCTGATACCCTATCTCAATCATTTCCCCGGTTGGCCGGGTCACCTGCCTCTTTGGGGATGCGAAAGCTTTACAGAGTGGACACACGATGTTATTCCAAGCCTCGGCGTTCCGCTGATATCCTTTGATAACTATACCCAGATGAATCCCTACGGCGACGGCAAAGGCGTGGACGATTATTACACCAGCCTGCGCGTTTATTCGGAGGCAGCGGCTGTGATGAACGTTCCGTTCTGGAGCATCGTGCTTTCGGTAGGTCATTTCCGCTACCGCTGCCCTAATGAGGATGACCTCCGTTGGCAGCTTTACACCTCCGTTATGCACGGCGCAAAGGGAATAATCTGGTTCTACTACCGAATGACCCGCTCGCATATCAATTACCGCAACGCACCCGTCAACGAGCTTGGTGAAAAGACCGAGACCTGGACCTGGCTCTCGCGCCAGCTTCGTCTTTTCCACAAGACCTACGGCGCTCTTATGATGCGTCTGACGCACAAGGGAAGCTTCCATCTCGGCAGAGCCTACGGCGGTTGGCCCGAATGGAAAGACGGCGTGCATCCTTATGCAAAGAGTTTTATCTCCAATCACGAGCTGAACGGCGTTTTCAGCCGATTTACAGATGCGGAGGGCAACGAATACGTCGCGATCCTCAACAATGATCAGAAGGAAAGCGGAATGTTCCATCTGGTATTCGAGACCTCGGTCAAGAAACTTTGGCGCGTCTGCTTCGGCGGTGTCGAGCACGACGTAGCCACCGACCATTGGGATGCCAATTACCGCATCACCGAGGATGGCCACATAATCTCGGGAACATGGCTTGCGCCCGGTCAGATGGAAATCTACCGCCTTGAGATCGATAAATAAGAATTTAAAAAATTACAATATTTTACCAGATAGCTTTTTGAGACTCGTTGTTTTCAACAAAAACGCGACTCGGATTTTGTGCACATCCACAAAAAGAATTCGTTTTTGAAAAAAGTTTCCGAAAAAGTGTAACTTTTTGCGAAAAAAAGCGTCTTATATAGTGAAGGGCAAAAAAGCCCGCATGGTTAAATCTTCTTTCATTGAATTTAAAAACTCTCACAAGGGTCCCCTGCGTTTGCGGGGGACCCTGCACTTTTTTGTCAAAAAAACGGGTTTCAGCTTAAGAATTCATAAAATATCCTTGAAAATACAAGAAAATAATGGTACAATATATTAATTAGTGTTTTGGAGGATCTTTCCTTGAAGAATTACGTTGTACTTTACAATCCGCTCGCCAACAACGGTAGGGCAGAGGAGGCAGCGCGTAAGCTTGAATCTATATTGACCGACGGCGAGATAAGATTCGTCGATCTCGCTGCGCTCGGCAGCTTTTATGATTTCTTTGTTTCCTGCGATGACGATTGCATAGTGATCATCACGGGCGGCGACGGTACTCTCAACCATTTCGTCAACGATACCCGCGGCCTCAAGATCAAGCAGAAGATCTATTATTACGGTGCGGGAAGCGGCAACGATTTCCTCAACGACGTCGGCAAGGAGCGCGGCGTTCAGCCCTTCGATATTAAAGAATACATAACAGATCTCCCCATTGTTCGCGTAAACGGCAAGGAATACCGCTTTGTCAACAACGTCGGCTACGGCATCGACGGCTACGCCTGCGAAAAGGGCGACGAGATCCGTGCCAATACAAATAAGCCCATTAATTATACAACGATAGCTATCAAGGGTCTGCTCTACGATTTCACTCCCAGAAACGCAACCGTCACTATTGACGGCGTGACGAAGGAGTACAAAAAGGTATGGCTTGCACCTTCGATGAACGGCAGATATTTTGGCGGCGGCATGAAGATCGCTCCCGAGCAGGACAGGCTCGATCCCGATGGTAAGCTCAGCTTCGCAATAGCGCATGACCTTTCCCGCGCACGCATCATTCCCATTTTCCCCGAAATTTTCAAGGGCACCCACGTTCGCCACACCAAGTATATAGAGGTCGTCAAGTGCGACGAGGTCACAGTCAAATTCGACATCCCCTGTGCCCTCCAGATCGACGGCGAGACCATTCTCGGTGTCACCGAGTATACCGCTTACAGCAGAAACGCGGTGAAGGCGCGCAAGGCGTGAGAATTAGTGGACACTGACAAATAAACACCCCCGAGGGCAGAGCCCTCGGGGGTGTTTTACTTAGCAGCCGCAGCCGCAACCGCAGCCGTTGTTACCGTAAGTGTTGCCGCAACCGTAACCGTTGTTGCAGGTGAGGGCGAGAACTACGAGGATCGCGATGATGACCCAGATAAGGCACTCGTTGTTGTTGAAAAGTCCGCAAAGGCAGTTGTTATTCATGGTAGACCTCCGAAAGATTTTTTTGAGGAATTTTGTTCCTCGATAATATTTTATGTCGTATCTTGGGGAATGGTTATTGATTTTCGGAATAAATTATGATATAATGAAATAAAAATTTCAAAGGAGAAACACGGAATGATCCTTATCAAAAATGCTTACATAAAGCCGATGGTCGGAGATGATATCGAGAACGGCTCCATCCTTCTCGGCGACGACGGCAAGATTGCCGCTATCGGCACTGATATTGAAGCTCCCGCAGGCACCGAGATCATCGATGCCGAGGGCAAGCTTGTCACTCCCGGATGCGTTGAGGCGCATTGCCACATCGGTCTTCATAACGAGGCTGTCGGATGGGAGGGCAGAGATTACAACGAAAGCGCAGACCCCGTCACACCTCATATGCGCGCCATCGATTCGATCTACCCGCAGGACGAGGCATTCGGTACAGCAATTCAGGGCGGCGTCACCACCGCGTGCACCGGCCCCGGCTCGGCAAACGTAGTCGGCGGAAGCTTTGCCGTTATCAAGCTTGTCGGCAATCGCGTTGACAATATGATCGTCAAGCACCCCGCGGCTATGAAGTGCGCCTTCGGCGAAAACCCCAAGCGCGTTTACGGTCAGGGCGGCAAGAAGAGCCCCGTGACAAGAATGGCGACTGCTGCGCTCCTTCGCGAGCTCCTTTTCAAGTCGCGCAGATATCTTGCTGACAAGGAATCGGGCAAGGACGTATTTGATATGAAGCTTGAGGCGATGATCCCCGTTATGAAGGGCGAGATTCCGCTCAAGGCTCACGCTCACCGCGCGGATGATATTCTCACCTCGATCCGTATTGCGAAGGAATTTGGCGTAAAGCTCACTCTCGACCATTGCACCGA
>JAZORB010000225.1:0-7672 GCA_045656385.1 Eubacteriales bacterium | reverse complement strand
GACGATGATCTCCTTTGCACCGAGCTCTTCAAGTCCGACGGCTTCTTTGATAACATCCTCCATCGGACGGCTGCGGAACTTGCCGCGGATGTCGGGGATCGCGCAGTATGTGCAACGGTTGTCGCAGCCCTCTGCGATCTTGAGGTATGTCCAATGCGCGGGAGTGGTTAGCACGCGGTCGCCACCGAGCTCAACGGTGTCCTTATCAAGGAAGGAGGAGTATCCGCGTCCCTTTTCTTCAACGTACTTGACCGCCTCAACGATCTTGTGGATCGAGCCGACACCGAGAACGGCGTCAACCTCGGGGAATTCCTCAAGCACTGCCTCGCGGTAGCGCTCGGTCATACAACCAGTGACGATGATGCCCTTCAGCGACTTGTGTTCCTTGAACCACGCAATATCAAGGATATTGTCGATGGCTTCCTTTTTTGCCGCCTCGATGAAGGCGCAGGTGTTGATGACGATAATATCGGCTTCGGTCTCGTCGGGCGTGATCTCATATCCCGCCTCAAGGAGGTGGTGAAGCATAACCTCGGTGTCAAGCTGGTTTTTCGGACATCCGAGTGAAACAAATCCTATTTTCATAAGTTAACAAACCCAAGCTTTCTGCGGACTTTCGAGAGCGTCTTGCGTGCGTAGTAAGAAGCCTCGTCCGCGCCCTTTTTCATAACCTCTTCAAGATATGCCTTGTCTGCGAGAATGCGCTGATATTCCTGCTGAACGGGAATGAGCTTGTCACAGCATACCTGACCGACAGCAGTCTTAAAGTCGCCGTAGCCACGGCCGTCAAACTCACGCTCCGCTTCCTCGATGGTCTTGCCCGAGAAGCAGGAATAGATGGTGAGCAGATTCGAAACGCCGGGCTTATTTTCGGGATCGAAGCGGATCTCGCTATCCGAGTCGGTGACGGCACGCTTGAACTTGCGCATAATGGCATCGGGGGTGTCAAGGATGCGGACCACGGCGTTTTCATTTTCGTCCGACTTGCTCATCTTCTGTGTCGGCTCGGCAAGTGACATGATCTTTGCACCCGATTTTGCAATGATGGGTTCGGGCATTGTGAAAGTGTCGGGGTAGAGCTGATTGAAGCGGTCAACGATGTTGCGGGCAAGCTCAAGATGCTGCTTCTGGTCCGCGCCGATCGGAACGACGTTGGTCTGATAAAGGAGAATGTCTGCCGCCATAAGAACGGGATAGGTGAAAAGTCCAGCGTTGACGTTGTCTGCGTGCTTCTGGCTCTTGTCTTTGAACTGTGTCATACGCGAAAGCTCGCCAAACATAGTGAAGCAGTTGAGCATCCAAGCCATTTCGGTGTGCGCGGGGACGTGGGACTGAACATAGAGGGTGTTCTTTTCGGGGTCGAGACCGCAGGCGATGTAGAGCGCGAGGGTTTCGTATGTGCGGCGGCGAAGCTCGGCGGGCACCTGACGAACGGTGATCGCGTGCTGGTCGACGTCGCAGTAGAAGCATTTATACTGCTCGGAGTAGATGGGGAAGTTCTTGATCGCTCCGAGGTAGTTTCCTATGGTAAGGTTTCCGCTCGGCTGAACGCCCGAGTAGGAAACGGGTCTGTTGTCAATCATTTTTATTACCTCTTGAAATTATTTGATCTCTGCAAGCATTTCTCTTGCAACCTCGCCGAGGATAACGCAACCGCGCTCGATCTGCTCGTCGGAGGGGGTGGAGTAGTTAAAGCGTACCGAATTTGAGGTGCCGTTCTCATCGGGGCAGAATGCCGTGCCGGGGACGATCGCGAGCTTATTCTTAAGACAGCGCGCAACGAATTCGGTCATGTCGATGCCATCGGGGAGGGTGCACCAGACGAAGAGTCCGCCCTCGGGGCGTGTGAACTTGAAGGACTTGGGAAGATTCTCGTCAAGTCCCTTCATCATAAGCGCGCACTTGCGGCGGTAGATCGCGCGGATCATCTCGATGTGGCCGTCGAGGTCGCGCTCGGTGACAAAGCGGTGGCAGAGCATCTGGAAGAGCTGGTTGGTGTGAACGTCCTCAACCTGCTTTGCGACAACGAGCTTCTGCATCAGCTTTTCGGGGCCCGTGATAAATCCGACTCGCATACCTGCCGAGAGGACTTTTGAGAAGGACGAGCAGTAGAGAACGAGACCCTCGGTGTCCATGCTCTTGATGGTGGGGATCTCCTCGCCCGCAAAGCGGAGCTCGCCGTAGGGGTTGTCCTCGAGGATGACGAGGCTGTATTTTACTGCGATTTCATAGATCTTCTTGCGAACCTCAAGGGAGGTGGTGATTCCCGCGGGGTTGTGGAAGGTGGGGATGAGATAGATCATCTTGATCTTGTTCTCACCCGCGCGGTCAGCGGCAAGAGTTTCTTCAAGAATATCGGTGTCAATGCCGTCATCGCGGAGCGGGATTCCCTTTGTGATCGCGCCGTTCGAACGGAAGGCGTTGAGCGCGCCGATGAAGGAGGGATCCTCGCAGAGGACGATGTCGCCCTCGTTGCAGAGAACCTTGCAAGAAAGCTCGATTCCCTGGTTGCCTCCGCTGACGATGAGGGTGGTGTCGTTGTATTTATCTCCCTTTTCGATCGATGCGCCGATCGAGAACTTTTCGGCAAGGCGCTTGTTTACAGCCTCGCGCAGAGGGGGATAGCCCTCGGTCTGACCGTACTGCAGAGCCTTGACGGGCTCGTTTGCGAAAATGTCTGCCGTGATCTCGGCAAGTGCCTCAACGGGGAAGGACTCCGCCGCGGGGTTGCCCGCCGCAAAAGCGATGATCGAAGGGTCGGAGAGGGATTTGAATATTTCTCTGATAGCCGACGGCTTGAGTGCCGCAAGCTTGTTTGAAATGCGGTATTCCATGGTTTTGCTCCTATTATGGGTAAATATAAATATACATAATATATAATACTACAAAATCGGGGAAAAGTCAAGAGTTTTTTGGTGATTAGTGCCTGGCACTACCACATCCTGAAAGTTTTCGTCCACCTTTTTCAAAAGGTGGCGAATTCTTAAGGCAGAGCCTTAAGTCGCCCTCCGCAGAGGGCGAAACTCCCCTGTGCATCAAACGGGCGGCGCCTCGCCGACCGTTTGGAAGGAGTAAAACCTACCCTTGCGGTAGGTTTTCGCTCCTTCACCCCTCGCGCTCCGCAGAGCGCGTACGATATTCCCTTTATTATATTTCGCTCTTGTTTTTGTTCCGGCGTCAAAATCCCGCGCGCCGCTGACTCCCCTCCCAACCCCCCCGCAAGCGGGAGGGCTTGATTTATAGTGCTAATATATTTTTCCGAATAAAATATTGACACGACTAAAATAATATGATACAATTATTGTGTATATAAAATCTTGGAGGTCAAAAATGATCAGACATATAGTAATGTGGAAATTCCTTCCCGAGGCGGGCGGAAAGACACGTGATGAAAACCTTGAGGACGTAAAGGCTCGTCTTATGGCACTCTACGAAAGCGGAAAGATCGAAGGCTTGCGCCGCATGGAGATCGGGCGCGATGTTTCGGGCACCGATATGTCATACGACATGGTGCTTCTGACCGAATTCGATTCGCTTGAGGCGCTTCATAACTACAAGGTCCACCCCGACCACGTCGTTATTTCGAATTTTGTAAAGACAGTCCGCTCGGCGCGCGCAGTCGTCGATTGCGAGATTTAAGGAGATATTATGAGCTACGCAGATAAAGTTTATATAGAAAATTGCCGCGACATTCTTGAAAATGGCTTTTACGACACCGATCTTGACGTTCGTCCCCGCTGGGAGGACGGCACCCCTGCGCATACCGTCAAGAAATTCTGCATCACCAACCGCTATGACCTGCGCGAGGAATTCCCGATCATGACCCTTCGCAAGACGGGAGTCAAGAACTGCATCGACGAGATCCTTTGGATCTGGCAGAAGAAGTCGAACAAGATTTCCGAGCTTAATTCTCATATTTGGGACGCTTGGGCGGGCGAGGACGGCACCATCGGCAAGGCATACGGCTATCAGCTTGGTGTCAAGCATCAGTACCGCGAGGGCGAGTTTGACCAGGTTGACCGCGTGCTTTACGATCTCAAGCACAATCCCGCTTCGCGCAGAATTATGACCAATATCTACACCCACGCCGATCTGCACGAGATGAATCTCTACCCCTGCGCTTACTCGATGACTTTTAACGTCACGGGCAAGTACCTCAACGGCATTCTCAATCAGCGCTCGCAGGATATGCTGACAGCGAACAACTGGAACGTTGTTCAGTATGCGACCCTGCTTTGCATGTTTGCTCAGGTTTCGGGACTTATTCCGGGTGAATTCGTTCACGTAATTGCCGATGCGCATATCTATGACCGCCACATTCCGCTCGTTAAGGAGATGCTTGAGCGCGAGCAGTTCGAGGCTCCCAAATTCAGCCTCAATCCCGAAATTACGAATTTTTACGATTTCAAGGTCGAGGACGTAATTTTTGAGAACTATCAGGCAAATCCGACGGGATTCAAGATCCCCGTTGCCGTTTAAGAGGTAGCGCTATGGATCTTATCGTAGCCGCAGACAAGAATTGGGCGATCGGCAAGGGCGGCGACCTTATCTATTCGATCCCCGAGGATATGAAATTCTTCCGCCGCATGACGCAGGGAAAGACCGTCGTTATGGGCAGAAAGACGCTCGAATCCTTCCCCGGCGGTAAGCCTTTGCCGAAAAGGGTGAACGTTGTGCTTTCGTCAAACCCCGATTACGCGCCCGAGGGCACCGTCCCCGTTCACGATTACGCCGAGCTTTTCGCAGAGATCGCAAAATACCCCGAGGATGACGTTATGCTCATCGGCGGCGGGCGACTTTATACCGACCTCGCAAAATTCTGCCGCCGCGCGTATATCACTCTCGTCGATGCCGAGACCGATGGGGTTGACACATTTATTCCCAATTTCGACGAGCTTGAGGGCTGGGTTCTTGAAGAAGTATCCGATCCCGTCGAAACGGGTGGATATACCATCAGATTTGCAACTTATCTCAATAATTCTCCCGCTATTTTTAACAATTAAAGCAAAAGGTGCCATCAAGGCACCTTTTTTCTTGAAAAGCTTGACCTTGTTCTTAAATTATGATATACTAAAGGAAATAAATGAAAAGGAGCTGGAATATGAAGAGATTGATTTCATTCACAGCTTTGCTATTGGCTTTGATTACGGTATTGTCGTCCTGCGGCACGGTTGTTCCCGAGGAAACAACGTCTGTGCCCGAGACTTCAAATGAACCAGTCACTGAAACGACGGCTGCTCCCGAAGCGACTGCCGAGCCGGCGGTTGAAAAAAGGTATCTCAAAGAGCCGTATATTGATATAGAATTCACCGCAGACGGCGGATTCGATGATGCTAAGGGACACGTTAAATGCACTCTCGACGATAAGCAGAAGGGCAGCGTTGTCTGCGAAATCGTTGTAATCGACGGCAAAAAGTACGAGATTCCTCACCTTTACGTCAGGGAAAAAGGCGGAGTTGGAAGGTTGACCTTTAAGCAAATAAGGGAAAAGAATAAGCTTTACGAGCTTCTCGAGGGCGGTTTTACGCTTGAAACGCTCGTGGTGAACGATAATGCCTTCGATTCCTCGTCGGGCGAGCAGGGCGTGGCGATGTCCTGCCAGAGCGGAGGGTACAATTTTACCGTTTACAAGGGCAAGTATTCATTTTCGGTACACACCGGAGGAGTTTACAGCACCCCCGCGCAGGACTCGGCTCCAAACCGCAAGGAAATGACGCATCTGATGGGCGTTTACGATCCGAACAAGAGAATTGCGACACTTTACGTCAACGGCGAAGCGGTATCCGAGCTTCCTGCGGAGGGTATTCTTGCTCTGGCTACGGGCAACGGATGGACGAACATCATCCTCGGCGGCGATACTACTGCCGAATGCACAACTTCCACTTACGCGTCGAATACCCGAATTGCGGACTATAAGCTCTATGCCGCGCCGATGAACGCGATGCAGATCAAGACCGCATACGAGCAGATGCTTGCCAAATTCACGGGCGCGGAGTATGAATACGAAGTTGTCCTGTATGACGAGGAAGAGACGGTGAAGGGCGACAGACTCTTTGCTTCGGTTGCAGAGAGCTACGCCGACGTCTACGAGCCGAAAACGGCGATAGTCAATTCTCCCACGGTTATGACTTATGTGGGTGATTTTGCGACTACCGATATCAACAGTCCGCGCCCTGCAACTTTGATCTTCAAGGTTGAAGCCAAGGACGGTATCCTTTACGCGTATTCCAAAAAGGGAGAGAAGATCGGTCCGCTTGACCAGGCGGTTGATTCCCTCCGTGTGAAAATAATTCCCGCTTTTGAGGTCAACGACGGCGGCGCGGCAAGCCTGCTGATCGATTTCATCAACTACCACAATGTCGGCGACTGCTTTGTCATTTCGTCGGATGCGGAAATACTGAAAAGTGTCCGCAGATCGACCCGCTCCGCGCGTCCCGTGCTTGACCGATCGGGAACGAATGCGGTAGATCTTAAAGAACTCAAGCTTGAGGTCTCCGCGGCACTCGCGAAAGGCGTTATTCTGGATTCTTCTGCGCTTTCGGCTTCGGACGTGACCGCACTCCGAGCTTATGCGCTTTCTGTGTTTTTGAAAACCGACGCAAGTACCGCGGCGATTCACGATGCGATCTTCAAGGGCGCGATGGGAATCATCTGCCCCGATGCGATAAAGGTGGTTGAATATCTCGAAGGCTTCAAAAACAATACTCTTTGCTTCCCGACGATGATCGTCGCGCACAGAGGAGATATGCAATACTGCCCCGAAAACACGCTTCCTTCATTCATTTCTGCGGCAAAATCAGGCGCGGATGTCATCGAGCTTGACGTATATTTGACAAAGGACGGCTATCTTGCCATCAATCACGATGCTACAACCTCCAAATGGGATAAAAAGCTTACCTGCACGGAAAGCACAAAGGCCGAGCTCAAAGCTTTGAAGAATGCCGAAGCAGATGCGACTGCAGCCGATGAATTCGCCTTTTACGAGGAGGTCGTGGACTATTTCTCAAAGAATTATACCGACGTCGTCTTCCTTGTTGAGATCAAGGATAAGCGCAACGCCGTTATCGACAAGGTCTACGAGGTCACCAAGGCGGCAGGAATGCTCGACCGTATACTCATCATCTGCACCAACCACAGCATAATCAGATATGCATATCAGACCTACGGTGTTGCAGTGCAGATGAATCGCTCATATATACACGATCCGAAGAACTTGCGGGCTACTCTGGCATATGCCTGCGAGGAGGTAACCGCCCTCAACAGCTCGTTCTTTACAGTATGGGGCGACTGCATTTACAATCTTAACAAGGCACTTCGTCACAGAGGTATAAAGTATTCGCCTTGGACAACTACTACCGAGACGGCAACCGATAAGGATTTTTCTCTCGGTTATCCCGAGTTTACGTCAAACACGCCCCACCGCGTTGACGGCTACGCGAGATATCTGCGCGCAGAGGTTGACGGAAACGGCGATGCAAAGGTTTATCGCGTCAACTACGACGGAAGCGAAGTGCTCGTTACAGTCGATGCAAAGTTTATTGCGCTTGAAGGAAACGTAAGCTTCAAGGACGGAAAGATCACGGGAAGCGGCACTTTCGCGTTCTCCTACACCGCAAAGGTGGGCAATTATACCTACGAAATTTATTCACTCACGATAACTAAATAAAAGAGG
>JAZORB010000224.1:0-15039 GCA_045656385.1 Eubacteriales bacterium | reverse complement strand
CTTTACGGGATTGATGTCGTAGATACCGCAGAGGTACGCTACGTCACTCTCAAGAATATATCTGGTGTGCCAGCCGCCCATTCCGCCGTAGCCGATGACGGCGCAGCCTGTTTTCTGTACGTTTTTAACTTCGCTCATAGTTTTGCCTCACGTTTTCGTGGATTTTTGGTATAACATACCTATACATATAACATTATAAGACAAAATATGCTTTTAGGCAAGTCATTTATGGGTGTTTATCAGACAAATATTGCGATATACAAAAAGCAAGTCAAGAAATTTTCATTCTTGACTTGCAATTTTGTGTTATTGCACAATTTTTATTATTTGGTTTTGGTTAGGATAAACAAACAATTATCATTCTACCGTCGGTGCATAAACAAAGCTCCAAACTCTCCACTCGCCTTTATAAAGGACTTGGAGAACGCTGATGCTTCCCGTGAGAGTATCGGTCTGCGCTGCTCCGTCAACCGTTCTCGTGCGCGTTACGCTGAACTCAACGCGGCAGGAAAGGCTCTTGTCGGTATATGCGACAAGATCAGTCGCGGTCTTTGAATCGACGGTGAAGGAGTCGTATTTCGGCATCAGGTTGACATCGCGGTAGGATTCCATAACGCCGACGTAGCCCGCCGTGCCCTCGATCATCTGCGCCTTGAGCGCATTGTAATTATCATTGAAAGCCTTTTCGTTCGCGGGATCCTTCCATGCACCGCCGCCGCAGATGTATGCGAGATAGCTCTCGGCGAACTTCTCCGCCGCCGCAATGCGCTCGGCGTCAAAGGTGTCGCCCGTGCCGAAATCGAAATCGCATCTCATTGCGTAGCCCGAAACGCTCTTGCCCGCGAGAGGAAGTTCGATACCGCCAAGCTTCGCGGTGACATTCGGCTCGGCAAGATAACCCGTGAGGACGTATTTGTCGAAATTCGGCACTCCGCCCTCGATGATTCCGAGCTCGGAGACCTCATATCTGCCAAGCGCGGTAAAGCCATAGGCAATGTCCTCGGCACTTGCGCCGCCCTCGGTCTTCTTATCCGCGCCGATCGCCTTTCCGTTGACGAAAAGCTCGCCGCCCGCGGGAAGGATGACGGTCAAGGTATACTTGCACTCGGCAGGGGTATCGAATTTATAATTTCCGCCTTCCTGTGACAGCAGAGCGACCTCTGTTTCGCCTATCTTCGCCTCGACTTTGACCTCGCCGAAGAGGTTATCGACAGTCCAGACGCTGAGGCGCGGCAGAGTTCCGGTTCCGCCGTCGTCAAGCGCACCGAGCTCGCCGTCGATCTCTTCACGGCTCGCCCATTCCTCGCCAAGTTTGATTCCGCTGACGTATGCGTCAACGCCGACCGGCACAGTCACGGTGATCGAATGTTTCGCGCTTTCGGGATAATGGAAGAACCACTCGCCCTCGCCCATCTGCTCGCACTCAAGGCTCGCGCCTTCGAGCGTTGCAGAAAGCTCGGGGAGGAAATAAATATCATTGAAAATGTAAATGTCGCAAGGAGCGACGTCATGCCCCTTCTCCGCTACCGAAAGCGCAGGGTATTGCGCAGAGTGCTTTTCCTTCAAAGCCGGATCGATAACCGCCCCGTTGACCGTGAGGGATGCACCCTCAGGCAGAATCACGCGGTATTCGGGAAATTCGACTGCGTCGAAGAAATCAATATCAAATTCAACGCGCAACGCCTGCCACTCGCCGGTCGAAAAGAGCCCGACGGAGCTATCGGCAATGACGAGCGCGGCAAAATGTCTGCCGTCCGAGAAGAGCTCATAAACCGGGTAACCCTCCGCAGAGGGAGTCATTCTTCGAAGATACGTGATCTCCCCGAGCTCAAACACGGGAGAAAGCACGTCATATGCCAGCTTGGAAGCATCCTCATATGCGGGATAGGTATTAGGCAGGTTCAGCCTGAGCTGCTGACGCCAGCCTTCGATATCCTTTTCGGCGATATAAGTCTCAACAAAAAGGTCTGCACGCCCCGCCTCGCTGATCTCGCAAAGACGCCAGGCTACAACGGTGAGAATACCGATCACAAGAACTGCGGCGCTGAAATAAGCAAGCAAAGCCTTGAGAAGCGCATTTGCTTTCGGGTGCCTTCTTCTTTCCTTGCCCGCAAACTGCGCGTCAAGACCGATGCCGATCTTTGAATTCACGTCGCCGCGCTTGCCCGAGGTCTCGGACATTGACACGATATTCTTGACCTTGCCGATCTCTTCGGGATTGTTCTTCGGCAGATTCTTTTCCGACATCAGTTGGCACCTCCCTTCACGATAAGAGAGAATCCGTTCTCGCTCTTTGAACCGAGCTGACCGACGCCGTCTGCATAGAACGCGCCTTCCGCACGTATTGCGGCGGCGCTCACAGCGCCGTATTCGTACATAAGCGAAGCGAGCTCGGAATATGTGATGCCCGAGGGATAGAACCCGCGGTCATTTGCAAAAATGAGTATAAGTGAGCCGTCAGCTGCCTGACCGATAGCGGCGCGCGAGGAATAACCGCCGCCGAGAGAATCTGCGGGCGAGCCGCCTGCGATAAGCACGCGATCGACCGAAATGCCCCAAAGGTAGCCCGAATTTGCCGCCTCATAGAGAGTTTTTGCGCCGATATCGAGGATTCCGTCCTCTCCCATAGCGCAGAAGCAATAGATCTCGCCGTCGGCGCCGCGATAGGAAATATAGTCGCCGATGATGAAGGCGTCAACGTCCCCCGTCAAACCGAAGGCGTATTTCGAGTCTGCCACACCGTCGTTTTTCTTGCCGAGGGAGACGTCATCGGGCGAGATGCCCGTCACTACAACGGCATCCCAGGCGGACGAGGCGTCATTTATATAATGCAGCTTTGTTTCATAATTCTTATTCGCGGGAACGGTGATCTCGCCGTCCTTCTGCTCGGGAGGCATGTAGAAGAGCGAGCCCTCAAGCTCATCGGCGCTGTAAAAAAGCCCGGAAAGTGGAAAACGCTTTTCGGCAAAAGTCGCGCAAAGACGCTCGGATTCCGACCTTGCAGGTCCCTTGGCAATGACAAAGGCGGCGCCCGCAAGAGCCCCGAGAAGTATGACGGCTGTAAGAAGGATCACCAGCACAAGCGCAAGCAAAGCCTTCCCCGTTTTTTTCTTCCTTTTGATAACCTTTGACATATAGTCCTCCGAGCATATTTTACTATTATATATTTTACAACAAAATAAGACAAAAGTCAAGTTATTTATAAAAATAACGGCCGATCACTCAGCCGTTATCTCTTCGGTAATATTTTCTTTTATTGGCACAAAAATGCCAAGTGCTGTCATCACGTTGTCGGCACCCGCGTTCATAGCGGCGCGCGTTTGCGATTCGCAGTCCGGATTCTCACCGCATCCGAGAAGCACTCTGACCGAAAACTCGCGGCAGATTGCACGGGTTCTTGAAACACGGTCTGTTATCAGAGCTTCTGCGGTCATAAGAGCGGGAACTGTCGAGGAACGAAGATCGAGCGCGAGAAATCCGCATCTCTTTGTGATCTCGCCAAGCTGGCTTTGCGCATCGGGAGCAATTAAGAAATCAAAGGGGAGCGCAAGTCCGACAGCGGTTCCTCTGCCCTTTTGCTCGTAGATATCCGATATAAAGGAAATACCTTCCTCGATCTCATATTCAAATCCGACAAGAATTATCTCTTCGATGCCCGCGTCGATAAGTTCGCATATCAACGCGATCTCGTATGCGCGCATGATCTCGCGGCTTTGCGCCTGACGGCGGAGATGATCGATCTCAAAAACGCCGCAGATCGGCTTTCTTTCGCCGAAGAAAGTCTTTATCGCGGCAAGACCCTCGTCAAGCGAAGTCTCTCCAGTCACGTCAATTCCGCATTCAAGACTGATGGGGGATGAATAAGCGAGAAGCATCTCCCCACTTTCCTTGTTCTTTTCGCGCAGAGTCAGGGAAAGTGCATCGAATCGGACGGGTTCTTCAGGGAGGGACGTATCATCCGCTGAGGTTTCAGTATGAGGTTCGCTTTCTTCTGCCGAAAAGCTGCCGCCGAAGAATATTCCCATTGCTATGACCTCATCGGGCGCATTAGCATAGTAGATCTCTTCCTCTGTGGTGGAGGGTTCAGTCGTGTCTTCGATCACCGCCTCTGCAAGCCCGCGCAGATAGTTGCCGAGCATAACGGCAAACACGAAGAGGAGAAGCGCCGTGCAAACGAATATGACCGCAAGCTTGCCGCCCTGCCCCATCGGGGTGTGATGACGGCTTCTGAAGGCTCTGCGCCTTCCGCCGCTGACTGTACTCATTTATTCGATCTCCAGAATATTAATCGATTTGCCGTAATCGTTAAGGGTGAATTCGAGGCCTTCCTTATAGGAAGCAAGGATCTTGTTGAACTCGGAGCCGAGAACATCGTCCTTGAACTCATCGTAATTCTGCTTGATATAATCAGCTTCGGGCTCAAGGCGAAGGATTATATAGTAACCGTCGCTGGTTTCGATGACGTCGCTAAGCTCGTTTATGCGAAGATCAAATGCCGCAAGCTCGTATTCATTTCCGTAATCGGAGGTGTATCTCGCGAAATACTTGCCATGAGTGGTGGTCATGGTGTAATCGGCGCAATGGATGCCCTTGAGCATTATCATCTCAAGCTCCTTGTTGTCGCTTGCCGCAAGCTGTGCCTGCAGGGTCTTTGCCTTTGCAAGATTTTCCTCGTTCACACCCTTGATGAAGATGTGATTGGTGCGAAGGAAATCATCCGACTTGAAATATTCGTCGATATATTCATCACTGCTTTCAATTTCGCCCAGGTCGCGCACGGGGATATAGAAAAGCTCGTTTGCGCATTCCTCTGCGGCGCTGTAAAAGCGGAAAAGGTAGTCGGTCAGGTACTGCGAAGCAAGCATCTCCTTATATTTTTTGAAGCTGCCGCATTCGTCAACAACAAGCTCAACGTTCTCCTGAACCGCCTCAAGGATCGGCTTCTCATTCATCATGAGCGCGGCTCCGCCGCCGACATAATAGTAATCAGCCATCGCCTGAAGGGCATAATAGTCGCTGACCATCTTTTCGCTGACAAGCGCCCAAAGCTCGTCCTTGTAGCTTTCAGCCTTTGCAGGGTCGGTCCAGATGTCCTCGCCGTATTTCAAAGCCATATCTCTCTTGAAATTGAGAACGAGATAGCGAAGCTCCTCGTATCTCACCTCATATTTTCCAACGTTTCCGATAACTGCAGCTTCCTCTTCAGTGCTCCTGATCGGCTTGACACCGCAAGAGGTGAGAACTGCGGAAAGACAAATAAGCAAAGCAAGCGCAAGTGAAAGACGCTTTATAACCTTGAAGTTCATATTTTTCTCCTATTGTATATAATAATCCAATTAATGATACCACATTTTTGTTACTCCAATATGAATATTTGAAAATTCATATAAAAATTTGCAAAAACCATTTGCAACCGAGGCAAATATATGATATACTATATATAATAAAAATCAAAGAGGACGTTTATCATGGAAGAAAAGAACAGAATATCGCTCTCATCACTTATAAAGGAATTTAAATTTGAAGAAATATACCTGCCGTCATCAGCAAGCGAGATCTACGTAACCGTGCCCGAGGTCGATCGCCCCGGACTTGCGCTTTCGGGATTTTTTGATTTCTTTGAGCACTACCGCATTCAGCTCATCGGCATTGCGGAATATACCTATCTCTCGGCTATGACCGAAGAAAAGCGCGACTTGCACATTCGCGATTTCGTTGCGCACAAGCCCGTAGCTATCATATTCACGTCGGGCAACAAGCCTTTTCCCGAATTTATCAAATATTGCATCGAATACGAGGTTCCGCTTCTGCTCACCGAGGAGCTGACATCCGCTACCATGGCGGCGCTTTTCGCCTCGCTCAACGTTCATCTTGCGCCCTGCATCACGCGCCACGGCGTACTCGTTGAGGTCTACGGCGAGGGTATCCTCATCCTCGGCGACAGCGGAGTAGGTAAATCCGAGACCGCGATCGAGCTTGTAAAGCGCGGTCACCGCCTTATCGCGGACGACGCTGTTGAGATCAAGCGAGTATCGAAAAAGGCACTTGTCGGTCAGGCGCCCGAGATCCTGCGCCACTACGTTGAGCTTCGCGGCATCGGTATCATCGACGTCAAGCGTCTTTACGGTATAAGCGCGGTCAAGGACACCGAAAAGCTCGACCTTGTCATCAATCTCGAATCCTGGGTTCAGGGCAAGATGTACGACAGACTCGGTCTCGATGATCAGACCGTCAACATTCTCGGCATCGAACTGCCCTCGCTGACCATACCCGTCCGCCCCGGACGAAACCTTGCCATCATCCTTGAGATCGCGGCTATGAATAACCGTCAGAAGAAGATGGGATATAATACCGCTGAGGAGTTTAATAAGAGACTTATGGCGATGATGGGAATCGAAGAATAATTGCTAGTTGCTAGTTGAAGGTAAATTTCCGCCCGATTGGGCGGAAATTTTCATTTTAATTAAATATTGCCATTTTCCGAATGAGGAAAATGGCTTTTTTCTTTTTTTCGTGATACTGTTGAGACTCGCGGGGACTGGAGTGGTCGGTTTGAGACTGCTCTCGGCGGTAAAATGATTACGGTACAGACGGGAAAGCGAGGTCAGAATGTCCGCAAACGACCAAGGACCGCAGAACGAACCAAGCCGTACCGCGCTCGAGGAAGCGGCAGACAACGGAAGCATAATTTCTCTATTTGAAGATTATCTTTCCTCTTGCCGGACCGAGGGCGCGGAAAGCAAACGAAAAAGTGCGGGCAGGATACCGAACGTCGCAGGCTTTTGCCGATTTACCGCAAGCACCCTATCCGATTTTGAAAGGCTTCGAAACACCCGCCCCGAGGTGCACGGCGCGCTTTGCGCGGCTCTCGAGGACGAGGCTCTCAACTCGGAAATGTCCGCCTCCATCCTTTCGGTCTATCTCAAGCTTCGCCTGGGTTATTCGGGCGAAGAAAAGACCGACACGGGGATAACCGACACGGGTCAGCTCCGCTTGATCTTCGATCATGACGCTTATGAAGACGGCGGATAACGCACCCGAGCGCGCGCTCCACATCAAAGGCTCGCCGAACAGCCGCCAGCGCGAATTTTTCGCCTGTCGGCAAAAGTACGTTGCCTACGGCGGAGCTCGTGGAGGAGGAAAATCATGGGCGCTGCGGCGAAAGCTCGTGCTAATGTGCCTGCGATATCCCGGACTTCGCTGCCTGCTTGTGCGAAGAACTCTCCCTGAACTCCGTTCAAATCATCTCTCTCCCCTGCTCGCTGAATACGGAGCGATCCTCACTTACAGCGAGCGCGACAAAGAGCTGACCCTTGAAAACGGAAGCCGCATCACCCTCGGCTATGCAGCCGCGGAGCGCGATGCTCTCCGTTATCAGGGTCAGGAATACGACGTCATAGCCCTCGACGAGGCAACGCAGCTGAGCGAATATCAGTTTTCTATCTTCAAGGCCTGTCTGCGAGGCACGTCCGACCGCCCAAGGCGGATCTATCTCACCTGCAATCCCGGCGGGATAGGGCACGCCTGGGTCAAAAGGCTCTTTATCGACCGCGAATACCGCATGGGCGAGAACCCCGATGATTATGCCTTCGTCCCCGCAACCGTTTTCGACAACGATATCCTCACCCGCGCCGATCCCGACTACGTGCGGCGTCTGGAATCCTTGCCGACACGCTTGCGCGAGGCTTGGCTTTACGGAAAATGGGACATCTTTGAGGGGCAATTCTTTACCGAATTCGATGAGGCACGTCACGTATGCGCCGCCGACGCCATCCCGCGCGCTTACCACACGATCGTCGCCTTCGACTACGGTTTTGATATGCTCGCCGCCTATATCTGCATCTGCGACACCAAGGGCCGTGTCTACGTCACCGACGAATTCTGCGCCCCCAACCTGACGCTCGGTGAAGCCGCAAGGAAAATTGCGGAGCTTTGCCGAGGTAGGGACGTGGAATTTGCCGTTGCGTCGCCCGACCTTTGGAACCGCAGGCAGGATAGCGGCAAAAGCGGATTTGAGATCATGCAAGCCGCAGAAGGTATGCCGCCGATGCGCCCGGCAGATGACAGGCGCATTCCCGGCTGGAGAGTTGTTCGCGAATATCTTGCCGACCGAAATGACGGCATCCCCGGCATGCTCATCAGCTCGCGCTGCCGCGAGCTGATAAGATGCCTACCCGCCCTACTCTTCGACAAAAGCCGTGCCGAGGATGCCTCGGGCGAGCCACATTCGGTCACCCATTCGCCCGAGGCTCTGCGATACGCTCTTATGAGCCGTTTTGCCGCCGATTGTGAATATGAGCGCGCAGACATGGGCTTCAAATTCCGAAAGAACAATCAAACTTCCTATTTCGATTAAAAAAATGCGTCTGTACCTTATCGGAATAGGAAAGAAAGGAACAAATATGGCAGCAATCAAATTCAAAAATGCTCTTGGTGTCGAAAGGCAGCAGGAGGAGGGCTTTGGCGGCATCGATCGCACCGCCGAACTAAAAAACGGCAATTCCTGCGAATATGCGGAAAACCTCGACGTCGCGCCCGACTGCTCTCTGTCAACACGCGCCGGATATGAATTGAAACACCTGTTGAGCGGAGAGCTTCGTGCGGTATTCTATTCCGCAGATAAGATATACGCCCTGACGGGAAAGGAATTCATTTGCATCGACACCGAAACCGACGAGTTGGAGAAACTTGACGAGGTTGAAACCGAAACGGGCGAGGGCGATATTTTCTGTTACAATGGCGAGATCTATCTGCATGACGGCAAAAAGCTCTATCGCTATAACGGCACCGTGCTCGAGGAAGTGGACGGATACGCACCCGTTTACGGAAGAAATTGGCACCCGATCACGCAGGGAGCCATTGAGGAATACCCGAATATTCTCTCCAAAAAAATACGACTTACCTTCCAAACGGTATCAAACATGGGAGGCTTCAACGTCGGGCTCAAGATCGCCTCGATCGACAGAGTCGAGATAAACGGCGCACAGCGCGAGCTCGACTCGGTAGGCATGAGCATTGACCCCGATGATCCCACACAGATCAAGAGCTCGCTCTTTTCGGCAGGAATTGTGGTCGCCTTTTGGCTGACTCTGACCGATGATGCTTTGCCGAAGTACACAATAGCCCGCAGAACCAAGGGCTTCGTTTTCGGCGGAGAAGGAGGAGAAAGGCTTTGTCTTTACAATCCCGATATTTCGGGGCATCTTCTCTGCTCGCGTCCGATCTCGCAATCTGCACACGAAAGCTCAAAGCTTGGCAATCCAAATGCACTTCCCCTCTATATTCCCGAAACCTCGGCGGTATGCGTTGGCAGCGGAGCCTATCCGATCACGGGAATGGCTCAGCACTATGACCGCGCCCTGCTTTTCACGGGTAGCGACACATGGTGCGTTGACTGGGAAGGCGACGAGGCAAACGCCGAGCGATTCTCGCCGAAGATCTTCTTGCTCAATTCCGCAATAGGCTCCGACGGCACGAATGGCGTGGCATATTACGACAACGATCCCCTGACCTACTATTGCGGTGCGCTCTGGCGTTGGCATTCGCAATCTGGCATTCGCGATGAATGCAGTGCCACTCTGATATCCAACAGCGTCGCAGACCTTCTTCCCAAGGAATCGGAGTATATCTCAATGCTCTCGATCCCTCAAAGAGAAAAGCTTTATATCGCCGACATCGACGATTCACGCGGCAGACTGCTTGTTTACAACACCTCGGGAAAGACCTTTACAGTCTATTCCGAGATATACGCGGACAAGCTTCTGAGATACGGAAACGACCTTGCCTTTGTGCGCGACCGCGAACTTTACGTCCTCTCGCCCGCCCTGGTGAATGACTATGATAACGGCGCTGCAATGCCGCTCAACAGTACGGTAAGCTCGCATTTTCTCGATTTTTCATGCCCCGAAAGGAAAAAGAGAAGCGTTGAAATGATACTGCGCGCCGATCTTTCGGGAGGAAGCGCAACCGTTACCTTTGAAAACGAGCTTGGCGAAAAAAGGAGCTTCGTTCTGAAAGGAAAGAGCGGCGGCGGAAAAGAGGACTTCGTGCACCGTTTCGCGCTTCCGCGATTCCGCCGACTGCGCTATACGCTTGAAAGTTCAAGCCCCGTCAAATACTGCGGGATCATTTTATCGGCAAAATAACAGGAGGACAAATGACAAACGAATCAATCAGAAAAACCTGGCGGCAATATGAAGCCGGCAGAAACTACAAAAGGCAGATCGGCCTTTATTCGAGAATATCCGAAAACGAAAGGTTTTACAGAGGCGATCAATGGCGCGGTGGCGAAGGGCTCCCGAAGCCTGTATTCAACGTCATCAGCCGCATAGTCGACTATCTTGTTTCCACCGCGGCGGTTTCCGACGTCAAGATAACCTATTCGGACGAAAACCTTCCCTTCTCACCGAACTCCGCAGAAGCGGAAGCCATCGGTAAGGCCGTGGAGCTTCTCACCGAAAACGCCGCATACCGATGGGAGCACTCGCGCCTGCAAAGCCTGATCTACCGTCTGCTTTATGACGCGGCGCTGACGGGCGACGGACTTCTCTACTGTACCTGGGATCCAGAAAAGGATCAGGGCGACGGATGGAGCGGCGACGTTCTCACGCTCCCCCTCGATTCGGCGAATATCTTCCCCGCCGACGTCACCAATCCCGATATCCAATCCCAGGATTACGTCATTATTTCCGGCAGAGCGAGCCTCGACGCTCTCCGCAGGGAGGCGCGCGAAGCCGGCATGAGCGAGGCGGAGGTATCGCGAATTCAGCCCGACAGCTTATCCGATGTCACCGAGCGCGGCGCGGGCGAGCTTGCAAAATACGAGCCCGATTACGAGGACGGCGAGGCGCGCGTCACATACCTTATCAAATTCTTCCGCGAAAACGGCCGTGTTGTTTTTGAAAAATCAACTCGCGAGACTCTCATCAGACGTGTTGTGACGCCCTGCAAGCTTTACCCCATCGCGCATTTTTCATGGCAAGCGGCAAAGAATTGCTTCTTCGGCAATTCGCCTGTCAGTGCAATGATACCGAATCAGAAATACATCAACCGCGCTTATGCCATGGTTATGAAGCACATGACCGATTCGGCATTCTCGAAGGTCATTTATGACCGCACCCGCATTCCCGAATGGACCAACGAGGTCGGCGAGGCTATCGCCGCGGTCGGCGGAGGAAATCTTTCGGATGCCGTCACTGTTGTCGGCACAGGTAAGCTTGAGGAGGGCTACCTTGAGCTGATCGAAAACGCCGTCGCGATGACCAAGGAGCTTTCAGGCGCGACCGATACTGCTCTCGGCAACGTGGCACCGACAAACACCAGCGCGATCCTCGCCCTGCGCGAGGCATCCATGCAGTCACTCGATCGAGTTCAGAGCGAGCTCTATCTCTGCCTTGAGCAGATGGCTTGCATCTGGGCGGATATGATGCTCTGCTACTGCCCCGACGGCAGACCGCTGCGCACACAGGCGGGCTTTGGAAGAATATATCCCTCCAAGATCCATTCTCTCCTGCTTCGCGCAAAGATCGACGTTTGCGATTCGGCGCGTTGGTCAGCCGCAGGAACACAAAGCGTGCTCGACCGTCTGCTTGACGGCGGATACATCACTCTCGAAGAATATCTCGAGCGTCTGCCCGAGGGTCTTATCCCGAAAAAGGAAAGCCTCGGCGAGGCTCACAGAAAGGAGGCAGACGATGGAGGAGATCATTAATGACATGGCAATCCCCGAAGAGCTTGAACCCGAAGTGACAGAAGAAGCCGCGGAAGCCGAAGAGCGCGATCTTCTTGCAGAGCTCGAATCACTCAGGGAGAGACTTGAACGCGCGGAACAGACCGCACGCGAAATCTCTGCGGGATGGCGCGAGTTTTCCGAGCTCTATCCCGACGTCGACCTCACCTGCCTGCCCGACTCCTTCAACGAGGCAATCGAAAAGGGCATTCCGCCCGCGGCGGCTTATGCGCTTGAAATGAGGCGGAAAGAGGTAAGGCAGAGAAAGATCGAGGAGGCAAACCGCCGAGCCCGATCGCTTTCCTCCGGCCGAATCGAAACGACCGAGGACAGCCTTTATTCCCCCGACGAGGTGCGCGCCATGCCGCCCGCCGAGGTCAGAAAAAACATGGAAAAAATTCGCCGCTCTATGAAGAGCTGGCACTAAAAAACACTTAAAAAAGAAAGGAAATTAACAAAATGGCACTTCTTAACTTTATTCCCACCGTATGGAGCGAAAATCTTCTTTCCCAGATGGACAAGAAATACATCGCCGTAGCAAACTGCAACCGCGAGTTTGAGGGCGATATCAAGGGACGCGGCGACCGCGTTAAGGTCTGCGGCGTCGGCGAGATCAACGTTTTCAACTACACCAAGAACGTCGATTTCGAAAGCACCGCGCAGGAGCTTACCGACTCTGTAAAGACGATCTTGATCGATCAGGCAAAGGCATTCAACTTCCAGATCGACGACATCGACCGCGCGCAGTCCAACCCCAAGCTTATGGATGCGGCTGTCAGAAACGCTGCTGCTGCGCTTGCAAACACCGCAGATCAGTATATCTTCTCCCTTTGCAACAAAGCGGGAAGCAATATCGCTGCCAACGCAAGCGTTGACAACATCATAGACCTCATCATCGATGCTCGCACCAAGCTTCTTGAAAACAACGTCTGCGATCCCGGCGACATCGTCGTTGAGGTATCCCCCGCTATCGGCTCTCTGATCCTCAAGAACAAGATCAACGTTGCAAACACCGACACCGCGCTTGAGTCCGGCTGCATCGGTTACGTTGCAGGCTGCAAGGTATACGTTTCCAACAACGTGGTAGTTGCAGAGAACGTACATAAGTGCATGGCTCGTTCCAAGCGCGCAATCGCCTTCGCAGAGCAGCTTTCCGAGATCGACGCTTACCGCCCCGAAAGACGTTTTGCAGATGCCGTTAAGGGTCTTCACCTCTACGGCGCGCAGGTCATCTACCCCTCCGAGATGGTAAGACTCGACCTTACCGTTGCCGCGTAAGTTCCGATAGGCAGGTAAATCATGACCCTGCAAAGCGTATATGACACCGCCCTGCGCCTTATCGGCGAGGTAAGTGACTCGATTTCCGAGTCCGAGCTTGCGGAGCGCGCGCCTTACATAGGCGCGGCGCTCTGCACCGAAGCGGCGGCGCTCGACCGGGCATACCGTAAAGCCTTCGGGCTTGAGGATGCAGAGCCCTTCCCTGCTCTCTTTCTCAGCCTGGATTCGGCCTTTCCGCTTTCCGACCGCTTCGCGCCCGCCGCGGCGTATTACATGGCGGCAATGCTGATCCTCGACGAGGACGTCGAGCTTTACGAAAAGCTTTTCGACCGTTGGTGCCAGGATCTCGCAGCGATCTCCGCCGAGATTCCCTTCGTTAAAGGCTCCACAGCTGACGTCTATCCCGAATAACAAAAAAGCCCCGCAAGGGGCTTTTCTTATATGCAAGCAATAAATTCTTCGATATTATGAACCGTCGAAACAACGGTATGAGCATCCTTGCCGAGAACTTCGTCGGAGAGGTGGTCCGAATCGATCCCCTTACTGCGGAGGCGGGTGAGATATTTTGCCGCATCCTCGACTCGTTTGAAGGATTTCTCGAAGATTGCAGGGAAAGCGAGCATCTTATAGCCGTGTTCCGCGCTTACAGCAGAAACGATTTTCTTGCCTATCTCGGCGAAAAGTTCTGCATTATCGCGGAATTCGGCTTCATTTCGCGAGATCTCACGCTTGGTGGTGGCAGTGACGATCGACTCCACGGCGTGCTTTGCCTGAGCGCAGGCAATATCTCCGCCCGCGAAAAAAGTCGAGGGTTTCGCGTGCGACGCCGCAATATAGGCATCCATATCGGTCTCGCCGATATATTTGCCGTTCAGCTTATAAAACTGCACGGTCTTACTGCTCATCGTATGCGCAAGCACTCCGCCGAGGGTACCCTCCATTGCGTGATAGCCGAAATAGCAGACGCAGTCGTAATCGTCGGCAAAATACATACGGGGCAGAGAAAGATCGGGATCGAGCAAAGTCACGCGCGGGTCGAGGTCTGCGGGATCGATATTATGACCGCCGCCGTGGTTATCCCAAAGTGCGACTTTTTCCGCGCCCGCGCCGAAAAGAGCCTCCGCTGCGGCGTTGACTTCAAGCGCGCCTTGCTTACGCGCGATCTTCCATTCGTCTGTGTCCTTGGAGAGAGCTTCGTAGGGGACGCCTTTGACGTTATTTACACCTTCGAGGTCGAGGGCGAGGAGAATTTTTTTATACATAATAACACCTCATATAAAAGGAGTGAAGGAGCGAAAACCACCCGCAAGGGGTGGTTTTACTCCTTCCAAGCGGTCGACGGGGCGTCGCCCGCTTGGAGCGCGGGGGAGTTTCGCCCTCTGCGGAGGGCGACTTAAGGCTCCGCCTTAAGAATTCGCGAACTTTTAAAAAAGTTCGATCAAAACTTTTCCGCTGTTTTTGTTTAATTTACGCCCAAGAAATGGTTCTGGGTTTATCCTCGGTCATAACGATGGGGGCGAGGACGGAGATCGCCTTGCGAAGTCCCTCGTCAACGGTCATGATACTATCCTCGTGCTCGATGGAGATAGCTCCGTCGTAGCCGCAGAGGCGGAGGTTGGAGATAACGTCTCTCCAGTAGCTCTCGTTGTTGCCGAATCCAACTGCGCGGAATACCCATGCGCGGTTAAGCTCGTCGCTGTAATGCTTGGTATCGAGAACGCCGTTCTTTGCGGTGTTGTACTTATCGATCTTGGTATCCTTCGCGTGGAAGTGATAGATCGCGCCTTTGAGAGCGTGGATCGCTTCGGTAGGATCGATACCCTGCCAGAACAGATGCGAGGGGTCAAAGTTTGCGCCGATGACGTCACCGACGGCAGCACGGATCTTCAGCAGCGTTTCGGGGTTGTACACGCAGAAACCGGGATGCATTTCGAAGGCGATCTTGTACACATTGTGGGCGTTGGCGAAAGCCGCCATTTCCTTCCAGTAGGGGATCAGCACTTCGTTCCACTGGTATTCCAGGATCTAAGTCG
>JAZORB010000223.1:0-19082 GCA_045656385.1 Eubacteriales bacterium | reverse complement strand
CAGGACATGGTCTCCGGTGACCTCGCCGCCCTCTTCCTGGACATACTCGAAGTTATCTACGTAGATATAGTTTTTGGAACAATGATCCTCCACTGTGCCCGCATTGATCAGCTTAGCACTGAAGTAGCCGCCCTTGATAGTGCCATAATTGATAACGGTGCCAAAGAAGATCGGATGTTCCATTACATCACGAGAAATCACACCATTGTTAATAACATTGCAATGATACTCACCGCCGCAAAGGGTGCCGTTGTTGGTAACAGTTTCATAGAACTCGCTGTACCAGCCCCAAATCTGGCCATTTGTTTCAAAGGTAACGGTGTTATTGAAAATTGCGACTGAACTTCCGATATTACCATTGACAATAACCTTACCGTCGAAGGTTGCTTCATTATAGATCCAGCCGCGGTTGATGGTCACATTACCGGTAAATTTTCCACCCTCATGAATTGATGCATTGACTGTGATATCACCGGCGAAGGTGTAGCCATTGGCATAAAAGTCAACGTCAATCACAAAATCATCATCATAGTTCGCCAAAGCTCCAACGCATGAAGTGTTATTCTGCACCGCAGCCAGAGCCTCCGGAAGGGTCGCGTAATAGATAATAACATACTTATCAAGTTCAATATCAAAAACTTCCAGGTATGCCTTGGCAGATATCCGGCAACCGGTGCAGTTGCCGACGGAATCAAAGCTGTGTCCGCCAAGTTCGCCGTAGCTTGTGCCGCAGTGGTCGCAGACCGCCTTCGCGACGCAGGTTGCTGTGCCGCCGGTGTGCTCCTCGATCAACACCTTATTGCAGCAGGAATACTTTTTATCATGCTTGGTATTATCGTTTGCATTGAGCTCATAGGTGATGCCACTATGCTCGGGCTTGGTATCGCCGGCGGGGATGTTCGTATATACCTTAACCGCATCGTCCGCGCAGGAGGTATATCCATAGTACACCTTTGCACCGCCCAAAGAGGGATAAGCATCGGTGCCGATGGTCTGACCCCATGCATCGCCGAGCCTGTATGCCACCTCGCCGGTAGCAAACTGTTCTGCGGTCATAGCAACAGCAGCCTCATTTTCTACAAACTTAGCGCAGCCATCGAGATAATAGCTGTTGTTTATGTTTTGTCTGAAATGATATTCGGAACAAAAAACTCCGCCGTTATATTTGTTGACCAACGTACCGAAATAACAGCTGTTTTCTATAGTTAAATAATTTTCGTCATGCGGCTTCCCCACGAAGCCGCCGGTATAGAAGTATCCGACTATAATAGCGTTGCTGTAGCAGTTTTGAATGGTTGCTTTGGAAGAGTATCCAATGAATGTACCGTTGTATATTACAGATTTGCCAATAAAGCAGCTGTTCACCACACCGAGATTCTTTATTTTAATACCAGTACCTGTACACGCGAATAATCCGTTCTTCTCGGTCGTTGTATTGCAGTATAAACCGCTGATGTAATAGCCGTTTCCTTCGATGACCTTGTTATAGCCAGTACTAGAGTCTTGGTTCTTTCCAATCGGTGTCCAAGGGCGCAAGGTGGATGCGTCAACGGGATTTCCTTCCTTATCGGTAACGGTAAGGGTATCGTTTGCGTATGTGAAGGTTACGTCGTTGACGATGATATTGTTTGTCAATTCAACGTTTTGATGGTTCCGTGCCTCTGTCAATGCTGCAAAAGCATACAGCCCGTCGGCATTTTCAATTTCATAATATCCGTCGCCGTCCGTGTCCTTCAATGTGACGGATGCGCCCGTGTCAATGGTGACAGTGATATCATCCGCAGCACTTGCTGTCAGTGAGAACGCTCCGAGCAGACTCACAATCATCACGACCGTGAGCAACAGCCCCGTTAGTTTCAGTTTGTTTCTCGTTTTTGACATTTTGTTTTCCTCCAAAAGGGTTTAATAAAGCGTTTCTACTTTATTCCATAATAATTATACATTCTTTTGCAGAAAAATGCAATAGCTTTGCATAAATTTTCACACGCGGAAGCAAAAAAATCAAGGCATCCCCGGGGGGATGCCTTGAAATTATTATCAGTCAATGGGCTTCATAGTGGGGAACAGGAGGACGTCGCGGATGGAGGCGGAATCGGTGAGGAGCATTACGAGTCTGTCCACACCGAAGCCAAGGCCGCCTGTGGGGGGCAGACCGTACTCAAGTGCGGTGATGTAGTCGTAATCCACCTGTGCCTTGCACGCGGGGTCCTGTGCCTTTCTCTCGGCTACCTGACGCTCGAAGCGCTCTCTCTGGTCGATGGGGTCGTTGAGCTCGGAGAATGCGTTGCCGAATTCGGTTGCGTTGATGAAGTACTCAAAACGCTCGGTGAATGCGGGATTTTCGGGCTTTCTCTTTGCAAGCGGGCTGTTCTCGACAGGGTAGTCATAAATGAAGGTGGGCTGGATGAGGTTTTCCTCGACGAATGCATCGAAGAATTCAACGAGGATCGCGCCCTTGGTCTTTACTGCGGGAAGCTCGACGTGCTTTTCCTTTGCGATCGCGATTGCTTCCTCGTCGGAGGTGATCGCGTCGAAGTCAACGCCGGAGTACTTCTTGACAGCCTCAACCATTGTCATTCTCTCCCAATGCGAGAGGTCGATCTCCTTGCCCTGATAGTTGACGGTGAGTGTGCCGCAGACGTTCATTGCTACGGTCTTCATCATCTCCTCGACAAGGTCCATCATGCCGTGGTAATCGGTGTATGCCTGATAAAGCTCAATGGAGGTGAATTCGGGGTTATGCTTGGTGTCCATACCCTCGTTACGGAAGATGCGTCCAACCTCGTAAACTCTGTCCATACCGCCGACGATAAGTCTCTTGAGGTAGAGCTCGGTCTCGATGCGGAGAACCATGTCCATATCAAGGGTGTTATGGTGAGTCAGGAAGGGGCGTGCCGATGCGCCGATCTCGAAGGGGGTAAGTATGGGGGTGTCGACCTCAAGGAAGCCCTTGGAATCGAGATATGCGCGGAGCTCACGAAGAATGAGGCTACGCTTTACAAAAGTATCCTTGACCTCGGGGTTTACGATGAGGTCGAGGTATCTCTGGCGGTATCTGGTGTCGGTGTCCTTGAGTCCGTGGAACTTCTCGGGGAGAGGAAGGAGGGACTTGGAGAGGAGGGTGAGCTTCTGCGCATGGACGGAGATCTCGCCGCGGCGGGTGAGGAACACGAAGCCCTCGATGCCGATGATGTCGCCGATGTCCCACTTGCGGTAGTCGGCAAATACGTCCTCACCGACGTCGTTGATTCGGATATAGCACTGAATTCTGCCCTTGCCGTCAGCGATGTCAATGAAATTCGCCTTGCCCATATCGCGGCGACTCATGATACGACCTGCGAGGGATACGGTCTTGCCATCGAACTCCTCGAAATTAGCCTTGATATCAGCCGAGTAAGCGGTGACATCGTACTTCATGATCTCGAAGGGGTTCTTGCCCGACTCGATAAGAGTTGCGAGCTTTGCGCGTCTGTTTTCGATCTCCGAGGCTACGTTGACCTCGGGGGTCTCGATGTTTTCGTTGTTTATAATGTCAGCCATTTTAAGTGCCTTTCGTCTTACTTATTCTTTGTTCTCTCAACCTTGAGGATATCGAGATCGAAGCTGCCGGAGGGTGCCTCGACTGTTACGGTTGCGCCTGCCTTCTTTCCGACGAGTGCGCGGCCGATGGGGGACATATCCGAGATCTTGAGCTCTGCGGGAGATGCCTCGTTCGAGCCGACGATAACGTAGGTGATCTCCATCTCGTCTGCCTTATCGAAAACGGTAACGGTGGAACCGACAGAAACGACAGTGGAGTCGATCTGGCTTTCGTCGATGATAACTGCGTTCTGGATCTTATCCTCGAGTTCCTTGATGCGGCTTTCAACTCTCGCCTGTTCTGTTCTCGCCTCGTCGTACTCGGCGTTCTCGGAAAGGTCTCCGAATCCGCGTGCTACTTCGATATCGTGGATAACTTCAGCGCGGCGTGTGTTTTTCAGATAATCAAGCTCTGCGACGAGCTCATTGTAGCCCTCTTGGGTGTAGTAGATAGGTTTTGTTGCCATGTTTTTTCTCCCTTATTTACCGATGAGGTCGATAGCCGCCTGGATCTGGTTGTCTTCCGCGTCGGTGATTTTATATATATTTTTATTTTTCAATGCTTCATCGAGTTCAACCTCGAGGTCGGGCTTAATGCCGATGCCGTCATATCCCTCGGACAGCGGCGGGAAATACATCTTCGTGGTCATCTTGACCGCGCCGTCGAAGCCGAAGTATTCAAGCGAAAAGATGGTCTGCATGCTTCCCTTGCCGTAAGTCGTCGTGCCGACGATCTCGGAAATTCCGTAATCCATAAGCGCGCAGGTGAAGGGCTCTGCGGCGGATGCGGTGCTTCCGTTTGCAAGAACCGCGGATTTGCCCATTACCTTATCGCGGTACTTGCCGATCTCCGCTTTGGATACGTTGCATGCGGAATATGCCGAGTTGGGGGCATATTTGACCTCCGCCACCTTGGTTACAACCTCTTGGCCCGCGCGATCGCGGGTTTTGATGAGGACGTCGTTTTCATTCAGCATATAGCTGAGAACTGCCGTGATGGATGCGAGATCTCCGCCGCCGTTATAGCGGACGTCGAAGAGGAAATACTCAACTCCCGCGGCGATGAGCGAATCCATTGCCGTGCAGAACTGCGAGGGGGTGGTCAGGTCGAACTGCGTGATCTTGATGATGCCAACCTTGGTATCGGTCTCGCAGACGTGGTACATGACCGATTCGGAGGTGAAGGTATCTCTCATAATCGAGAATTCGACCTCCTCGGCGTAGCCCTCTCCACGACGGACGGTGAACTCGCAAAGAGTTCCCTTGACGCCCTGGAGCTTCGCAAGAGCGGCGTAGTATCCGAGCTCGGATACCGATTCCTTGTTCTCTCCTCCGCCGACGTAAACGATCAGGTCGCCGGGCTCAACGCCTGCGGCAAGCGCGGGCGAGTTAGGAAGCACGGAGATGATCTCGATGCATTTGTAATCTGCGTTTTCGATGACTGTTACGCCGATGCCCTGGGTCTCGCCCTGATTTTCGGCTGTCATCAGCGCGAATTCCTCGGCGTCGTAATATTCGGCGTATCTGTCGTTGATAGCAAGTCCCATACCGCTAACCATTGCGCGACAGAGGACTTCCTCGTCTATTTCATAATAGGAATAGGTTTTGAAAAGATCAATGATCTGCCCGAGCTTATCACTGACCGCAGGCTGGCCGTTTGTTACCGCGCCGCCGTTTTCATCTCTGTAATAAGAGTCGGCAAGAGCGCAGGACGACATTGCCGTGAGAAGCATTGCCGCAATAAGAAGCAGTATCAGTGTTGATAACGATATTCTTTTTTTCATTGTTTACCTTAGGGTTTCTTTACGTATTTGAGAGGATCGACCTTTTCGCCGTTCACTCTGACTTCAAAATGAAGGTGATTGCCGGTGCTCGATCCCGTTGTTCCGACAGCGGCGATGACGTGCCCCTGCTCAACATAGTCGCCCGCCTTTACGTAAAGCTTCGAGGCGTGAGCATAGAGGGTGTGATAACCGTTGCCGTGGTCGAGCAGGACGTAGTATCCATAAGAGGTATGATACTTTGCTATGAGCACCTTGCCCGACTTGGATGCATAGATATCTGTTCCGCGGTAGGCAGGAACGTCGATGCCGTAATGCATTTTGTTATAATATCCGAGTTCGGAAAGAGTTCTGATACCGAATGCGAACGAAAGCTCGTTAAAGGCAAGCGGAAGCGGCCAAAGATAAGACTGCTTTCTGATAGCCTCAGCGAGAGCCTCCTGACGGCGACGCTCCTCTTCCTTCTCCTTTTGGATAGCGATCTGCTCGCGGCGCTTGTTCTCTTCCTTGATCGCCGCGTTGACCTCAGCTTCGAAATCTGCATCGAGCATAGAGGAAAGGCTTTCGTATTCGCCCTTCACGCCGGTAAGTGCTTCTATCTCGGCTTCGATTGCGGCAAGGCTTGCTTCGTTTTCTGTTTTCCAGAGCGCGATCTCCGCCTGTTTTGCTTCAAGCTCGGCAATAGCTGCCTCGTGAGCCTCGGAATCCTTCAAAAGCTTCTGATATTTTTCGTCCAGCACGTTTTTCTGCTCGTCGATATTTTTGAGAAGGGTATCGCTGTATCTGACAAGGCTGTTTACTCTGTCTATTCTTGCCAGAAGATCTGTGAAACTTTCAGCTCCCAGCAAAATTTCAAGATAATTCGCGCTTCCCTGCTCATAGCTCATACGCAAGAGGTCAAGGAAGGTGGCGTATGCCTTATCGTATTCAACTCTGATAGCAGAAATCTCTTTTCCGACAAGCTTAAGCTCGTTATCGTAGTAAAGTCTTGTTTTCTCAAGATCCTTGAGCTGATCGTTATAGACAGCCTCTGCCATCAGGTAAAGCGCGCGGGTTTCGTCCGCGGTTGCCTGAAGTATTTCGGCTCTCTTTATATCGGCTTTAAGCTCTGCAAGCATCTGATCATATTCTTTAAGCTGCAGGCGCATTGCCTCAAGGTCATCGGTTTTTATGTCATTATAATCGGCTTTGTCGTAATAGACCGATGAAGCCGTTATCGGTACTGCGGCAATGAGCAAAATCAGCGACAGGAAAAATGATATAGCGCGGACCGACGCTTTTTTTGTTCTGTTGTTTTGCATTTATTAACTCCGTTAAAGTTTATCAGTTGTTAAGGTTCTTCTGAAGAGAGATGATACTAGCAGCAACGCCGGTAACCATTCCGAGAAGAATAAACAATACAAGCAATTCCGCCTGCATATCGGCATATGGCACGAGGTCGAACATATTGAGAAAGCCCTGACTCTCACCCTCCATCATCTTTGCAGCATAACCGTAAAGTCCCATATCGGCGAAGTATGCAATGAGCGCCGAAAGAGCTCCGATGGTGACGCCTTCGATTATAAAGGGAGCAATTATATATCCCTTTGTTGCACCGATGAAGCGCATAATGCTGATCTCGGTCCGTCTGCCGTGAACCGCGAGCTTTACCGTATTGAAGATAACGAAAAGGCTGACAGCAAGCAAAAGAACGATGAACCACATAAATACGAAGGATGCACCGCTTTTGAAATTCTCGATCGTCGTGGCATATTCAACTCGGTTGTTGACCTTCATTACGCCTTCGATCAGTAAAAGATCGTATTCAAGCTTATTTGCACCTGCGGTGTCCTTATATGTAACAATGAAGGAATCTGCAAGTGGATTATCTCCGCTTTCGGCGATCGAATCGAAGAGCTCTGCGTAATCGGGATAGGTTTCCTTCATGGATTCAAATCCCGCTTCCTTTGAAACAAAATCAACGTAAGTGACGTTCGGAAGAGCCTTTATATCTTCGGTTATGATCTGCAATTCCTCGGGGGTAACATCGTAATCGACAAAGACAACGATCTCATTGAGCAGACCGAGTTTTTCCATATTAACGTCGATATTCCTTATGAGCAATCCGAAAGCGCCGAGCAGAATCAGGCAGGAGGAAAGCACCAGGATAGATGCGATTCCCGTCACTCTGTGGCGCCAGAGATTGCGGAATGCATCAAAAATAAAGTAAAAGGGGTTGTAAAAGCGACGAGGCTTATTTGAATTACTCATTTTCGCCTCCTGTATTCTCCGCGTATTCAAATTCGGCAGCAGCAGACTCTATGCTGATATCCGAATCAATGCGGCCTCCGTCAAGCGTAATAACTCTATGGCCGAAACGTTCAACAAGATCCATCTCGTGAGTGACCACTATAACGGTCTTGCCCAGGATCTGATTGATCTTCATCAAAAGATTCATGATCTCAATGCTCATTTCGGGGTCGATGTTACCCGTCGGCTCATCGGCGATAATAATATCGGGATTGTTAGCAATAGCTCTTGCAAGCGCAACTCTTTGCTGTTCACCGCCCGAAAGCTCACGGGGGAAATGCTTTTGCTTATCCTCCATGGCGACCGTGCGGAGAAGCGCGGGAACGCGGCGGCGTATCTCTGCACCGGGGGTTCCTACAGCGCGCATGATGCATGCGATATTCTCATATGCGGTCTTGTCGCGGAAAAGACGGAAATCCTGAAAGACCATGCCCAGCTTTCTGCGATAATAAGGAATTCCTCGTCCGGGAAGCTCTGTTACGTCGATCCCGTCAACAAGAATCTTTCCCTCGGTCACCTTTTCCTCGCGGAGAAGCAGCTTTGTAAGAGTTGTCTTACCTGCACCTGAATGTCCGATTATGAAAACGAACTCGCCGTCATCTATATGAAAGCTGACGTTTTTAAGTGCTGAGATATCGCTGTATTCTTTGGTTACGTTTATAAATTCGATCATTGCAATCAGAACTTAAGGCCCTTGGTGGACATATATTTCTTAACCATCAAAGCAACCTTAAAGGTGATAGCGTGTTCAAGCTCGCGCAGGTCAAGACCTGTGAGCTTGCGAATTTTTTCAAGTCTGTATACAAGGGTGTTTCTGTGTACGAAAAGCTTACGCGAAGTTTCGGACACGTTGAGGTTGTTCTCAAAGAAGCACTGGATCGTCATAAGAGTTTCCTGATCGAGCGATTCGAGGCTTCCCTTCTTGAACACCTCCTGCAGGAACATCTCGCAGAGAGTGGTGGGGAGCTGATAGATAAGTCTGCCAATTCCAAGGTTTTCGTATCCGATAATATTCTTTTCGGTTTCAAACACTTTGCCGACCTCGATAGCCACCTGAGCTTCCTTGTATGCCCCCGCAAGATCCTTGATTGTCTCGACGATAGTGGAGATACCAATGGTTACCTTGGTGTAGAACTCGGTGTTGAGAGTATCTGCAATCTTCTGTGCGATCTTTTCCATATCGCGCGCTTCGGTGCCGGGCTTTACATCCTTTACGAGAACGATGTCGCGCTCACCAACGCTGATGATATACTCATGAGCCTTATCGGGGAACATATTCTGAAGCATCTCGAAGGGGAGCATATCCGCCTTGCCGAGGAACTTGATGAGGAACACAACGCGGTGCTCATCGGTGTTGAAATGAAGCTCCTTCGCCTTGATATAAATATCGCTGGGGAGAATATTGTCAAGGATGATATTCTTGATGAAGGAACGTTTATCATACTTTTCGTCATAAAGGTTTTTGATATTGGAAAGAGAAACCGCGAGCATCTTTGAGAGCACGTCAGCCATCTTATCCTCGCCCTCGACAAAAACGAGATACTCGGTCTTCACGCCGTAGCCGATGGGGCGATAAGTATATCCGCCCTTGCAATATGATTCAAGGGAGGAGACGTATATCATGCTATCGCGTGCAGAGGCTCTTGACTCGCCGATTCTTACAAGCTCGGAGCAAGAAATTATAATACCGTTTTCGTCAATTACGCCGATAACGCGATCGACGGTATCCTTCATCTGGTGAATTACGCCTTGAAACAGTCTGTTAGACATCCTAAAAAATCCAATCCTTTCTGCAAAAGGGATTTGCCCTTTTGTTTGGGTAGTAATTTTGTATATACTGTACTATATTTTACTATAATTTTTGTTAAATTTCAATAGGTTTTTGAATATTACTTCTAATTTTGGGGCTCTTTTTTTGTAAATATTTCATAAACAAGAAAATAGATTGCAAAAAAAAGTGCACAAAAGCCTTATCTGAGCTCAAATTCGGAGGAAAGACAAGCAAGAACGAAGGCAGCGGCGCTCTCGGTCCTTAGTATTCTTTTGCCCAGTCCAAGAAGCGAAAGTCCTGCTTCTTCTGCCTTTTGTGCCTCCTCGGGAGAGAATCCCCCCTCAGGTCCGACAACGATAGCGACGCTCTTGGGAGGCTCGGCGCGAAGGCTTTCAAGCGTTGCTCCGAGCATACGCTCACCTTCCTTTTCGTAGCAGAATATCGCTAGGTCACACTTTGCCGCTTGTGCGAGCATATCAGCGAATGTCATCGGCTCGGATACCTCGGGAACGATTCCTCTGCCGCACTGCTTTGCCGCCTCGGCTGCTATACGGCGACGGCGCTGCGATTTCGAGCCCTCCTTTTCACCCTTCATACGCACGATACAGCGCGAGGACTCAAAGGGAACTATTGCAAATGCTCCGAATTCAACAGACTTTTGAATGGCAACGTCAAGGCGTTCACCCTTAACAAGAGCCTGATAAACGGTTGCCTTATATGGCGGCTCTGCAGGGCAATCGATAACGCTTAAGATCTCACAGTTGACCTCGCTATCGCGAATCTTTGTGAGGGTGCAGTCATAGTCCCTTCCCTCTCCATCGCAAACCGTAAGACTGTCGCCGACAGCCATGCGGAGCGAGCGGGCAATATGAAACGCATCCTCTCCCAGAATGGAGATAATGCGCTCTTCTTCATTTATATTCTCTTTAGACACAAAAAAACGGGGCATAAAACAGTCCTCCCGAAAAAATTACCATAGTATTATATATTATTCAACATTATTTGTCAATTACAATATTGTGAATTTTACACAAAAACGCAAAAAAACGAGCTCCGACGGCGTTTTTCGCGCCGTCGGAGTTAAAATTATAATATACTGTCGAGGAACTGCTTGGTTCTGGGGTTCTGCGGGTTCGAGAAGATCTCCTCGGGAGTTCCCTCCTCCGCGATCTTGCCGTCGCACATGAAGATAACGCGGTCGGCAACCTCGCGTGCAAAGCCCATCTCGTGAGTAACAACGACCATCGTCATTCCCTCGTCTGCAAGTTGCTTCATAAGCTCAAGAACCTCGCCGACCATCTCGGGGTCGAGCGCGGAAGTGGGCTCGTCGAAGAGCATGACCTTCGGATTCATTGCAAGCGCGCGAACGATCGCCACACGCTGCTTCTGACCGCCGGAAAGGCGCGAAGGATACTCGTTCGCCTTATCTTCAAGGCCGATTCTTGCAAGAAGCTCCATTGCGGTTTTCTCCGCCTCCTCCTTTGTCTTGAGCTTGAGCTCAAGAGGAGCAAGAGTGAGGTTCTGAAGAACCGTCATGTTGTTGAACAGGTTGAAGTGCTGGAACACCATGCCCATATTTCTGCGGGCAAGATTGATATCGATGCGGGAATTCTTATTGATTTCCGAGAGAGCCTTGCTGTATTCGCTGCCCTCAAATCTCTTGAGAAGATCTTCTTTTTTGATTTTATCTATTATCTCAGCATCAAGCTCCACGTCACTCTTGCCCTGCGAAGTTGCCCGGGCGTGCTTCATCATCGAAGTATAAGTCTTAGATTTTCTGATAACATCAAAATGCAGATAGGGATCCGGCGCGGTAAGAAGATCATCTTCCATCCATACCTCGCCGTAGGTGGGCTCTTCAAGAAGGTTCATACAGCGCAAAAGAGTGCTCTTTCCGCTTCCGGAGGGACCTATAATAACAACGCGCTCTCCGCTTTTGATATCGCAGGATACAGCGTTCAGAACGCGAAGCTTGCCAAAATCCTTGTAAATATTCTTAACGCTTATCACCGGCTCTCAACCTCTTTTCTATCATTTTGATTCCAAAGGTAAGCAAATACACTATAGCAAGATAAAAGAGTGCAACCACGGTCATGGGCACGATATAGCTTGCCATGTTGTTTCCGCTACCGATGATTTTTGCAGCCATTGTAAGGTCATACATACCTATCATGCTGACGATCGAAGTTTCCTTGATAAGAGCGATAAGCTCGTTACCGATTGCGGGAATGACGTTCTTTATAGCCTGCGGAATAACGATCTTTGCCATTGTGGTAGCACCCGTGAGACCGAGTGCTCTGCCCGCCTCTGTCTGACCGATGTCAACCGAAAGTATGCCCGCACGGATATTCTCAGCAACATAAGCTCCCGAGTTAACTCCAAACGCAATCGTTGCAGTAATAACAAGCGGGAATCCGCGAATCGCGAAGATAACGTACGCCATAATAAAGAGCTGAAGTGCCATAGGTGTACCGCGGATAATTGTAATATAGAGCTTGCAGAGTAATTTGGGAAGACGCATATACCAGCTGTTCTTTGCCATGCCTACAAGTGCAACCATTACTCCTAGAATAAGTCCCAGCAATGCTGCAAGCACAGAGATGGATAAAGTCAGCTTAAGGCCTTCCCAGATGCTGTCCATATACTTTTCAGTTGAGAACAGCTCAAATATTTTAACAAAAAAATTCATAATTCAAATTCTCGTTCTTACGCGAAAAAGAACCATGCCGAAGCATTGTTCTTTTTCGCATTTATTAATTCAGTTTATATCAGTTTTCGAAGCCCATGTGCTGCATAACGAGCTTTTCTACCTCGCCGCTCTTCATCATTTCCTCAAGAACTGCGTTGATAGCATCGAGAAGCGCGGTGTTGCCCTTGGTTACGCAGATAGCGTACTGCTCTTCAACGGGAGCGTCTTCAGCATCGGTAGCACCCGAGTAGTAAAGGGGAACGCACTTGTACTGGCTGTTCTTGGATACGATGAACTGTGCGGGGAGCTCGTCGATGATAACGGCGTCGATCATGTTTGCGCCGATAGCGTCTGCTGCGAGCTGTGCGTTGTCGTATGTCTTAAGCTCGGTATTGGTTCCGTAAAGAACGCCGTCGTAGCCATAATCGTTGTCAGCCTTAGCGTTGATCTCACCGTCGGTGTAGATCCAACCGGTGGTATCGGTCTGGGTGCCGAGCTTCTTGCCAGCAAGAGCTTCCCAAACGATGTATTCGCCGTTTGCGCCGGTCTTGGTAGCGATGGTAGCATCGTCAGCCTTGAAGATTACGTACTGAACGGAGGTGTAGTAAGGAATCGAGAAATCAACCTTTTCCTTTCTTGCGTCGGTAATGGTGATACCTGCCGCACCCGCGTCGCAAACAACGCCGTCCTTGACGTTATCGATGATAGCGGAGAACTCTACGTTTACAAACTCGATCTTCTTGCCGAGCTTTTCGCCGACCTTGTTCATGATCTCGACGTCAACGCCGACGATCTCGGTGCCTTCATAGTACTCAAAAGGAGCAAAGAAAGCGTTGGTGTGAACGATGATCTTTTCTTCCTTTGCGCAGGAAGCAAAGCCGATGGTTGCACAGCAGATCATAAGAACTGCAAGTGCGAGAGAAATAATCTTTTTCATAATAATAGTTCCTTTCATGAATGTGTTTTAAAGACTATGCTGCATATTATACTGCATATTTATGCAAATGTCAAGTCTTTTTTCAAATTTGATTTAAATATTTTGCAGCATTTTTGAATATTTATTCTTTTCTTCATCAAAATACGCGCGAAGCCGACGGCTTCGCGCGTAAATATCACATATTGAGCGATGATCTGAGGAATTTGCCGGTGTAGGAGCGTTCGCACTTGGCGACCTCCTCGGGTGTGCCTGTGGCAACAACTGTTCCGCCGCCGTCGCCGCCCTCGGGTCCGAGGTCGATGATGTGGTCGGCGCATTTGATGACCTCGGGGTTATGCTCGATGACGAGAACGGTGTTTCCTGCGTCGACAAGGCGGGAAAGAACGCCGAGAAGGCGGGATACGTCATCGGTATGCAGACCAGTGGTCGGCTCGTCAAGGATATACATCGTCTTGCCCGTACCGCGTCTTGCGAGCTCGGTGGCAAGCTTAACTCTTTGCGCCTCACCGCCCGAAATAGTCGTGGACGACTGACCGATCTTGATGTAGCCGAGACCGACGTCGCAGAGGGTTTGGAGATACTTGCGTATCTTCGGGATGCTGTCAAAGAAAACAAGCCCTTCCTCCGCAGTCATCTCGAGGACCTCGAAAATATTCTTTCCTTTATATTTAACTTCGAGAGTATCGCGGTTATATTTATGTCCTTTGCAGACGTCACAGGTGACGTAAACGTCGGGAAGGAAGTGCATCTCGATGCATCTGACACCGTCGCCGCCGCAAGCCTCGCATCGTCCACCCTTGACGTTGAAGGAGAATCTTCCGGGGCCGTAGCCGCGGGCGATCGCATCCTGCGTTTTTGCAAAGAGGGAGCGGATCTCGTTGAAAAGCCCTGTATAAGTAGCGGGATTGGAGCGAGGAGTGCGTCCGATGGGGCTCTGGTCGATATCGATAACCTTATCAAGGTGATCGGTGCCCTCAACCGAGATATGCTTACCCACTTTGCGGCGCGCGCCGTTGAGTTTGGTCAGAAGCACGGGGTTGATGACGCCGTTTACGAGAGAGGACTTGCCCGATCCCGAAACGCCCGTCACGCAGACAAAGCAGCCGAGAGGAATATCGACGTCTACCTTTTTGAGGTTATTGACCTCCGCGCCGCGAACCTTGAGGAAGTTTCCGTTTCCGGGGCGGCGAGTTTCGGGCACGGGGATCATCTTTCTTCCGGAAAGATATGCGCCCGTGAGTGAATTTTTATCCGCCATAACCTCCTCGGGAGTGCCCGCGGCAACGACCTGACCGCCGTGAACTCCCGCACCGGGTCCGATGTCAACAAGGAAATCGGCGCGGCGCATCATCTCCTCGTCGTGCTCGACGACGATAACGGTGTTGCCGAGATCGCGCAGACGGCAAAGGGTGTTGATAAGTCTTTCGCTGTCGCGCTGATGCAGACCGATACTCGGCTCGTCGAGAACGTAGAGAACGCCGACAAGGGATGAACCGATCTGTGTTGCAAGTCTGATTCTCTGCGCTTCTCCGCCCGAGAGAGTGCCCGCGCGGCGCGAGAGTGTGAGATAATCAAGTCCGACGCTTTCAAGGAAGTTGAGTCGCGCGCGGATCTCTTTGAGGACTTCTTTAACGATCTTTTCCTCGCTCGGAGTGAGCTTGAGGGTATCGCTCGACACGACTTTCAGCGCGTTCGTTACCGAAAGATCGCAGAATTCGTCGATAGCAAGTCCGCCGACGGTTACGGCAAGAGCCATTTCGTTAAGCCTTCTGCCTCCGCATTTCTGGCAGGGTACTTCCTCGATAAATTCTTCGTAATAAGCCTCTGCACCGCCGTACTGCATTCTCTGTTCGATGATTGGAATAATTCCCTCGAATTTCGCGTCGCGCTCGTGCGCTTCCTTGCCGAAATAGCGGGTAACGTGAAATTTTTCATTGCCCGTGCCGTAGAGGAGGATATTCATCTGATCCTCGGTGTATTCCGAAAGCGGTGTGTTGAGGTCAAATCCGTACTTCTCTGCCACGGCGAGAACGAGCGGACCGTTCCAACTTTCCTCAACGAGTGTCTTGAAGCCGTTGACCTGAATTGCGCCCTCGGCAAGCGAGAGTGAAAGATCGGGAATGATCTTTTCGGGCGAAACCCGACGTGTGACGCCGAGACCCGCACAATCGGGGCACGCGCCCTGAGGATTGTTGAAGGAAAACATGCGTGGCTCGAGGTCACCGAAGGAGATTCCATGCTCCTCGCAGGCGTAGGCTTGGGAGAATTCAAGCTCCTGCGGCTCGCCCTCTCGGGGTACGGTGACGATCAGAAGTCTGCCCTCGGCAAGCGAAAGTGCGGTTTCAACGGAGTCTGCAAGACGCGAACGAATGCCCTCGCGCATAACGAGTCGGTCAACGACGACCTCGATCGAGTGGCGAAGGTTTTTGTCAAGCTTGATCTCCTCATCGAGATCGTAAAGACTGCCGTCGATGCGGACGCGGGTATATCCCGAGCGTTTAGCATCGGCAAGCACTTTTTCGTGCATACCCTTCTTTGCACGAACGACGGGCGAGAGCACCATAAATCGCTCGCCTTCGGGGAGCGTTTCGATCTTTTCGATGATCTGGTCAACCGTCTGACGACGGATCTCCTTGCCGCAGATTGGACAGTGCGGGACGCCGATTCGCGCGTAAAGCAGACGGAGGTAGTCGTAAATTTCGGTGACCGTACCAACCGTCGAACGCGGGTTTTTGGATGTAGTTTTTTGGTCTATGGATATTGCTGGCGAGAGTCCTTCGATCATATCAACGTCGGGTTTATCGAGCTGACCGAGGAACTGACGCGCGTAGGACGAGAGCGACTCGACGAAGCGTCGGTGGCCCTCGGCGTATATTGTATCGAATGCAAGAGATGATTTACCCGATCCCGAAAGACCCGTCAGCACGACGAGCTTATCGCGCGGGATCGTGACGTCAACGTTTTTCAGATTGTGTACTCTTGCGCCTTTGATTATCAAGTTTTGTGACATTTTTCTTCCTTTTTCACACATATTCAGGACGGAGCCCTCAACATCCCAAACCAAACTAAAATACATTTATCCAAATCACATTACAATTGAAAAATGCTGAATATTAAATTGTAGTATTTGTATTAAATTAGGGACGTCGAGGGCGCCGTCCCCTACAAACTCGTAATTATATTCGCTAAAAAGCCATACCAAGTTCTCGTGCTCAAAGATCGAGAAACTTTTACGGGATACTGCGGATTCGTTTGTCTAACTCGGGGAATTCTTATTATATTTATTAACGTTAATTGTTTCAAACCTCATCTGCGGCATCAAATTTCTTGATAATATTCGTGCCCTTATAAAATTCAAATTCTTGCTCGCCCATATAGGTTCTGAATACTGCGTTCAAGGCTCCTTGTGCAATCTTTGCTTGATTCAAAATGTAATAGCATTTTTCGGACTCGGTATGAATACAGATACCCAAAGTTTTTGACGTGTGTTTACCTCTTGGAACAAGCAGATGCCTGAATTTTTTGCACACAATTCTTCTCATCTCGCTTTGTGTTGGGTCTAACGTTGTGAGTTTTTTCAACAATTCGCGGTATGCAATATTATTCTTGTGCGAAACTATGCCCAACCAAAGCATTATTGGAGTGAAAGCAATAACACCAATAAGTGCAAACAGTGATTCTGCAGTTGAGTGTGCAGGAGCACCACTTACTAATTCTGCAATAATGGCGATGATTATAAACACGCTGATGGGAATGGTATGCAGAAAAAAGAATGCGGAAAACGCAGAAAATCCTTTAAGCTTTTTAAGATTTTTGATTTTTATTTCAAGAATGTCTTGTTCCGTCATCTTACTTTCCTCCATCCTCACGCAGGGCGCGGATCTTATCGCGGAGGTATGCGGCGAGCTCGAAGTCGAGGCGGCGGGCGGCGTCCTTCATTTCGACGGTCAGCTTTTCGATCATTGCCTCGCGGTCGCGCTTGGTGAGCTTCTTTTCGGGCTGCTTCTTCTGCTTTTCGTCCTTGCCGCCGGGAAGTGCGATCTCGATGAGGTCGCCGACCTTCTTTTCAACGGAACGCGGCGTGATGCCGTGTGCTTCGTTATATTCCTGCTGAACCTTGCGGCGGCGGTTGGTCTCGCCTATGGCGCGGCGCATTGAGCCCGTGACGCTGTCGGCGTACATTATGACCTTGCCGTTTACGTTACGCGCGGCACGGCCGACGGTCTGTATGAGCGATGTCTCGGAACGCAGGAAACCTTCCTTATCAGCATCGAGTATTGCAACAAGCGACACCTCGGGAATATCAAGACCTTCGCGAAGAAGGTTGATTCCGACAAGAACGTCAAAGTTTCCAAGGCGGAGATCGCGGATAATCTCGGTGCGCTCCATTGTTTCAATATTATAATGAAGATAACGAACACGGACGCCGTTATCGGCAAGGTAATCGGTGAGATCCTCCGCCATCTTACGGGTGAGCGTTGTGACGAGGCTTCGCTCGTTCCTTGCGGCGCGTGCCTTGACTTCGCCGAGGAGGTCATCGACCTGATGCTCGATCGGTCTGATCTCGATTTCGGGGTCGACAAGTCCCGTCGGACGGATGAGCTGTTCGCTGATTCGTCCGGAATGCTCGCGCTCGTAGTCGCCGGGGGTTGCGCTGACGAAAACAGCCTGATTTATCTTTTCCTCGAATTCCTCGAAATAAAGCGGGCGGTTGTCGTATGCCGAGGGCAGACGGAAACCGAAATCAACGAGGTTACGCTTTCTTGCGGTATCGCCGCCACTCATTCCGCGAACCTGCGGGAGAGTTACGTGCGACTCGTCGACGAAAAGAAGGAAGTCCTTCGGAAAATAATCGAGAAGTGTAAAAGGTGTAGAACCCGGATCTCTGCCCGCAAGGACGCGGGAATAGTTCTCAACGCCGGAGCAGAATCCGATCTCGCGGAGCATTTCGAGGTCGTATTTGGTTCGTTCGGAAATGCGCTGTGCTTCGAGATATTTATGATTGGATTCAAAAAATTCAACGCGCTCCTTCATCTCGCGCTCAATCTCCGCAAGAGCCTTTTCGCGCTTGTCGTCCGAAACAGCATAGTGCGTTGCGGGGTAGATCGCGGCGTAGGAAAGGCGGCGGACAAGCTCGCCCGTGACTACATTTATCTCGGAGACTCGCTCGACCATGTCGCCGAAAAATTCGACGCGAAGAGCCTTGTCGCTTCCCGAAGCGGGAATGACCTCGACGGTATCTCCTCGCACGCGGTAGCTGTCACGGACGGGGGACATATCGTTTCTGGTATAGCTGATGGCTGTCAGACGTTTGATGAAATCGTTTCTGTCCATCTCCATATCGGGACGGACAGCGAGAACGAGCTCGGAATACTCGGCGGGGTCACCGAGAGAATAGATGCATGAAACGCTGGCGACTATGATGACGTCGCGTCGCTCGAACAGAGCCGATGTAGCGCTGTGGCGCAGACGGTCGATCTCATCGTTGACAAGCGCGTCCTTTTCAATATACATATCCTTGCCGGGGATGTAAGCCTCGGGCTGATAGTAATCATAATATGAAACAAAGTATTCGACGGCGTTTTCGGGGAAGAACTGGCGGAACTCGGTGCAAAGCTGTGCCGCGAGGGTCTTGTTATGAGCCAGAACGAGCGTTGGGCGGTTCATTTTTGCAATGACGTTCGCCATGGTAAACGTCTTGCCCGAGCCGGTAACGCCGAGCAGAGTTTGCATATGCTCGCCTCTTTCGAGTCCTTCAACTATACTTTCAATCGCCGCGGGCTGGTCACCAGTGGGTGCAAACTCGCTCTTAAGCTTAAACATTCCCTCAAACTTTCTGCTCATTTCTTCACTTCCCTTCAATTCATTAATACTTATATTATATCAAAAATAATTTTTAATGTAAATGGATTTTGACAAAAAAGTGCCCGAAAATTTTTGTCATTTTCGGGCGTATCTTATTGTTGGATATCAACAATTATCCGGTATTTTCTTCGCTATCGAAGCGTTTTTATATTCCTTTTCTGCCGTAACGTC
>JAZORB010000222.1:0-14656 GCA_045656385.1 Eubacteriales bacterium | reverse complement strand
ACGTTGGCAAGCACGCTCTGGTGCGGAATGAGGTTATAGCTTTGGAATACAAATCCGATGGTGTGGTTTCTGTAAGAGTCCCAGTCGCGGTCTTTATATTTTTTTGTCGAAATTCCATTGATGATAAGATCTCCGCTGTCGTAGCGGTCAAGACCGCCGATCATATTCAGCAGAGTTGTTTTTCCCGAGCCGGACGGACCGAGAATCGCGACGAATTCGTTGTCGCGCAGATTAAGGGAAACGCCGTCAAGTGCGACCTGTGTTAGTTCTCCCGTCTTGAAAGTTTTCTTCAAACCTTTAAGCTGAAGCATCGTTGCCTCCATATTAAGTAATATTATGTTAATTGTATTATATACCTAAAAAATAAACTCAATATCAACAAGGAAACAGAAAAATTGAACTTAATGTATTTTTTTTATTAATGTTCGCAGAATCGTCATTTTTATGTTGTATAATAATACAAAACGAACAAGACGGAGAAGCCACGATGGACAGATTTAAGGGTAAAATAATATCAATACTTGGCGATAGCATTTCTACCTTCGCGGGATATATCCCCGAAGCTGATGGCGTCAATCTCGCACACCGACCCCGCTATCCGCAAGAGAATCTGCTTACCGATGTTAACGACACTTGGTGGATGAAGCTTATCAATACCTTCGAAGCAAAGCTCGGAGTCAACGACAGCTGGGCAGGCTCCACGGTTTCCAATTTCCGCGATCATAATGAAAAGGATTTCGGCCCCGACGCCGCAATGGCATCGATAACAAGAATACTTAATCTCGGCTCGCGCGGAACTCCCGATCTTATTATATTTTTCGGCGGAACTAACGATGCGGGCAAGATGATAGAAAAGGGAAGATTCGATAGCTCGCGCGGCCTCGATCTTTCTGCGGTCAAATGGAATTCCTTCGCTGATGCATATTCCCAAACCATCCTCCGTTTGAGACATTTTTATCCCGAAGCGCAGATTCTTGCGATCGCGCCCTCAATAAGCGGCGGTTATTATGATAATACCAGACTTTCTGAATTCGCCGATCTCGCTTTGGAGATCTGCTTACATTATAATATAGAATGCGTGGACCTTCGCCTCTCCGGCCTGACTTTCGATATGCTCCCCGACACGCTTCATCCAAATACCGAGGGTATGGAGTGCATATACAGATCTGTACTTAATAAACTGAAGGAAGACAATATATGAAATTAATTATCACGGATGTTAAGGATCTCGCCCTCCGCGTAACGGGCGAACATAAGATCATCAAGCCCGACGCAATGGTCAAGCATTGCATCGGATGCTTCGGCTGCTGGATAAAAACACCCGGCGAGTGCATCATCAAGGACGGCTTCCACTGCACAGGCTGGGATATGGGCAAATGCGAGGAGCTTATTATGATCAGCGAATGTCTTTACGGTGGGTTCAGCTCTTTTGTCAAAAAGGTGCAGGACAGAGGTATTTCCTACGTTCGCCCCGATTTTGCCATCGTCAATGACGAGATGCGCCACAGAAGAAGATATTTTAATAAAATCAAGCTTTCCGCTTATTTCTACGGCGAGGATATCACTGAGGAAGAGAAGTTCACCGCCGAGAATATCGTCAAGGCAAACGCGAAGAATTTCTATGCCGCTGTCGAAAAGGTCGTATTTTTGAAAAGCCCCGAAGAGCTTGCGGAGGTGGAGCTGTGAAAATAGCACTTATCAACGGAAGCCCAAAATGCAAAGAGAGCGCTAGCGGCGCGCTGATCTCGGATTTCCTCGCCTGCGCGTATGAAAAGTGCGACTGCGCCGAGATTAAAATGAATAAGCCGAAACTGACCGACGACGCAATCGAAGCTCTTACCGAATGCGAAGCGTGGGTGTTTTTCTATCCGCTTTATGTTGACGGCGTTCCGGGACATCTGCTTTCCTGCCTCAAGGAGCTCGAACAACTCAAGGAAAAATTCGGCGAGAAATATATCTATGCCGTTTCAAACTGCGGATTTTACGACGGCAGCCAATGCGAATGGTCTCTCGATGTTGTAAAGCATTGGTCGCGCAGAAGTGGATTTATCTTCGGCGGAGGAATCGGCATAGGCGGGGGAGGGGCGCTGACTGCACTTCTTCACATGAAGCCGGGCGATAAACCGAAATCAAAAATTGATAAAGGTCTCAACTTTTTGCTCGAAAAAATACTTGAAGAAAATTGTTTTGATAATTTTTATGCCAACATAAGCCTTCCGCGTGCGATCTATAAGATGGCGGCGGAGCACGGATGGGGAAAAAGCCTTGTGAAAAACGGAAAAAAACGCAAGGATATAAGCTCAATTCCCAACTAAAATACTTTTGCTTTTCGGCAACGCAAAAAAAACTTAAAAAAACTTGCATTTTTTCAAAAAAAATTGAAAAAAGGTATTGACAAATGAGTTTGAAAGTGGTATAATATTAGCGTTGTCGAAAGCAACACGCGAGAGTGGCGGAACTGGCAGACGCGCACGTTTGAGGGGCGTGTGGTTCACACCGTACGGGTTCAAGTCCCGTTTCTCGCACCAAGCAAAGCAGCCGTATGGCTGCTTTGCTTATATCATGAGAAAATAATCTATAACCCGCGGGTATGGGCGAAAACAACTCCACCATGCGGGGTAGTATTATTTAATGAATTAAAATTTGCGGGTATGGCGGAATTGGCAGACGCGCTAGATTCAGGTTCTAGTCGGGGTTCCTCGGTGAAGGTTCAAGTCCTTTTACCCGCACCAAAACTAAAAGGAGTGATCAACGGTCACTCCTTTTAGTTTTGGTGCAGGTAAAACGAAATAATAAAGGTTCTTCACCCGATGTGTTCGCTCGCGAACACATCACGCGCCGGCATAGCAGAAACTAAAGTTTCGCGCATATAAAATCCGGCGCAGGTGAAGAGTTCAAGTCCGTAAAATAACAAACAATGCGAGTTGCAAAATTGATCTATTACCACAAAACTAAAAGGAGTGATCACCGGTCACTCCTTTTGGTTTTGGTGCAGGTAAAACGAAATAATAAAGGTTCTTCACCCGATGTGTTCGCCCGCGAACACATCAAGCGCCGGCATAGTAGAAACTAAAGTTTCGCGCATATAAAATCCGGCGCAGGTGAAGAGTTCAAGTCCGTAAAATATCAAACAATGCGAGTTGCAAAATTGATCTATTACCACATGCTCATAGGTGCAATTTTGACCACTTGTTTTTTGCAACTTTTTTCGGGCTTAAAGGACTTTAACCTTCAAATTCATCACATCTTTGATACTTTCGCAATTTTATGATATAATATATTCAGCAAATTGGGAGAGAGAAGATACGGATGAAACACAGATTTATTATTGTGCGAAGACTCAAACTAACAGAATGACCACTAAAATATCATTTGACAAACATCCGGAGGTTATCAATGAAAACATCTTTTTTAAAACTTATCTCTTTTATGTTGTGCCTCGTTTTATGTAACGGTGCACTCGCGGCTTGCCGTGGCGGACAAACGGCAGATTCGGAGAGCACCGTGCCGATATCCGAGCCTGACGCTACGCAGGAAGCACCTGATCAGCTCATGCTTGTTTCGGATGGAACATCCGAATTCGTCGTGATCCGCCCCGACGAGCCCATATATAACGGTGCCGAGATCAAAGCGGCTCAGACTATAAAAAAGCCGTCAATGCGGTCAGCGGTGTTCCATTGGATATTGCTTCCGATTTTTTGACGAGAAACGACGATAACTCCGAACGCTTCGAGATACTCATCGGTGCGACGAACCGTCCCGAATCAGCGGCGGCGATCGCCGAGCTGACCGAGGAGGATGAATATATCGTTCGCATTTCGGGCAAAAAGGTCGTGATAGCGGCGAACAGCAGTTCCGCAATGTCGGGGGCTGTTGCCTATTTCCTTTCTGAATTCGTCGGCTGGGTAAGCGAAACCGAGTTCACCCCCTCCTCATCGATCGAATTGACGGAAGGAGAGTACAAGACGATATGGGTGCATCCGAATATTCTCCCCGAGAATGCCGTGCCTAACGGAATTTACGGGCTCACTCAGGCGCAGATTGACGAAAAATTTGCCGAGCTGCTGGACGGCTTGTTTACCGGAAAAACCGTCGAGACCATCGCTGTTGACAACATCGGCGGTTCGTTTGCTTTCCACTTTCCAGATATTATCTACGTTAATGGCGAATATTGGGCTTATTACATATGCTACGCGACTAATACAGGCAATGGCGGCGTGGGTCTTGCAACCTCGACCGACGGTATAAATTGGGATAACAAAGGATGCGTCATACAGCCCGATGAGGATTGGGACTGTAACGGCACTTATTTTGCCGGAGTATGGCTTGATGATGACGGCACCTTCTATTGTACCTACGAATGCAAGGGCAAGGATGGCACGAAATACGGAATGCTTGAGAACATCGCGCTCGCAACCTCAAAGGATGGCATTAACTGGGAAAAGCATGGTGTTATTCTCTACGCTGACCGCACGAAGGACTCCTGGCAGAAGGTAAACATCGGCACGCCCGATCTCTATAAGGTGGGCGATGTTTGGTATCTCTTCTTCCACGGTTATGATTCCACCGATTGCCGCGTAGGCTTGGCGTACGGCAAGGATCTGTTTAATTTGACAGTACTTGTAGAGCCCATCATCGATACAGAGGATGATACCCTCTGGAGCGGCACAATAGGCAGACGCGATCTCATTTATTGCGGTGGCTATTACTATATGGTTTACGAGATCAGCACCGATAAGAAGTCTTCGGGCGGATACGCAGCGGCGTCGTGGACGCATATGTTCGCTCGCTCTCGCGATCTGGTCAATTGGGAGATCACGGATGGTCCTCAGCTTATTCAGCCTACCACAGGCTTCGGTTACGACGGACCCTGTTGGATGGTGATCGGAGATAAGCTCTATGTCTATATGCGAAATCCAGCTAACTATACGACCGCGGTCGAGTTGACTTTTAATAAGTAAAAGTTGATGGCAGGGCATGTTCGATTGCCGTCGCCATTTGATTGAAAACCAAACAAAGAACACTTGCTTATCAAATGCGATATGCAAGTGTTTTTTGTTTGATTGTAACAGCGCGTCTGTACCTATTATTGACAAGAATCCTGAGTTGTGCTATAATATAAAAAATATTGCATCCTATAATTTTGTTTTGGAGAGATCAAATAATGTCATTAGAAGATAGAATTTTAGCAGTAAAACAATTGCCGAAAAACCAATGGTCCGATCGGATATGTGCAGAACTTGGCTATGGAGCTGCCGTGTCTTATGTGAATGACCACCGCTATGACGGGCTTATTGAAGCCGCGGCGGATAAGGTATTATCTCTTGCAACAGAGGTTGGCGGAGTTGTTACCCGTGATATTGCGCTTACCGCAGAAAATATGCTTATGCCCATGAAGGAAGAAGCAAAGTCGTACAAGGTGCATCTTGTTTCGCACGCACATATTGATATGAACTGGATGTGGGGATTCCAGGAAACGGTTTCTGTTACTGTCGATACGTTTCGTACCGTTTTGGATTTGATGAAGGAATATCCTGCTTTGACTTTTGGTCAATCGCAGGCTTCGACTTATGAGATCATCGAAAGGTTTGCGCCTGAGATGCTTGACGAAATAAAGCAGCGTATCAGGGAAGGTCGATGGGAGGTGACGGCTTCTACCTGGGTCGAAACGGATAAAAATATGACAGGCGGGGAATCGCTTGCCCGTCACATTTTCTATACAAAGCGATATCTTTCCAAACTGCTCGATATTGATCCGGAAGCACTGGATCTTGATTTTGAACCTGATACATTCGGACACAATATCAGCGTGCCCGAGATCTGCGCCAAAGGCGGTATTCGCTATTATTATCATTGCCGCGGAAACAGCAGTGATGAATTTATTTATCGCTGGAGAGCTCGCTCGGGCGCGGAGTTGCTCGTTTGGCGTGAGCCGGAATGGTATAATTACAGTATCAACGCCGAAATGTTCCGCAAAGTTCCTCAGCTTTGTGCGCGTTACGGTATAAAGTCGTTTTTGTCGGTTTACGGTGTTGGCGATCACGGCGGCGGCCCCACCAGACGCGATGTGGAAAGATTGATGGAATTGGCGTCTTGGCCGATCATGCCTACCTTGGAATTCAGCACTTACGGTGCGTTTTACGCAGAGCTTGAACGAGAGCGTGATAAGTTTCCGATCATTGAAGGTGAGCTGAATTTCATTTTTACCGGTTGTTATACGAGCCAAAGCCGTATCAAAATGTCAAATCGAATAGCGGAAGACCGTATGTATGAATCCGAAACGATCAGTGCGGTTGCAAATGCGATTGCGGGTGGTGCGCGCTATAATGAAAGCTATGAAAAAGCGTGGAAAAAGATACTCTTCAACCATTTCCACGATATTTTGCCGGGCTCGGGTATGGTGGAAACGAGAGAATATGCTCTCGGTCAGTTCCAGGAGGCAATGGCGGCCGTTCAAACAAACGCAAATTGCTCTATGCGCGCCCTGGCTGAGGCGATCGATACTTCCTCCGTTTTGGTTGAGAATGATAGAAGCTCCACGTCGCAGGGAGCCGCTGTCGGATTTTTGACCGGTCAAGGAGATGGCTTCCGTATGCCGTGTGCAGAGCGCGGTCAAGGAAAAAAGAGAATATTCCATCTGTTCAACAGCACACAGTTTGATTTTGACGGTATCGCCGAGATCACTGTTTGGGATTACAATTACGATAGTGCCCGTGCCGTATTCGCTGATGTTGATAATACCGTTGTGGATTCCAAATGCATATTAAGCGAAAAGGGGTATTGGGGGCATCAATATAAAAAATTTGCCGTTCACGTTAAGGTCCCCGCAATGGGATACGCTACCTATACGCTTGATCTGAAGGAAGCAAACGATTACATTGCTCCGGTTGGAATGCGTGGCTTCGGTCATTTTTGCGATTACGATGATTCGGATATCGTGATGGAAAACGATAAGGTTCGCGCGGTTTTTGATCACCGTACGATGCAGCTTTTGTCTTTCATTGATAAAAAGACGGGTGAGAATATGATCTCTTCGCCGTCCGCATCATTTCGCTTGATCCACGAAAATCTCGTTCACGGAATGACGGCATGGCGCGTTGGAAATGCTATGCTCGTCGAAAATCTTAACGAGACCCGTAACGTAACGGTAGAAAAGATCGACCTTACTTCTGTTCGCAAGTCGGTCACTTATACGCTTGATTTTGGATATCGTTCCAAGCTGAAGGTGAAGGTCGTGCTTGATGACGCAAGTGAAATGCTTGATTTTAACGTCGAGGTTGAATTCCTTGAAGCCTGCGAAAAGGACAATATTCCTCAGCTTAATTTTATCGTTCCCGTTGCGTACGGCGTGGCGAATTACCGTTACGACGTACCGTTCGGTACGATCGACCGTCCTGCCATCAAGCACGACGTTCCGTCAAATTCATATTCGGTAGCGATTCGTGAGGATGGAGAAGATAAACCGTCGGTCATGGTTGTAACAGATACGAAATACGGTTTCCGTGGCGCAGATCAAGCGATGGCTGTTTCGCTGATCCGTGCAACCAAGGATCCGGATCCATATCCGGAATACGGAAAGCATAACATCAGGATCGGTGTTGGTATCGTCGGTAACGCGGAGCCGCAAACGCTTTATAGAGTGAGATCTCGGTTCGTCCATCCTTTAGCAATCGTTTCTGCATGTTCGGGAAAGGGACGCCTGCCAATGAATGGTCAATTTATGAAGGTGGACGGTGACGTTTTGATCCACGCCGTAAAAACCGCTGAGGATGAGGATGGAATTATTGTTCGTTTGTCGGAGACAAACGGAAGAAGATGTGACTTTAAGCTTACTTTCTCGCGTGCTCTTGCATCTGCATCTGAAACAGATCTGAATGAGAAGGTTGTTTCCGACCTGAAAGTGGATGGCAATGATGTTTATGCAAGAATCGAGCCGTTTGCTGTTAAAACGGTACTCGTGAGGTTCGCGGACGTCCGATGATCTGAATCGGCGAAAAGCAAAACAAAAGTTTGAATTATTAGTTTTTAGGTTGCATTTTTATACTACGAGTGCAAAGCAAAAGCGAACGGCAATGCCGTTCGCTTTTGCTTTGGTGCGGTAAACTATACGATTATTGACAATCTGTAATATCTGTGTTATAATAAATTAGTTTAACAGAACAGGGGTGATAGCATGAATGAGATATGGTCGAAGTATGTTCAAGGTATAAAAACATTATACACAAGCCGAAAACTGCGATTTGACGACATATTTAGCGAACAGTACAAGTCGTTTTTGAATTTCGACGAAAACAAGCCTCTTAAGATACTTGAAGTCGGTTGCGGTCCCGGGGCGTTGGCAGAAGCACTTCATCGCTGGTATCCGTTAGCAGAGATTACAGCAATCGATAGAGACAGTAATTTTATAAGCTACGCCAAAGAGAACATACATGGTGTCAAGTTCGTGGAAGGCGATGCCACAGCACTGCCATTTGATGATAACACTTTTGATGTCACTATTTCAAATACAGTAAGCGAACATATAGAACCATCTAAGTTTTATGGTGAGCAGCGCAGAGTTTTGAAACATAACGGCGTTTGTATAGTTTTGTCATCCAGAAAAGGCATTAATATCTCTCCAACCTGTTTTACCTATAACAAATTTGAAAAGGAATTCTGGGATAAAGTAAATCGGTTTGATAATACTTTGACTGATTATTCGGTATGCCAATATCCGATGAGCGAGGCAGAGCTTCCGCTTGCAATGCAAAAGTACGGTTTTTGCCGAGTTTCAACGGGATACGCAACCGTTGATCTGACTCCAGATAATCCCAGATATGAGCCTGCGATGGCGCATGATATGATAAATTCCATTCGCTACAGTACGCTCGAGTCGGTTGAATCAGTATTGAATACAATGCCCGACCATTTCACTGAAGATGAAGTATCAAAAATGAAGCAAATCACGAACGAGAGATTTGACAGTCGCATAGCTGACTACAACGCGGGTAAAAAATATTGGGAAACCAATCTTTCTATTATTATGATGGTCTGCGGTATAAAAGTATAATTTCATCTACATATCAAACTTAAATAAATAACATAGAAAACACCCGAAGCAGATTTCGGGTGTTTAAAGTTATCTCTGCCTTCTCTCCATCTTCTTCCAACTAACAAACCCGTAAAGATCGTTCACCAGAAAAGTAAAGAAGCAAACTACTACAGAAATATAAGAAACATCTTTTATCGTCGCTATTACCCATAACACGATAAGCACGATGTCGTTCGCGGCATACGCAAGCGCAAAATAGGGGCTTCTGCGGAAGGTCAGATAAACCGCGATAAAGCTCGTCGTGACGGAAAGCGTGCTCGGTAAGAGATTGGCTGTATTGAAGAATTTGAGAATGAAATAGAATATAGCCGTCACGATCAGCGTCAAGACCATCATAAAACCAATTTCGGCTTTTTTCAGTCTGTTGACCTTAACCTCTGATTTATTGCCGTTATAAGGGTTCCTCAGCCACGATATGAGCGCAAAGATTGCCATCGGCCCGGTCATGCAGAGATATGTTATCATCTCGCCGTAATATGCGAAGGAATAGGAAATAATGCCGTAAAGGATGCTGAACAATATCATCAGTACCTGTCCGAATGGATTACCCTTCGCGCAAAAGATCAAGGATGTCGCCCCAAGAAGAGAAGCAACAAGAGTGAGCGCGCTTGAGCGGTCAAAAAGGCAGTAAAAGGAAGCTATAAGAAATAAAGATGATGCCCATAACGCCCATTCAAATTTGCTGAAATATCTGAGTATTTTCATTTTTCCTCCAAAAAATAAGCATTCGATATACATCTTCAAAGACCTAACGATGTATTCGAATGCTTTTTCTACCCGGTGGCAGATATTTTTTGATATTATACCATATTCAGATCAATTTGTCAATCCTTTTGATCGCGATCGCTTTTGGTATGTATCTTGACAATTCCATGCAAATATTGTATAATAACTTAAATACAAAAGTTGGAGGTACCATGAAATCGACAATTATGCGTTTTATCGCTTGTTTGCTTGCTTTGATCACGCTTCTCTCGTCCTTTGCCGCTTGCGCCGACACGGGCGATCGGGATGATGTGACAACCGAACCGCTTTCCACCGAAGCTCCGGTGCAGGAGGAAACGACCGCAGAAGAAACCGAGCCCAAGGTTTATCTTACGATCAACCCCGCTAATGCGGCATCGGTAACCATCGTCAGATCCGACAGTGTTCCGAAGCTTTCGACTATGCTTGATCTTTTCACAGCATTCCGTAAGGAGATGAATAATCGTTTCGGTGCGACCTTCGGAATCGGAACAGATTTTGTTGCGCCCGGTAAGTCGGTTGACGATAAGATCGAGATACTCGTCGGAGACACAATCCGTGATGCAAGCGCAGAGCTCAAGACAAAGCTTAATGCCCTCGGCTCGCACGGTTTCGGAATCATTGTCCGTGGCAACAAAATCGCGGTGAACGGCACCACGTTTTATCTTCTTTATCAGGGCCTTGACTATCTCCTCGAGAATTTCGTAACCAAGGATGATGCAGGCAATATTTCGCTTGTTCTTGAAGAAGATTTTGAGTGCTTCGTAAAGACAGAAGAAGGCTACATTTCTCCCGAGGAGGTAATGGCTTCCGGCAGAGACATGGCTTTCTATCCCATAGAAACACTCGCAAATGTTCCCGAAGCTCAGGGTTGTGCAGTAATGCAGGGCGGCGGAAGCGACGGCAAATACGCATACTACGCAATGATCAATAAATCGACCACTCCCGAAACGGGAATGATCTACAAATACGATGTCAACACCTGGGAGCTCGTGGCAAAATCCAAGCCTATGCCCTCGGGTCACACGAACGACATCACGTACGATTCGAAGAATCATCGCCTTGTTATCTCCTTCTGCTCGGCATCCGACGGCTACAAGGGACTTGTCTTTGTCAATCCCGATACGCTTGAATTCATCAAGTATATCGTTTGCCCTACGTCGAACAGAGGCGTTTGCTATCTGCCCGAAACAAATCAGTATCTCTTCGCAACGGGTTATACCTTCCACTTGACTGATGAGAATTTTAATACCATCAAGAGTACCACGGACGGATATGCCAAGCTTACCACCCAAGGATTCTATTGCGACGGAAAATATATTTTTGATCCCCGTTGGCAGTCGGGCGCAAGATTCCAGACTATCACGATCAACACTCTTGAAGGCGAGTTTATCGCCGCTGTACCGCTTTATAACATCGACGGCGAGCCCGAAAACATCTTCCGCGACGGCAACAGCTTCGTAATGGGATGTAACAAATCAGACTCTGTTTTTCGACTGGTACTTCTTTATAAAAATTGGTGGGAATAATGGAACCTAAAATACTTATCGGACAGATCCTCGGCATAGTCGCGCCGATCATCACATTTATATCTTATCAGGTCAACTCAAAGAAAAAACTCCTGATATTGCAGACTGCAGCAACACTTGCAACCTGCCTTTCCTATCTCTTTCTCGGCGCATCTTCGGGATTTGCGCTCAACATCGTCTGCATCATAAGAAACGTCGCATTTTTCTTCCAGGATTCAAAGTCGAAGATGAATATGATCTCGGCATGCATCCTTGCTGTTGTTATGGGCGGACTCGGGTTCCTTTCTTGGGAAGGCCCCATATCGCTCCTCGTTATTATCGCGCTTGCGGCGAATACGATCTTTATGTCATTCGGAGATGCACAGCTTCTGCGCAAGAGCGTTATCTGCACATCCTCGATGATTTTGATCTACAATTTCTGCATCCCCAATCCCACCATCGGTGGTATTATCAACGAAAGCGTTGCGATCGTTGCGTCGATCATCGGAATTATTGCTTTTGTTAAGATGAAAAAGGAGAAAATCAAATGAGCGAAAAACGTGTACTGCCTCCCAAAAGCGAACGCAAGATAGAACCCTTCAGAATGTTCGGAAACGTATATTTCGTCGGTACTTATGCCGAATCGTCGCATATTATCGACACCGGTGAAGGTTTGATTATGATCGACACGGGAGCGCCGTCAAATCTGAATGTAATCCTTGAGGGGCTCCAAAAGCTCGGCTTTGCTCCCACTGACGTAAAATACATAATCAACTCCCATTGGCATTGGGACCATACCGAATCCACGCGCGCAATGGTTGAGCTTTCGGGCGCAAAGACTTTGATAGGGCGTGAGGATTATGAAAAGGCAAAGAGATATTTCGATGCAGATATCCTCATCTCCGAGGGCGACACGCTGACTCTTGGAAATACCACTATAAGCTTCATCGAAACTCCGGGACATACCAAGGGAACGATCTCCTTCTTCTTTGACGTAGAAGAAGAGGGAAGAGTAGTCCGCGCGGGAATGTTCGGTGGTGCGGGAGTCAATACCCTCCATCAAGGCAAATTCGATTACGAAGGCTGCCGCGAGGACTACCGCAAATCGGTCAACCGCCTTCTTGGCGAAAAGGTTGAGCTCTTCCTCGGTAACCACAGCTGGAATAACCATACATACGAAAAATGGCTCGACCTCTGTGAAACCGGCGAAAACCGCTTTGTCGACCTAATGGCATGGACTCGATTCCTCAAATCCTGCCTTGTCAAGCTTGATGAAACTATAGCTAAAGATATTTTATAAAAAATAGCCGTCGCAATGACGGCTATTTTTAATATTTCTCTATACTGCAAATTCCGCTTTTCATAATGATCTTGCGGAGCAGAGGAGAGCAGAGGATTTTCATTTTGGGGATCTTGAAGAAGAGTTTAAGACGTAATTTTGCAGTCTTTTGCTTGTAGGCTTTCAGTACTTTATCGGGATCGCTCTTCGATGCAAAAGCATCGGCAAGATATTTTCCGCTGAGGAATGCGCTGCTTATTCCCTCAAAAGAGCTTGCGCTGATGAGTCCCGCCGCTTCGCCTATTAGAAATACGCCGTCTTTACCCGAGATAAAGTCGCGGGTGCTTCTCGGACTTGTCAGCAAACATGCCTCAATTTTCACAGCCTCGCCGAATGAGTGCCCGAGGTGCTCTTCAACTCTTGACTTTTGCTTGAAATAAGCCTCTCGCCCTCCATTGATGTCAAAGGCACCGCCAAAAATGACGTAGCCGTCCTTTCGGATAGTCCAGGAACAGCTGTCGGAAGTTTCGGAGTCGTAAATGCAGGAATAACTCGGCATATCTCCGCCATCGTCCTTGAAATGCTCCTGAATAGAAATGTAAAGCTTGCTCGGAGAATCAAAGAAAGTTCGTCTGACTATCGAAGAACCGCCGTCCGCACCGACTATCCAATCGGTGAATAACTCGACTTTTTCATCATTGTTCACGATTTCTACCTGTATCTCTCCGGGAGCGCATCTTGTAAGAGAATGGCATCTGCCTCTTATTATTTCCACGTTTTCGGGAATCAGCGAAAGAAGCCACTCGTCGAAAGCCGCGCGGTCCATATTCAGATAATGGCGCTGATAATTCCGCGTGATACCGGAAGCAAGGTCGATGGTCTTAACGTCAAAGATCTGCGGATCTGCGAGTATGCTTTTGGGCAGATCGAGATCAAACTGCGCGAGCACCTTTTGAGCATCGGGCGCAAGAAGACCGCCGCAGACTTTTGATCCCGTCCTCGGCTTTTCATCTATAAGAACTATTCTTTTCTCCGGGCAAGTCTTTGCAAGCTCACGTGCAAAAGTTGCCCCGGCAGGTCCGCCTCCGATGACGGCAATGTCGTAGTGGGTGCTCATCGAAATCACTCCCTTTTGTGATAGGTTTATTATACAATATAATTGGTGTAATGTCAATAAAAAGTTCGGGGATTCTTAACCCACAGTTCGCGCATCATATATAGGAACAGACCCACCGCTTTGCGGTGGGTCTGTTCTTTTGGTGGAGCATAGGGGATTCGAACCCCTGACCCCAACACTGCCAGTGTTGTGCGCTCCCAACTGCGCTAATGCCCCTTGTGTTTTTTATTATATCATATAGATTGCTTGAATGCAACAGTTTTTTATAAAAATTTTCCTTAATTTGTCGCATAAGTCTTGATTTTTCCTCGATTTTGTTGTATTATATTATCATCAAAAAACGGAGGCACTAAAATGAGCAAGAACGTAAAAGATATTCTTCAGATGATCGAAGAAAACGGTATCAAGATGATCGACTTCAAGATGGTCGATATCAACGGTCAGTACCGTCACGTATCCATTCCCGCGGCAAACTTCTCCGAGGATACGATGAAGAGCGGCATCGGATTTGACGCATCCAACTATGGCTATGCAGTTGTAGAGAAGAGCGATATGGTATTCATCCCCGATCCCGACACCGCAGTCATCGACCCCTTCTGTTCCATTCCCACCCTTTCGATGACGGGTAACGCAATGATCATCGACACACCCGAAAACCGCCCCCTTCCTCAGTACCCCAGAAACATCATCAAGGCGGCTGTTGCAGAAATGCAGAAGAGCGGCATTGCGGACGAGATGTTCATCCTTCCCGAATTCGAGTTCTATCTCTTTGATAAGGCAGGCTGGCAGGTAAGCGGAAGCGAGATCAGCGCCTCCATCGATGCAAAGCAGTCCTATTGGAACAGCGCAACCGAGGGTCTCGGCGTCGTCGTTCCCAAGCAGAAGAATTATCACATCGCAAAGCCTTTCGATATTTC
>JAZORB010000221.1:0-3595 GCA_045656385.1 Eubacteriales bacterium | reverse complement strand
ATGATATTAGCAAAAGTTTTCGGTATTTGAGTATAATATTGGAGTTTTTTGTTGATTTTCCTTTTAAAATAAGATATAATATATAATGATTAATTATATTTATTTGTGAAAGGGGGCGGTGAGCTTGAGAATATTGCTTGTTGCAACGCGTATGGGCATCGGTGGTGCCGAAACGCACGTTCTGACGCTTGCGCGCATTTTGCGCCGACGCGGCAATCACGTCCATATTCTTTCGGCGGGCGGAGCCTATATTCCCGCGCTGATCTCGGCGCAGGTTGAGCACACCGTTCTTCCGCTTGATAAAAAGGATATTTTTTCTGTTACAAAATCGGCAAAAGCCATCTGGCAGATCGCAACCGAGGGAAGATACGACGTCGTTCACGCGCACGGCAGGATACCGCAGTTCATCTGCGGAATGCTTTCAAAGCGAGGCGGTTTTCCGCCCTTTGCCGTCACGGCGCACGGATTTTACGATCCCGCGCCCCCTCGCCGAGCCTTCACCCTCTGGGGCAGGCGCACCATCGCGGTCAGCGAGGACGTCAAGGAATTCATTGTTGAAAAGTACAAGCTCGATCCCGCGAGCGTTGAGGTCATCACAAACGGCGTTGATACCGACGTCCCCGCGCATCAGCCGTCGCGCAGATTGCGTATCGTCACGGCAAGCAGGCTCGACGGCGACACAGCTCTCTGCCCGACTCTGCTTTGCGAGCTGATGCCGAGAATCTGCAAGGATCACCCCGAGCTCGAGCCGACTCTTACCGTCGTCGGCGGGGGAGAGAAGCTCTCCGAGCTCCGCGAGGCGGCAAGACTTGCGAATTCGCAGTCGCCCGGCGCCGTCACTATGGCGGGCAGCGTGCTTGATATGCCCGCGGTCCTCGCCCGCGCCGATATCTTTGTCGGCTCGTCGCGCGCCGCGCTCGAGGCAATGGCGGCGGGAGTGCCCGTCGTTCTCTGCTCGGATATGGGCTGCGACGGCGTGCTTGACGAAACCAATCTTCGCCGCGCCGAGGAGACGAATTTCACCTGCCGCGGCGGTGCACCGACCGATCTTGAAACTCTTCGCCTTGCTGTCGAGCGCCTTCTCTGCGCGGGCGAGCATGAGCGATCTCTTTACGGCGCGTTCGGCAGGGCTTATGTCACCCGCCGCGCCTCGGCAGAGCTCTTTGCCGAAAAAACGCTCGCCTTCTGGCAGGATCTTATCGCCGCCGAGAGGGGTGGCGTGATGCTTTGCGGATATTTCGGAGCCTGCAACGCGGGCGACGACGCAACGCTTGAAGCTGTTCTTTCGTCGCTCCCCGAGCTGCCGAAGGGCGTGCTTCCCACAGTTCCCGCTGTCAAAAAGGGCGCGCTTCCCGAGGGAGTGCAGAGGATTGCAAGATACAATGTCTTCGCCCTCGCAAAAGAGCTCGCTAAAACAAGACTCTTCATCCTCTGCGGCGGAACCTTGCTGCAAAACAGCACCTCGAACCGCTCGCTCGGGTATTATTATCTGCTCTCGAAACTCGCCTCAAAGCAGGGCGCGAGAGTTATGATCTACGCGGGCGGAGTCGGACCCGTCATCGGCGACGAGGCGGCTTACGAAACCGTCAGCGCGGTTGAAAACTGCGACGCCGTCACCCTGCGCGATCAGGGCTCGCTCGATCTGCTCGAGGAAATGGAGTGCGAGACCGACGGCATTGCGATAACGGCGGATGCCGCCATCGTCACAGAGCCGCTCGAGCTGCCCGAGGCGATCCTGAAGCGTCTGCCCGAGGGGCGCGAGTATTTCGCCGTGTCGGTCCGCCCGCTCAAGGGGCTCAATCGGGGCGACCGTGCGCGACCTCCCGAGGAGATATACGAAAACGTGGTCTCCGCCGTCCGCGTCATCGCCGACAGACGAAATGCCCTGCCGCTCTTTATCCCCTTCGCGCCCGAGGACGTTGGCCTTTGCGAAAAGCTCTGCCGCCGCGCGGAGCGGGGAATAGTTCTGCCGCAGATGCGCGCGGGACATATCATTTCCGTCATCGAAAAATGCTCGCTGACCATCGGAATGCGGCTTCATAGCGGGGTATTTTCGTCGATCGCGGGCGTGCCCGCAATAATGATCGCCTATGACCCGAAGGTCGAGGCGTTTGCAAAGCGCGCATACCACCCCGTGCCCCTCGACCCCGATGCGCCCGATTTCAGCATGAGATCGATAGTTTCGGCGGCGGGATCGATCTATACGAACATGAATGCCGCGCGTTCGACCCTCCGCGCAAGAACGGCGGAGCTGCGTAGACTTACGGAAGCCGACATCGCGATCGCGGATGCACTTTATAACGCAAAATAATAAGAAAAAGAGGAAATAAAAATGGCTAAAAGCAAATATAAACAGATCAGGGGCGTCATCAGCCTCATTTACATACTCACGGGCGTTTCGTCGGTTGTAGAGGCGTGGAACAGCCTCATCGCAATTGATCTGCTCGGCGTTTTTGCCTCGGCTCTCGGAGTGCTGATCTTCGTCGCGGGCATTTGCGGATTTTTCAGCATCAAGCCCCGCGCCTGCCACACGCTCGGATTCATCATCATGATCCTCTCGCTTGCATCCCTCGTTTACGCCATCCTGATCGAAAAGACCTTCGATTTCAACATAGCGCACCAGTTTTTGCTTTCCTGGCTGTTTATGCTCTGCGTTTAACTTTGCACTTTTAACTCTGCATTCTGCACTTACCGGAGGTTCCCCATGTCACAATCCAAAATCCAACTCAAAGCCACCCGCGCCGACAGCATCAGTTTCGTGAACAATATGCAGGGCTCGGGACAGCTCAAGCTCGGCTTCAAATACAGCTATAATCTCCGCCATGCGGCGCCCGGAGTGGCGCGCGGCGAGGTGACGATCACGGCGGAGGATAAAGAAGCGCCCGAAAAGCTTTCGATCACGGTCAAGCAATCGGGAATCTTCGCGCTCCCGCCCGAAATGCCGCGCGAGGAGGCTCATCTTGAAACCTTCCGCATTCTGTTCCCCTATACGTCCGCAACACTCACGGCGGTTACTTCGGTAGCGGGCGTGCAGGGAATTATCGTACCGAGGATCGATATTACAGAGGAAAATATATATCGCGTGGAGTTCAAGCCGCCCAGACCGGATGAGAATGGCGGTAATTGATTCATGCAAGACTTTATGATTGCTTCTTGATATAATTCACAGCAAATAATCCGGTTGAGCCGCCGGCGGAGTCGAAGGATCTCGCGCAGCGGGTCAATGAATGAGCCCGAGATAAACAATACCTAAAGATACAAGGAGCAAAAAATGAAATCTTCTTTCCCCACTGATTTCGCCCTCCGCGACGGCGTGCTTCGAATAAATTCGATCGGTCACCCCGAAATTAAGAAGTCGGATGGCTTCATCTTCGCGCTGAACGGGCATTTTATGCTCCACGACGGCGGAAAGTACGGCACCGATTGCCTTGAGCATCTGCTTGCTCTGCGCGAAGCGGTTGGCGTTGAGGTGCTGCATTTCGATTGGGTGATATCGCATTTCCACGTCGATCACGTCGGCGCGCCGCTTGAAAACGTCGTCCGCGACCCGCGCTTCGCCATCGACCGCATCATTATGCCGCCCGTCAACGCGCTC
>JAZORB010000220.1:0-7604 GCA_045656385.1 Eubacteriales bacterium | reverse complement strand
AGAATGCATTTTGAAATAATAAACCAAACCCGGGGGTGCGGGGGGCGCAGCCCCCTCCAAAAAGAACGATGTCATCCTGAGGCGGCGTCCGCAGACAGCCTGCCGCCGAAGGATCTCGTGCTGACCGAGTTGTTCCTCGGGCAGCGCGGTGCTGGCGAAGTGGTTTGCACTGCACCAAAAAACTAAATATATATGAAAATGTAAAATCACTGTGTACTTTCAAAATTACACAGTGATTTCGTTTATGTTGACTTTAGTATGTGCTAACAAAGCGATTTGACTTTAGTTTTACGGTAATTCCCAGCAGACTTCATCGTTATGGCACCGCGCCGCCTCTTGTAAATGGGAGGCGGCACGAGATCCTTCGGGCGTATATGCCTGCGGGCACGCCCTCAGGATGACAGCGTTGAGCAAAGCTCAACAGTCGGGTCTGCCTCGTCGGCTTACGCCTTCGTTTTCTTGCGAAAACCGTCAGACCCGACGGGCATGTGATTTGTTTGGGGATGCCGCCCCCTTCACCGCTGCTTGCAAGTGCGAACATAGCTTTCTACTTCTGTGCATATTGCGATAGGAGCTTTTTTATGGTACTTTGTCAGCAGCTTGCCCCAAAAATGGGATTTTTATTTTACCATTTTTCTAAATATATACTAAATTCATATTTTACTATTGTAAATATTAAAAATATATGATATAATAATTATTTGGAAAGTCTTTTGCGCGGGTTGCGCCGTGCAATATAGGAAAATTAACAGGAGGTCTGATTTTGAAGGAAAGTATCAGACTGCGCAGCGGGGCTACAGTGCCGCAAGTCAGCTACCGTGAGGCGCAAGCAAAAAATTATCTTGACAGAGCAACACTCAAGCTCATGCATCTTGCACCCGACGGTGCACCCGCGGCGTATTCGGAAGGTAAAAACGGAGGCGTCGTTTTTTGGTTTGATCCCGAAAAGCTCACCGAGTCGGACCCCGAGCTCTGGTATGCGCCCGAGGCGCGCCAGGAGACCATAAAGCTCGAATCGGGCACCGAGATCGAGCGCATGTCGATGCGCCGTGCCGCATCCTTCGGCTATTACCCCAAGGAGCGACTCACCGCAATGCACCTCGAGGTCATCGAGGAGCCTGTGGCATTCACTCGCCGCAGAGATAAGGAAATAGTTTATTTCTATGATAAAATGACCACCCTGCGCATGCCGCTTATGTGCGTCAAGTGCGGCGGTGACGTCCGCTTCAAGAAGAAGCTCTGCCGCGCCTGCTACGAGGAGGACCTTGCAGTCCGCCGCGCAGAGGGCGACGCGCACAGAAACGCATACTACGGAATGGATCGCAGCCGCGTTCTCTTCTTCGACCTTGAGCTGACCGGCTTTTACGATCACGACGAGATCATCTCGATCTCGATCTTTAACGCCCTCGGCGAGAAGATCATGGACACCCTCGTTCGTCCCGTTCACACAAAGAAGTGGAAGCGCACCGAAAAGATCCACGGCATCACCCCCGAAATGGTCAAGGACGCGCAGACCCTCGAGGAGCTCACCCCCGAGATCAAGGAGATCTTTGCAGGTGCGGATAACCTGATCGCTTACGGTGTTTCGACCGACTACAGCCACATCAAGTATATCTACGCTACCGAAAAGGAGCGCAAGGCGCTTCATTCGAAGATCCGTTGCTGTGCCAACGAATTCGTCCGCTACATACATGAGCACCGCCCCGACATCGAGCACGCAAGTCTGACCGACGCGATGGCTTGCTTCGGCATCGAATGGGACGGCGTCGCCCACACCTCTATCGCCGATACCATTGGCTGTATGAAGGTCTGGGAAACACTCTTCCCTCATTATTATGAGAACGAACCGGAGGCAAACGAATGAAAGAGATCTCCCGCAGACCTATGCCCACCGAAACGGCGGGTATAGAGGATATCGAGACCTTTATTCACGAAGGCGTTAAATTCGCAAAGCTGATGACCGCCGCCGACAACGGCGAGCAGGGCGTTATCGAGAGCATTCTGCGCGGCGCGGGCATCCCCTACGTCGCAAAGGAGAACACCACCGACAGCTGGATGCGCGTTTTCATGGGCTTTTGCACCACGGGCGTTGATTTTTACGTCCCCGAGGAGATGCTTGACGATGCAACCACCCTTGTTATGGGCGAGGACGCAGTCGAGCTGACCGACGAGGAGCTTGCCGCTCTCGAAGAGGAGCAGGCACTTGAGAGCGAGGACGAGGAAGATGCGTGAGATTTTTCTTTGTAAGTACGGCGAGATCGCGCTCAAGGGCGCAAATCGCTCTTCATTCGAGGCACTTCTTGTCCGCGAGCTGAAATTCAGACTCGCACACGTCGGAAAATTTAAAATAATCAAATCGCAGAGCGTTATCCGCGTCGAGCCCGCCGAGGAGATGACCTCCGAGCAGCTTGACACTGCGTATGCACTCCTGCGCAAAACTTTCGGCATTGTTGCCGTTTCGCGCGTGGCGCAGACCGAAAAGGATTTCGACGCCATCGTCGCGCTTGCGGTCGAATACCTCGGCGAAAAGCTTGAGGGCGCGCGCACCTTCAAGGTTGAGACCAAGCGCGCGGACAAGCGTTTCCCGATGACAAGTGATGCCGTCAGCCGCGAGCTGGGCGGTAAGATCCTTTCGAGATTCAACCACCTCAAGGTTGACGTTCACAATCCGCAGGTTCTCGTCAAGTGCGAGATCCGCGATGACGCCGCCTATATCGGCGCGGGTCAGGAGTCGGGCGCGGGCGGTATGCCCGTCGGCTCGAACGGACGCGGACTTCTCCTGCTCTCGGGCGGAATCGTCTCCCCCGTTGCCGGCTGGATGATGGCAAAGCGCGGAGTTAAAATTGAGGCGGTCTACTACGAGGCGTTCCCCTACACCTCGATCGAAGCGCGTGAGAAGGTAATCGAGCTTGCGCGAATCGTCGCCGGCTGGGCGGGAAGCGTCCGTCTGCACATCGTTTCTCTCACCGAGATTGAGGAGGAGATCGCAAAGAACTGCAACGAGGACTATTTCACCCTCCTTCTTCGCCGATTCATGATGACGATCTCGGAAAAGATCGCGATCGACTCGAACTGCAACGCGCTCGTCACGGGCGAGAGCATGGGTCAGGTCGCATCGCAGACCATTCAGGCACTCCACGTCACCAATTCCGCGGTCAATATCCCCGTTTTCAGACCCTGCATCGGTCTTGATAAGGAGGAGATCGTCACCTACGCGCGCCGCATCGGCAGCTTCGAGACCTCGATCCTCCCCTTCGAGGATTGCTGCACCGTCTTCACCCCCCGCCATCCCAAAACCAAACCCGAGCTCGAAAAGGTCATCGCCGAGGAGCAGAAGCTCGACTTCGCCGCTCTTTGCGAAAAGGCCCTCGCCACAGAGGAGATCATCACAGTTCGCGGTATTGAGGATTGATTTTCAAAAAATTTACCCAATCCTATTGATTATTTCCTAAATTTGTGGTATATTTATATATTGGAAAGAAATTGATCCGATTTTTAAAGAAATTAAATTTGCGAAAGGCAGGTTTTTTAATATGACCTACAACAAGAAAAACATTGAGGACATTCAGGTTTCCGGTAAGAAAGTCCTCGTACGTTGCGACTTCAACGTTCCGCTCAAGGATGGCGTGATCACCTCCGACAAGAGAATCGTTGAGGCTATCCCCACCATCAAGTACCTCCTCGACCAGGGCGCGGCAGTTATCCTCTGCTCTCACATGGGCAAGCCCAAGGGCGAAGTTAACCCCAAGTACACCCTCGCTCCCGTAGCGGCTCGTCTTTCCGAGCTCCTCGGCCAGGAAGTTAAGCTCGCTCCCGACACCATCGGCGAAGAGACCAAGGCTATGGCTGCAGCTCTCGAGTGCGGACACGCTCTCCTTCTCGAGAACACCCGTTTTGACAAGAGAGAAGAGAAGAACGATCCCGAGTTTGCAAAGGAACTCGCTTCTATGGCAGAGATCTTCGTAAACGACGCTTTCGGCGCAGCTCACCGTGCACACGCTTCCACCGCAGGCGCAGCTGATTACCTCCCCGCAGTTTGCGGCTACCTCATCCAGAAGGAAATCGGCGTAATGGGCAAGGCTCTTGAGGATCCCGCTCGTCCCTTCGTTCCCATTCTCGGCGGCGCAAAGGTTTCCGACAAGATCGGCGTTATCAACAACCTCATCGAGAAGGTTGACACCCTCATCATGGGCGGCGGTATGGCATACACCTTCTTCGCTGCTCAGGGTTACAGCGTTGGTACCTCCCTCTGCGAGCATGACAAGATCGAGCTTGCAAAGGAAATGATGGCAAAGGCAGAGGCAAAGGGCGTTAAGTTCCTCCTCCCCATTGACAACAGAGTAGGTAAGGCATACGACGAGAACACCGAGTATATGGACGTTGACTCCGACAACATTCCCGACGGTTGGATGGGTCTTGACATCGGCGCAAACACCCAGAAGCTCTTCGCAGAGGCTATCAAGGGCGCAGGCACCGTTGTATGGAACGGCCCGATGGGCGTTTCCGAGTGGGCAAACTTCGCAGCAGGTACCAATGCAGTTGCTAACGCAGTTGCAGAGAGCGGCGCGATCTCCATCATCGGCGGCGGCGACTCCGCAGCAGCTGTTGAAAAGCTCGGCTACGCAGACAAGATGACTCACATCTCCACCGGCGGCGGCGCATCTCTCGAGTTCCTTGAGGGTCTCGAGCTTCCCGGCATCGCTTGCCTTATGGATAAGGAATAAGGAAAAAGCTTTTAGGTAAATAAGGGTGAAGGAGCGCAAACCTTACGCAAGGTAAGGTTTGACTCCTTCCGGAATGCCGACGAGGCGTCGCCATTCCGAAGCACAAAAAGAGTTTCGCGCTCTGCGGAGCGCGACAAGGGCTACGCGCCCTTGACGGCGCCACCTTTTGAAAAAGGTGGACGAAAACTTTTCGGATTTCCGTCCGAACATCCAATTTGAATGTTGTAAATTTTGAAAGGTAGGATAAACATATGAATCCCGCAAAGAGAAGAACAGTAATCGCAGGCAACTGGAAGATGAACTTCACCCCCGCAGAGGCAAAGGAATTCATCAAGAACGTAACCCCCCTCGTAGCAGGCAAGGATAATTGCGACATCATTTTCTGCGCTCCCTACGTTACCATCGCAGCAGCTATGGAAGCAGCAGAGGGCACCAATATCAAGATCGGCGCTGAGAACGTTCACTTCGCACCCAAGGGTGCATACACCGGTGAAGTTTCCGCTGAAATGCTCCGCGCTATCGGCGTTGAGTACGTTATCGTAGGCCACTCCGAGAGACGTCAGTACTTCGCAGAGACCGACGAGACCGTTAACCTCCGCACCAAGGCTGCTCTCGCAGCAGGCATGAAGGTCATCCTCTGCCTCGGAGAGGTTAAGGAAGAGAGACTTGCAGGCATCACCGACGAAGTAGTTGGCATGCAGACCAAGCTCGACCTCGCAGGCATCACCGCTGAGGAGCTCAAGAACGTTATCATCGCATACGAGCCCGTTTGGGCAATCGGCACCGGCCTCACCGCTACCCCCGAGCAGGCACAGGAGACTTGCGCAGTTATCCGTAAGGTAGTTGCAGGTCTTTACGGCGAAGAGGTTGCAGAGTCCGTAACCATCCAGTACGGCGGATCCATGAACGACGCTAACGCTGCAGAGCTTCTTGCAAAGCCCGACGTTGACGGCGGTCTCATCGGCGGCGCATCCCTCGTTCCCGAGAAGTTCGCTGCTATCGTTAACGCTGCACAGTAATTTAACTGAACGCATAAAAACAAGGATATTGCATTCGCAATATCCTTGTTTTTTATGTATTTCAGGTATAATCGTCACCGACAAAGCGGCGCAGGTCGATCTTGTACTGTGAGGGGATGCGCGCGGCTTCTTCGTCGCGGCGGGTCTGGTGGTCCATGCGGTCGCCGCCGAAATCGCGGATCTTTTCCTTCTTTTCGCCCTTCTTTGCACCCTTGTTCGGGTTCTTTGCCTCGGGGCACTTGTCCGCCGCGATGTGTGCGTCAAGCAGAGCCTTGAGATATTCAACTCGCTCGCCGCCCTCGGCGTAGCGGTCGATGTGCTCGGGGACTTCGGTGAAATATGCGTATTTGTCGTTGGCGGCGTTGTAGATCAGCTTGTCATCCGCGCCCGCAACCATGTAGCAAGCCTTCTCGCCGCACTCATACTGCGAGTAGACCTCCGAGTGCTTGCCCGAGAGGATGTCGATGCCGTCGAACTCGGCGGGATCGTAATCGACTCCGAAGAGCGAGAGGAGCGTGGGCGCAACGTCGACGAGGGAAACGGGATCGACTCTCTCGCCGCCCTCCATTCCGGGAACGCGGAGGATGAAGGGGATGCGGTTTGCCGAGGAGAGCATCGTGCGCTTGCCCGTGTGGCGGTAGTCGCCGAGAGTCTCGCCGTGGTCGGAGATAAAGAGGATGACGGTGTCGTCATACATTCCCTTCGCCTTGAGCGCGTCTGTGATCCTGCCGATCTGGTAATCCATGAAGGAAACGCAGGCGTAATAGAAATTCTTCGCGCGGCGGATGTCCATATCCGTCATGCAAAGTCGCTCGTCAAGGTCGAAGGCGGGGGGGAGCAGATATTTCAGCTCGGGCGTTTCCTCTGGCACAAAGGGAGCCTCGGGGATCTCGCGGAAGAGCTTGTTCCAGGGCGCGGGAGGGCAGAAGGGCGGATGCGGATGGATGAAGGAGGACATCAAAAACATCGGCTTTTCGGGGTCGCATTTCTCGATGAACTCGACCGAGCGGTCGCCGATCCACTGCGTCGGGTGCGCCTCTGCGGGGAGCTGGCTTACCTGAGGAACGTAGTACATATCGCTTCGCTGACCGTTGTAGTCAAAGACGTTCTTGTAGGGCGAATTCTTGATGAACTGCGTGTAGTCGTCCTCGGGCTGCGACATTTCCTCCTGTGTGTGGCGCGAGCCGAAGCCCATAAGGCCGAATCTGTCCCAAACGTGGTGCATCTTGCCGACGCAGCAGGATTCAAAGCCCGCCTTTGTGAGCATCGAATAGAATCCCTCGCCCGTGTAGCAGGTTTTGGGGTTGTTGTTCGAGTTACCCGTGCGGTTAACGTACTGTCCCGCAAGGAGCGAAAGACGCGCGGGAACGCAGACGGGAGAGGGAGTGACCGCGCGGTTGAAGATCGCGGCACCCTCGGCGATCTCGTCGATCGCGGGAGTCTGCGCGTAGGTGTTGCCATAAGCGCCGAGCGCATCGGCACGGCATTGGTCGGTCATGATGATGAGTATATGCTTGGGTTTCATTCAGGCCTCCGGGTGATTGATTTTATACATTTTAATTATATCATTATTTTTTTGTGTTGTCAATATTTTGGAGTGCAGAAAGCAGTGATACGGTAAAATTCCGTCGTCACTCGGGAATTTTCGATTAATACAAATCAAATAGTAATTTGTGCAAAAAATAGAAAAACTATGTTAGCACTTACAAAACGGGGTGCAGGGGCGAAGCCCCTGCAAGAAAAAACGATGTCATCCTGAGGGCACCACACGTCTGCGGACGTGCCCTCAGGATGACATCGTAAAGAAATGAAGGGGGCTCCGCCCCCTTCACCCCCGCTTTCCGCGCCGACCTTTCGGTCG
>JAZORB010000219.1:0-37522 GCA_045656385.1 Eubacteriales bacterium | reverse complement strand
ACAGAACGACATGGCTACGATCCGACTTCCAAGAACCTCGTGAGGAATGGTGGTGCCCTTAAGGGATACGGTGATCATATTCTTCTTTGCGTCTTCAACACCTTTGCGGATGGCCTCGGTAACTTCGGCAGCCTTGCCGATACCTACGCCAACGTGGCCGTGGCCGTCGCCTACTACCATAAGAGCTGCGAAGCGGGCGATACGTCCACCTTTAACGGTCTTGGAAACACGGTTCAGTGCTACGAGGTTCTCAATATACTGCTTTTCCTCGTAATTATTGTTTCTGAATGCCATTTTAATCTCCTGAAATGTTCAATTAATTTTAGTTGAACAGTGTACAAACCGGAAGTCAGTCCGAAGACTCAGAACTTCAGGCCGCCCTCGCGAGCGCCGTCAGCCAGTTCCGATACACGTCCGTGATAAAGATAGCCGCCGCGGTCGAATACGACTTCGGTGATACCCTTTTCGATTGCTCTTTCGGCAACGAGCTTGCCGACCTTCTTGGCAGCCTCTTTGTTGCCGCCAACTTCAAATTCCTTCTCGTAGGAAGAAGCACTTACAAGAGTGATGCCCTTGACATCGTCGATGATCTGCGCGCTGATATTGTTAGTGGAACGATATACAGCGAGACGAGGACGCTCGGTGGTGCCGGAGATCTTTGCTCTGACTCTGGTATGTCTCTTGATACGCGCTGCGTTCTTATCCTTCTTAGATACCATTGTTCTTTACTCCTCTCTCTTAGTTCTTCTTCTTCATTTCCTTACGACGGACATTTTCGCCTGCGTAACGGATACCCTTCTGGTGGTAAGGCTCGGGAGGTCTCTTACCGCGGATAACTGCTGCGATCTGGCCAACTGCCTGCTTGCTGTTACCCTTGATGGTAATGGTGATCGGAACGACCTTCTCTGCAACCTCGAAGGTGATGCCTTCGGGCTGAGCGATTGTGAACTTTGCCTGGGGCTTTCCGTTTACGAGGGAGTGACCTACGTAAAGGAGAAGGTTATTACCCTGCATGGTTGCTCTGTAACCGGTACCGTGAATCTCAAGTACGCGGGTGTAACCCTCGGTTACGCCGATAACCATGTTGTTGATAAGTGTACGGGTGAGACCGTGGAGGCTTCTGTCAGCCTTCTCATCGGTGGGACGCTCAACAGTAAGAACGCCTGCCTCAACCTTAACAGTCATTCTCTCAGAGATCTTCTCAGTGAGAGTACCGCGGGGGCCCTTAACAGTTACGAGACCTGCTTCAGCCTTAACTTCAACGCCTGCGGGGAGGGTGATGGGGTTTCTACCAATTCTAGACATCTTGCTACCTCCTTAATTACCATACGAAAGCGAGCACTTCGCCGCCAACCTTCTCTTTACGAGCCTGCTTGTCGGTCATGATGCCCTTCGAGGTGGATACGATAGCGATGCCGAGACCGTTCATTACACGGGGCATCTCTTCACAGCCTGCGTAGATACGAAGACCGGGCTTGGATACTCTGCGGATACCGCGGAGAACCTTCTGCTTCTTGCCGGTGTACTTAAGGGTGACACGGATGATACCCTGCTTGCCGTCTTCGATTACTTCGAAAGCGGAAACATAACCCTCATTTACGAGGATTTCGGCGATTGCCTTCTTCATGTTGGATGCCGGAATGTCCACAGTTGCATGCTTTGCATCGTTAGCATTTCTGATTCGTGTGAGCATATCGGCGATAACGTCTGACATTTGCATTTTAATTTTCCTCCATATGCAAGTTTAATTTATCTTGCTGCCGTTGGCAAACGGCGGCGTATCGGCGGTTAAATCGGGCCGTAGCTTAATTTCCTGCCGATAGTGTGGGGTTGGTAATTACTTACCAGGATGCCTTTCTTACGCCCGGGATCTGGCCCTTGTAAGCCAGCTCGCGGAAGCAGATACGGCAGATGCCGTACTTACGAAGGTAAGCGTGGGGACGGCCGCAGATCTTGCAACGGTTGTACTCACGGGTGGAGAACTTCTGCTTAGCCTGCTGCTTGTTAATCATTGCCTTCTTTGCCATTTTTGCCTACCTCCTTGATTAGTTCTTTGCGAAGGGAGCGCCGAGCGCTGCAAGCAGTGCGCGAGCCTCTTCGTCAGTATTTGCGGTGGTTACGAAGCAGATATCCATACCGCGGATCTTGTCGATCTTGTCGTACTCGATCTCGGGGAAGATAAGCTGCTCTTTAAGACCGAGAGCATAGTTTCCTCTGCCGTCGAATGCATCGGGGTTGATACCCTTGAAGTCACGTACGCGGGGGAGTGCGAAGTTGAAGAGCTTGTCAACGAACTCGTACATTCTCTCGCCGCGGAGAGTAACCTTTGCACCAATGGTCATGCCTTCACGAACCTTGAAGTTTGCGACGGACTTGCGAGCCTTGGTGGGAACTGCCTTCTGACCGGTGATGAGGGTGAGGTCGCCGATGATGTTCTCGATGACCTTTGCGTTATCTCTTGCCTCGCTGGAGCCTACGTTGAGGACAACCTTGTCAAGGCGGGGGATCTGCATGGTGCTCTTGTAGCCGAACTGCTGCATGAGTGCGGGAGCTACTTCATTTCTATAAGTTTCCTTAAGTCTTGCCATAATTCCCTACCTCCTTACAGTTCCTTGCCACACTTAGCACAAGTGCGGATCTTCTTGCCGTCCTTAAGAACGGTCTTTACTCTTACGCCCTTATCGCAAGCGGGGCAATAAAGAGCTACCTTGCACGCGTAGATAGCACCCTCGGTATCAACGATGGAGCTGGTTTCGCCCTGACGGCGAGCCTTTACGTGCTTGTGAACGGTGTTAACACCCTTAACGATAACCTTGTCCTCCTTGGGAGAAACAGCGATTACTTCGTGAGTGAGTACCTTGCCGTTCTTATCTTTCTTTTCTGCTGCCTTACCGGTGAGAAGTACGACAGTATCGCCAGTTTTGATATTCATCGTTTTTATCTCCTTACCTTAAAGTACTTCGGGAGCGAGAGACAGTATCTTGAGGTACTGCTTTTCTCTGAGCTCTCTTGCCACCGGGCCAAAGATACGAGTGCCACGGGGGGTCTGGTCTTCCTTGATGATGACCGCTGCGTTCTCATCGAACTTGATATATGAGCCGTCTGCTCTCTTGGTGCCGTGTGTGCTGCGCACGATAACTGCCTTTACAACGTCGCCCTTCTTAACGATTCCGCCGGGGCTTGCCTTCTTAACAGTAGCAACAACAACATCGCCGATATTTGCATATCTGCGGCCGGTGCCACCAAGAACGCGAATGCAGAGAAGCTCCTTGGCGCCGGTATTGTCGGCAACCTTCATTCTTGATTCTTGCTGTATCACTTAAGATTCCTCCTGTTTCAATACGATTTTTGACGTATTTACTATATGAATTGTGCCGCTAGATTATTTAGCCTTTTCGATGATGGTAACTACACGCCATCTCTTAGTCTTGGAGAGAGGACGGGTTTCCATAATGCTGACCTTATCGCCGATGCCGCACTCGTTGTTCTCGTCATGAGCGTGAACCTTGAGAGTGTGCTTAACGATCTTACCGTAGATGGGGTGCTTTACGTTGTCCGCAATAGCAACGGTAACGGTCTTGTCCATCTTGTTGCTAACAACAAGTCCGACTCTTACTTTTCTGAGGTTTCTGTCTTCCATTTACTTTAGCCTCCTTACGCGTTCTTCTCGTTCTGAACAGTCATAACGCGTGCGATGTCGCGCTTGACTTCGCTGATGCGGTTGGTGTTCTCGAGCTGGTTGATGGCAAGCTGGAAGCGGAGGTTGAACAGCTCTTCCTTCAGTTCCTTGAGCTTAGCATTGAGTTCTTCAACGCTCATTGCTCTGATCTCGCTGATCTTCATTCTGTTACCTCCTTAGAAACAAACTTGCACTTGATGGGGAGCTTATGCGAAGCAAGACGCATAGCTTCCTTTGCAACTTCCTCAGATACGCCGTCCATCTCGAACATAATGCGTCCGGGCTTAACGACTGCTACCCAGTACTCAGGCGAACCCTTACCGGAACCCATTCGGGTCTCAGCAGGCTTCTCAGTGATGGGCTTATCGGGGAAGATCTTGATCCAAACGTTACCGCCACGGCGGATGTAACGGGTCATTGCGATACGGGCAGCCTCGATCTGGTTGGAGGTGATCCAAGCAGGCTCAAGAGCTACGAGACCGTAAGCACCGTACGCCAGTTCGTTACCGCGGGAAGCCTTACCTGTAAGGCGGCCACGCTGTACGCGACGGAACTTTACTCTTTTAGGCATTAACATTAGTTTGCGCCTCCTTCTTTAGTGGGACGTGCGCCCTGGGGACGGTTGCCCTGGGGACGGTTACCCTGGGGGCGATTGCCCTGAGGTCTGTTACCACCCTGACGGCGGTCATTGTTGCGGGGACCGCGGTTGTCGCGGCGCTCACCGTTGTTTCTGCGATCGCCTCTACGATCGTTTCTACGATCGTTTCTTCTCTCGCGAGCTGCGCCCTCGTTGAGGACTTCGCCGTTGTAGATCCATACCTTTACACCGATCTTACCATAGGTGGTGTTAGCCTCCCAGAAACCGTAGTCGATGTCTGCACGGATGGTCTGAAGCGGAATGGTACCCTCGTGGTAGTGCTCAGAACGTGCGATTTCCGCACCACCGAGACGACCGCCGCAGGTGATCTTGATTCCGCGTGCGCCAAGGCGCATTGTATTTCTGATAGCCATCTTCATTGCACGGCGGAAAGCCACACGGCCTTCGAGCTGAGCTGCAATGTTTTCTGCTACGAGCTGTGCGTTGAGCTCGGGATTACGAACCTCAACAACGTTGATGGATACGGGAATTACCTTACCGTTGGCATCCTTGCCTACGATAGCTTCAACTTCCTTCTTCATCTTTTCGATGTTGTCACCGCTGCGGCCGATAACCTGACCGGGCTTTGCGCAGTGGATGTAAACTCTTACTCTATACTGATCTCTTTCGATCTCAATCTTAGGCACGCCTGCCTTCTGAAGCTCTTCCTTGAGGAGCTTTCTGATCTTGTAGTCCTGTACAAGTGTATCTCCGAAAACCTCGTCCTTGACGCACCATCTGGAATCCCAGCCCTTGATGACGCCAACGCGAAGGCCGTGAGGATTAACTTTCTGTCCCATTAGGCATTGACCTCCTTAGTTTCTCTTTCCTTAACCGCGAGGGTTACATGAGATGTTCTCTTGAGAATTCTGTTGCCCGAACCCTTAGCGCGGGGCATGTATCTCTTGAGAGTAGGACCGGGGCAGACGAAGCACTCGGAAACGTAAAGGTTTGCGGTGTCCATCTGGAAATTGTGGTCTGCATTTGCGATTGCACTCTTGAGGAGCTTGATAAGCTCGGGAGATGCAGCCTTAGGGGTGTTCTTGAGAATTGCCATTGCAACGTCAGCATCCTTACCGCGGATGAGATCGAGAACGATCTTTACCTTACGGGGAGAAATTCTCAAATATTTAAGATAAGCTCTTGCTTCCATTATTCTTCTTTCCTCCTCGATTATTTACCGGTGTTGGATGTCTTGGTGCCTGCGTGGCCGGGGAAGCGGCGGGTGGGAGCAAACTCACCGAGCTTGTGTCCAACCATGTCCTCGATGATGTATACCGGAACATGCTTCTTGCCGTCGTGAACCGCGATGGTGTGGCCTACGAATTCGGGGAATATTGTAGATGCACGGGACCAGGTCTTGATGACTTTCTTCTCGTTCTTTTCGTTCATAGCGCGAACTCTGCTGATGAGTTTCTCTTCAACAAAAGGCGCCTTCTTAAGACTTCTGCTCATTCTATATTCCCTCCTTATTTAGCGTTTCTGTGCTTTACGATGAACTTCTCGGTAAGAGCCTTCTTGTTACGAGTCTTATAACCGAGAGCGGGCTTGCCCCAAGGAGTAAGCGGTCCGGGATGACCGATGGGGGATCTACCTTCACCACCACCGTGGGGGTGATCGCAGGGGTTCATTACAGAACCGCGAACGGTAGGTCTGATACCCTTGTGGCGGGTCTTACCTGCCTTACCAACCTTAACGGTGTCATGCTCGATGTTACCAACCTGGCCGATAGTAGCCTTGCAGTTGAGAGCAACGATTCTGACTTCGCCGGAGGGAAGACGGATGAGAGCCTGATCATTCTCTTTCGAGATGAGCTGAGCTGCGGAACCAGCGGAACGGACAAGCTGACCGCCCTTGCCGGGGTGAAGCTCAATGTTGTGAATGAAAGTACCGGTGGGGATGTTTGCAAGGGGCAGGGTGTTACCGGGCTTGATATCAGCCTCTGCGCCGGAGGAAACAACATCGCCGTCCTTAAGTCCTGCGGGAGCAATGATGTAGCTCTTCTTACCGGACTCGTTCTCAAGGAGTGCGATATATGCGGTACGGTTGGGGTCGTACTCGATACCGATAACCTTTGCGGACTCAGTGTCGTTACGACGGAAGTCGATGATACGGTACTTAACCTTGTTTCCACCGCCTCTGTGACGAACGGTGATCTTACCGTAGGAGTTACGTCCTGCGTGCTTCTTCTTGATAACTACCAGACTCTTCTCGGGAGAGAACTTGGTTACTTCCTCGAAGGAAGCAACAGACATATGTCTTCTGGCAGGTGTCGTAGGCTTATATTTGATTGTAGGCATTATTCGTTTCCTCCTACTTAGTTCATACCGTCGAAGAAGGCGATGGTCTTGGAGTCCTCAGTAAGAGTAACGATGGCCTTCTTCCACTCTGCAGTGTAGCCATAGTTGTAGCGAACTCTCTTTTCCTTGCGCTTCATCATCATGGTATTGACTGCTGCAACCTTTACACCGAACATAACCTCAACTGCGTTTGCAATCTCAGGCTTGGTTGCGGAAGTCATAACTTTGAATACATACTTCTTTTCGTTCATCATATCCATGCTCGCCTCGGTGATAACGGGAGCAATGATGATATCCTGTACCATTTTCTTCATTATGCGTATACCTCCTCGAGCTTCTCAACAGCAGCCTTGGTGATTACGAGCTTCTCAGCATTGAGAATCTCATAAACGTTGATGGTGCTGTAAAGAGTGGTTGCTGCGGTGGGAATGTTGGCACAGCTCTTAACGACTACGCGATCAGCCTCGGGGAGAACGAGCAGGGTCTTGCATGCTACGGTCTCGGTGCGAGTCTTCTTCTCGTCGCCGACCTTGTAGGTCTTCTCTACATCCTTGTTAAGACCGAGAGCAGCAAACATCTTTACCATCTCAGAGGTCTTGTAGGACTCGAGCTTGCACTCGTCAAGAATGATGAGGTTGCCGTTAGCAGCCTTATCGGAGAGTGCGCTGAAGAGAGCAACTCTCTTGGTCTTCTTGTTGAGCTCGGTGCGATAGGTGCGGGGCTTGGGGCCGAGAGCGATACCGCCGTGTACCCACTGAGGAGCACGGGTGGAACCCTGACGTGCGCGGCCTGTACCCTTCTGTCTCCAGGGCTTCTTACCGCCGCCGCTTACCTCGGTACGGGTAAGGGTGGACTGAGTACCCTGTCTCTGGTTGAGCATGAAAGCTCTGACTGCGGCGTGAAGGACGGATGCGTTTACCTCAGCTCCGAAAAGCTTCTCAGAGAGGCTCATTTCGCCGACTTCCTTGCCTGTCATATCAAGTACTTTAATGTTAGGCATTTGTCAAATCCTCCTTCTTTCGTCAAGCCTTGATCGAGTCGCGGATGAATACGATACCGCCCTTAGCGCCGGGAATAGCGCCGCGAACTGCGATAAGGTTGTTCTCTGCATCGATCTTAGCAACGGCAAGATTAAGAATGGTAACCTGTTCGTTACCGTACTGACCTGCCATCTTCTTGTTCTTGAAAATTCTCGCAGGGTCGATAACACCCATAGAACCGGACTGACGATGCACAGGGCCAACGCCGTGTGTCATTCTCAGCTTAGCGAGGTTCCATCTCTTGATAGCACCGGTGTAACCGCGGCCCTTGGTCATACCTGTTACGTCGACCTTCTCGCCAACGGCGAAGGTTTCGACCGATACGACATCACCTACGTTGTAGCCGGAGCAATCTTCAAGGCGGAACTCCTTGAGATGTCTCTTAGTGGTAAGTCCGTTCTTTGCGAAATGTCCGATCTCAGCCTTGGTTGCGTGCTTATCTTTGCAATCCTCAAAGCCGAGCTGTACGGCATTGTAGCCGTCCTGTTCAGTGGTCTTCTTCTGCGATACTACGCAGGGACCAGCCTGGATTATCGTTACCGGGATGACGTTTCCGACTTCGTCGAAAATCTGAGTCATACCGATCTTCTTACCGATAATGCCCTTTTTCATTTTCTTTTCCTCCTGAAGGTTATTGGTTGACGCTTTGAATTTTACCTTTCGGCATTACGCCAACTTGACCGACAAGCGCTCACTTGAGCGTGTTGTGGTGGGGGGTGGTGTTGATTAGAGGGTTACCTGAATATCAACGCCTGCGGGAAGCTCAATGTTCATAAGCTCTTCGGTGAGTTTCTTCGAAGGCTTCTTGATATCAATGAGTCTCTTGTGGTTGCGAAGCTCAAACTGCTCGCGGCTGTCCTTGTACTTGTGGACTGCACGGAGAATGGTTACGATCTCCTTCTCGGTGGGAAGCGGAATGGGACCCGAAACCTCGGCGCCGTTGCGCTTAGCAACTTCGACGATCTTTGCGGCTGCCGCGTCAACGAGTGTGTGATCGTAGCTCTTCAGCTTGACTCTGAGCTGTTCCTTAACTGCCATCTTGTGTTTTCCTCCTTGTTTTTTCTCTCGCGTGCGTGCGAATATAATAAAATGTAGCCATTTGCGCAGCGCGTTCGAAAAGTTAGGAGCGGTTTCTGTTATGCACCGTTCCGTGCGTTTCGTTTTGCAGCCATACAAAAGCCGAAACCCGCCACTCGCCGCCGTCACGCAAGCACGGCGCGACGCGAATTCCGGATCGTACGGCTACAAAGCCGTCGTCACGAAGTAACCCTTGAACAAAGGCCACCCGGTACCTGACATAGCCCACGCGCCCGATTAAATTCGGACTTCTCCACGAAAATTACCCGCATGTTCTTGCGGCAACCTTTCGCTTCAACGCATTCTTCGCACATCAAGCTCCAATATTATACTACATTTTTCGTCCATTTGCAATATTACATATAGTAGAATTTAGCCATAATTCAGCATCTATTTTTATGCATATTTCACAAATTAACCTTAAAAGTGCCCCGAAAGGCTCGTTTTTTACCTGTTTTTATCTGTTAGCCGATGAAAATGCAGGCATTTGTTTTTGTTCAAAATGCGGAAAATACCACATTTTGAACAAATTCACCAATATTACTGTACTTCGTCCCAGTTTTCCTCTTCTTCCGTGTTAGCCATGCGCAATTTATCAAGCGAACGGCAAAAATCCTCGCGAAGCCAGGCGGGCTCAATTATACGTATCTCGGCATCCGAAGCGATGAGCGCGCCGAAGAAGAGACGGATGTTCTGAAATTCGCATATGTATCTCCCCTTCGATCCAACGCGTCGCGTCACAAAGGGAGCAAGCTCGAGAGCAACGAGCTTATCCGGGATCTGCAAAAGAGCGGAATACGGAATGCCTATCTGGGTGGATTCTCCGTCGCCTCCACCAAGCATATCCGCAAGCGCCACGATATTGGAAATATCTCGCGGGTCCTCAACCCTAATGGAATCAGGCAGAGAAAAATTCTCGGTATAATAATATCCCTGCTTCGACCTGTCAAATGCTACGGGAGCCTCGAGCTTGCGGCGCAGATAATCGCAGTCGCGCTGGGCCTGTCTGTGAGAAATCCCGAAGCGTTCGGAAAGACGCATAGCATTCGGATAATAACCGTCCTTTATTCTTTTATGAAGCCATATGATTCGTTCAACCGCAAAATCAACCGACATGCCGTCCGCCTCTCTTTTCTTCGCAAATGCGAAAATTTGTCATATATATAATAAGGAAGGAATTATTCTTCCGTTACCTGCTCGGGCGCCTTAGTTTCAAGCGATCTTACGTAAGAGATCGTTCTGGCGGCACCGTACAGTCCCATTGCAAGGCAGAAGAATGCCTCAATGCAAAAATCGCCCTTGGAGAGCTTACCTGCAAAAAATCCGACCATTTCGGAGATTCCCGCAGAAATCGATATGATGAGCGCACCGCACGAAAAAACAATAAACTCGATCGGCTTTGCGCGATCCTCGGAAACAAAGAATCTGAGCTCAAAAAGAAACGCGATCATGAGCGCAATGAGAGCGAACTCGAGCATAAGCTTCGAGGGATGATTCATCTGCACTTCCATCTCGAAATAGATCTGCGCAACTCCTGTAAGAGCTCTGATGATCGGGAAGAATCCGAGCCAAGCACAAAGCTTGGAATCAAACTTCTTGGAAGAGCGAAGGAAGAAGCATACTGCAGCGAGAAGGCTCGATGCAACTCCAACGATCTCGATGACCGCGGTAGCTCTGATGATATAAGCATTATCCGATTTGAAAGCGGGAGCAAAAATGAATTTGTAGTAACTGAACTTATCCTCGCCCATCATCAGGTAAAGCTTGTAGGCAAAATCAGCAATCATAATAAATCCTGCGAAAACCGAAGCAAAATAGATCGAGTTGCCCTCATTGTTGAGCTTGCGCGGGAGCACAGCCTCTTTCGAAATAAATATCAATCCCGTCGAAGCAAAGGCACAAAACGCTATTATAAAATAGGTAGCGATCTTTGCAAGAAAGCTTCCGTTAAAGTATCCTATTTCAGCATCGAATGAGAACAGATACGCCAGAGACCTTAAAGCAGCGGCAACGAGCGCCAAAGCAAGGCTCACGGTCAGGTAACCCTTGATATTTTCAATCGCAGCATCCTTGTTGCGAGTAAAAGTAATTTTTGCCATTATAAAACTCCGAATTGTATATTTATTCTATTATACACCTCAAATATGAACCTGATGTAAACAAGGCGTATTATCACCTCATAAAAGCATCTAATTTATGAAAAAACAAACATTTTTCTAAAAATCAAAACTTTTTTTCAAAAAGGTATTGACAAATCGATTCAAATGTGGTATAATCTATGCCGTTATCCAAAGACAGCAGGTTCCCGTAAAAGCGAATGCCACCCTGCCGAGGAAGAATCAAATAGCTTTATTTGTGTCCTTTCTCTCTGTGTGCGCGCATTTCGGGAGTAAGGATATTTTTTTACGATTTCAAACCATTAGGAGGTTAAACACATGCCCAGCAAAGCTATACTTGAGCAGAAGCAGCAGGTTGTCTCCGAGCTTTCCGAGAAGATTCGCAACTCGGTTTCCGGTGTAGTTGTTAACTACCAGGGAATCACCGTTGAGGATGATACCAAACTCCGTAAGGAACTCCGCGAAGCAGGCGTTTCCTACCAGGTAGTTAAGAACACCCTCACCGGCAGAGCATGCGAAGAGTGCGGCTACGGTGATATCAAGCAGTATCTCTCCGGTATGACCGCTATCGCAGTCAGCCCCGAAGATGCAGTAGCTCCCGCTAAGATCCTCAAGCAGTATGCTGACAAGATTGAGTCCTTCACTCTCCTTGCAGGTTACTGTGACGGCGAAGTTATCGACGCCGCAGCAGTTGAAAGACTTGCTACCATTCCCTCGAAGGAAACTCTCATTGCACAGTTGCTCGCTTGCATCCAGTCTCCCCTTACCAAATTCGTCTATGTTCTTGACCAGGTTGCCAAGAAGGACGAGCAGCCCGCTGAGGCTGCAGAAGCTCCCGCAGAAGCATAAAGCTCCCGCGGCATAACATTTAAATATTCAGGAGGTCATTTAAAATGGCAAACGAAAAGATTATCGCTATCCTTGATTCCATCAAGGCACTTACCGTTCTTGAGCTCTCCGAGCTCGTATCTGCATGTGAGGAAGAGTTCGGCGTATCCGCTGCTAACGTTTCCGCAGGTGCTGCTGCAGGCGCAGGCGCTGCTGCTCCCGCTGCTGCAGAAGAGAAGACCGAGTTCGACGTAGTTCTCGCATCCTTCGGCGCTAACAAGCTTGGCGTTATCAAGGCAGTTCGTGAGATCACCGGTCTCGGACTTAAGGAAGCTAAGGAGCTCGTTGAGGGTGCTCCCAAGACCCTTAAGGAAGGCGTTGCTAAGGAAGAAGCTGAGTCCATCAAGGCTGCTCTTACCGAGGCTGGCGCTACCGTTGAGATTAAGTAATTTAATCCAACATAATATTTGCACATCCGAAAATCCTTGCTGTGCAAAAAACCGATGCGGAAACGCATCGGTTTTTTGTTTTATATCGTCGTTTTGATAAGCTCAATATTTCCGCGAAGAGCATACTTCTCTTCTCCCGCCGGAATAAAGACAGAATCTCTTTCCTCGATGGGATATTCGGCATTTCCCGCAATTATGCTGCCTTTGCCTTTGATAACCGTCAGGGAAACAAATCTTTCTGTAGTTGCTTCAATAGGCAGTTCGCCCTCAACCGTAATAAGCGCGGATGTAAAATATTCGCACTCGGCAAGGACATCGCCCCTGTTCGTATTACTCATCGGCAATTTCTTGACCGAAGACGCAGCTTGCTTCAAGTGGAGCTCGCGAGGTCTGCCGTAATCATAGATACGGTAAGTGGTGTCGCAATTCTGCTGTATCTCGCAAATATAGTTTCCGCCGCCGATAGCGTGCGGAGTTCCGCCGGCGATAAAGTAGCACTCGCCCTCTTTTACGGGGACCTTATTGAGATACGGTGTCGGATCGGCCCCCGAAAGAATAACTTCCTTTACTTCTCTCTCGGAATACTCTTCCTTGATACCAAAATAAATATACGAATCAGGTTCGGCATCGATTATATACCACATCTCGGTCTTTCCGCATTCCTCGCCCAATTCGGCGGCAACTTCATCATCCGGATGCACCTGTATCGAAAGCGACTCTTTTGAATCTATGAATTTGATAAGCAGAGGGAACTTGTCCTTTGCACAATCGGTACCGAGAAATTCGGGATGAGATTTCAGAACAGCATCAAGACTCTTCCCTGCGAATTCGCCGTTTGCAATTGTATTGTTATCATCCTCGCGCACAGAAAGCACCCAATGCTCTCCAATGGGAGGTTCTGCGCCGAGGGCGGAGAGTCGCTCTCCGCCCCAAACGCGATTTTTGGCAATAGGTGATAAGATTATAGGATACTTCATCATTTATTTCTCTTTGCCAGAGCCTTTGTGATAGCTGCGGCTGCAAATGCTGCAAGTGCTGCGGAACCAGCGGCAATGGCCCCTGCCTCTGCCGATGTATACTTGATCTGCGCCTTATGCTTTGCGCGTTTAGCATCCTTCTTGCTTTGCTTCTTCGCGCTCTTGATTTCCTTGTAGGTCGGTTCAACCGCCAGACGTGCACCGAGCTGCTTATAATCTACACTTCCGGGCGCGGGATTACCCTTGCCACAGAATATTCCGAGAGGCGACATATCGCAGTCGAAGCGGTACTTATATGCCTCGTCCACCTCTGCATCCTGACCGTGACGCTCACCCATATTCCAGGTAACGCGCGAGATAACCTCTCCACCCACGATAAGATCGAGCCTTCTGCCCGCGGTCGATCTCGATGTGATCGGCTTGTCGCAAATGAAGATAGTCTCGCCCTCAATAAGAGAGGTGCCAAATCTATGGTTGAAATCTTCGACAGTCAAAGCAGTATTTTCAGGTTTGCGATACCAGATCACAACCGCACTTCTTGCAGGAAGCTTCACGCCGTCCGCGATCCAGATATTTTCTTCCTTCGGAGGCTTACCCGTGGTGGTCCAAAGAGCGAGCTTCGAATCCCTGAGGGTTATATCGTTGCCAGAATTATTGCAAAGAGTAACATAGGGGAAGGGATTTTCGATCGCTTCGCCATCGCGCTCGATAGCACCCGAAGCACAAAGCACCTCAGTGATGCTGATGGGCGAAAGGAGGATATAAGCCGTTGCCTTGCGCACCTTTTTATCCGAAACTGCGGAAACGATCGCGCTGACGCGGCGGTTCTTCGAAAGTTCGGGGAGCTGACGTGTAACGCTCACGTGTCTGCCGGGCTTGAGCTTACCAATGCAGACCTTTGCATACGGAACAGCATCGCGGAGAGAAAATCCTTCAATTCCGGTAAGATAGAAGTCAATTCTGACTTCATCCATGGTCTTTTCAGTCGGATTTTCAACCTTGAGCGTAACAGCCGAGCTTTCGTGGGTGTCGTAAGATGCCGAATGGATCATCGAAAGAACCTTCGGCTCCTGTCTGTTCTCGATCCAAACGGGAGCTGTAACCGAATACTGCAGACCGTTCTGAACGCGAATATAGTAATAATCAAACTCAACGGGAAGAGTTACGTTCCATTCGTAGCTCCGACGCGCACCGACGGCCTTATATGCGACGAGAATATTATCCTCGCCAACGATCTCGATGCGGCCGATGCCGTTTTCATTCTCGGTAGTAATCTTTACAGACACATTGAGCTCATCAGGGTTATTAAGTCTCGAGCCCATCCACTCACCGTTGATCTTATAGAAGATCTTCATTGTCGGATCGGCACTCGAATATACGCGGCGGGCACGGAAGGCCTCCATCACGTTTTCACGGGTGAGCGCGGGAGCGAGAACGCCTGTAATATAGGGCGAAGCTACAGTCCAGTTGGGGGCGTGGTTATCCTCGTTGAAGGAGGGCGCAACGTGCCAACCGCGCGAAAGCAAGAGAGCGTATTGCTGATCGTATCCCCTGCCCTTGATCTCGGCAAGAGCCATCTGCTTGTCAGCCTCGGGAGTCCAGAAGCCGTAATCCTCAAAATCGCCCCAACCCTGGCCGGGATGGTTGAACATACCAACTGCATTCGGCTCGCTTTCAAGCCACTTGAAAAGCTCGGGCATACCGACACCGTGTATATCGGAAATCATCTTCTCGCTTCCGATAACGTTCATATGTCCCCAATAGCCGCAGGTGTTGTTCCAGGTCATCTCCCAGCCGTAAAGCGCGGCAAATCTTCCGGGGCGGTCGAGCGAATTTGCAATGCTCTTCTGCTCGTCGTATATCTTTTGAGTAAAATAATGTGAATGCTCGGTGACCGAGAAGAAATCGGCTCCGTTATCATAAGCGAATTCAATGGCATCGCGGCAAAGTCCGTTTCCGTCCGACTCGCCGGTATGGGCGTGGATCTCGCCGTAGTACGCGGAAAGCTCACTCATATCGGAAACGCTGAACGCAACCGTTCTTGTTGTGCGATTTCCAAGACCGTCCTTGAGGCGGATAGTGAGGGTGTGCTCTCCGAATTCAAGAGGCTTCTTCGGTTCGTAAACAAGTGAAGTCGCGGTTATGGTTGCGTCGTTAGTAACATCCTTGCCGTCAAGCTTCAGATAGCAATCCTTGATGCGAATGCCCGAAGCATCTGTATAAGAAGCCTTGATAACTATCGGCTTTCTGCCATCATAAGCATATCCGCGTGTGGGAACCATCGAGGTGATTCGGGGACCGCGGTTATCATACACGGGCACACGGATGGGAAGTACGTTTCCGAGCTGAACGGTTCTTGCGCCGTCGGATGCGCTTATCATATATTCAAGCTCAAAGAATTCCTCAAAAACCTCCTCAGGAATACGTGCGCGATAAACTCCATCGTGCTCTTCGCGCGCTTCATATTCCGCCTTTTCGCCGTTCGGCAGAGTTACGGTAACAGTTGTTTTGCCAATCTCGCAATCTCCGTCTGCCGGAAGCACAACAAACTCCACAGTTCCGCAATAATCACCGTGATATGCTTCCTTTATGGGAGAAATGGGGAGTATCGTAGGCAGGGGAGCGGTGAGATCGAATTTAGCTGTCTGCATAAACGCGGGGTAACCGGGAGTTGCGAAATCCGCATGCGAGAGATTGATCGCTTGGCGAGGATTCATAGGGTCAAACGTCCAATAGGACGAGCGCAGAACGGGAGTATCCCATTGGGCATAGCAGTTGCTGTAAACGAGAGTAAATATCGCGCTCGATTCGTCGCCACCGCGGGGAACGATCAGCAAGGTTGTTGTATCATGACCGCTTGGGAGCGAGCAAATGCCTTCGATATGCTTGCGCGCGCCGCTTTCGGAGTCTATCTCTGTGAGATCAACGGGAAGAACGCGAACCTTTGACTCGTCAATAGGATCCTTCGTGTAAAGATATGCTGAATTGATCTGTGCGATAAAATCCTCTTTGGTAAGGCAGTTTACCTCGGGCACGTAGTTTTTGAGAGTGATCGGCCAGTAGGCAACCGTCTCGCCTGCGCCGAGGACATTAACACCTGCCTCTCTTGAAAGCGGTAATCTGCCCTTAGGAATACCTAAAGTCTCTTTTGTGGGAGAATATACAAGAACCTCGTAATCATAAAGATCAACGGCCTTGTCTGTCGGATTGAACAGTTCAATGTACGTGGTAAACTCTTTGCCCTTCGGTCTGCCAAAGATCTCCGTAATTGTGATTGGCGAAAGCTCGGGCATATCCTGCTTATCAATCAGCTTACAAATATAGGGAGACAGTTTGGAGTTGAGCTCACCATCTGCATCAATGCGGTAAACAAGTCTATCGCCCTTTACCGCAGATGCGGGAATATCAGCTCGATAGATCATATATGCGGTTCCAAGACGTTCGTATCTGTCGGTAGGGAGCAGATAATAATCCTTTTCGCCCTCAATACGCATAACAAGTCTTTCCGGCGCATTATCACAGTAGGCGCGACAAGCCGCGGAAACGCTGAAAGGTTCGCCCTTTATTGCAAACTCGGGCGATGCGTGGAAAACCTTCGGGCATCCACCGTAAAACTTCTTTATCATAAATAAGCCCTCCGTATCCGGAAAAGATTAATCAAATATATTATACCATTTTTTCGCCTTTTCTGCAATAAAAAAACGGCACTTTTTCAAAAAAAGTGCCGTTTTTTGATTACTTTTCGCTCAACGTCTTGAAGAGGTCCGCATATAGGGGGTCTCTGCGGATCTTTCTGACATAGAGGTAGTGATGGCGCGCGCTGTCGAATGCATAACGGCAATCGCTCGTTACGTAAGGACACGGGATCTCAACGATCTCCATCGACGAGGGAAGTGTCATACATCCGATAGCGGTTACATCCCATACGACCTTTGATCTTCCGTATCCCCAGCTTATGTAATCACCTGTGATCGAGCACAGATAATTGCAAAGCTCATTCTTACCCTTGAGATAATAATCAAGCTCAGCGGGGGTTGTGATGAAGGAAGAACAAACTCCGTCACACGGGATCTGAAGGAAGGGGATGTGCGAGTCAAAGAGCACCTGTGCACCGGGAATATCCTGACGCAAATTGAATTCCTTGGTGTCTGGGCGCTCGAGAGCGTGTCCGCCAAGCCAGATGACCGCGCTTCTCTTGGCAATCTCGGGTTCCTTAGCCAACGCTGACGCTACGTTGGTGATGGCGCCTATTGCCACGATGACGACGGGTGTTTCGCGCGACATTACCGTGTTGATGATATTGTCACAAGCATCCGACTCGACGATATCGGTCTTCGAAGTCATGAAGCGCGTACTTCCGCGGTATACCGGCACCTGCTCTGCCATCGCCGCATCGGTGAGCTTCATGATATTAAAGATTTCATTGTAACTTTTCTCCATTCCTTCAGCGGCGCTTGACGAGCGCGAGTTGAAGAAAGGAGCTGCATTTACCGAAAGAAGATTGATCTTCTTTTTCGAGAGCATTGCGTATGCAAGCGCATACTGGTCATCTATTTCATTATAGGTATCTGTGTCGAGAATAATATCTATAACCTTATCGCTCAAAAGAAGAGCTCTGAATTCGGAAAGTGTCATAATAATTGCCTCCGGGGATTATCTTCTGCCGTTGCCAAAATCGTTTCTCGGCTTGCGCTGACGAAGAATGGACATTATATCGTCAAAGCTGTCGCCGGGGTTCTGTTGCTGCTGTCTCTGAGGCTGAGCCGGCTGGGGTGCGGGCTGGGGTGCGGGCGCAGGCTGAGGAGCGGGAGCGGGCGCGGGAGTTTCTGCCACAGGAGCGGGAGCGGGCTGGGGTGCAGGCTGAGGAGCGGGAGCTGCCTGCTGAGGAGCGGGTCTCTGTGCGGGAGCGGGACGTGCGGGCTGTGCGGGACGCGCGGGAGCCTTATGCTCATCGTGACCGGGGTTCTCAAAACCGGTTGCGATAATGGTGATCTTCATCTCATCCTCAAGATCGGGATCGAATGCTGCTCCCCAGATTACGTTCGCATCGGGATGTGCCTCTGCGGTGATCATGGTGGAAGCAAGATCTGCATCCTCGAGTCCTACGTCGGGCGACATGGTAATGCTTACAAGAATACCGGTTGCACCCTTGATGGAGGTTTCGAGAAGCGGGCTCGAAATTGCAGCCTTTGCCGCGATCTCGGCCTTATCCTTACCGGTAGCCGAACCTGTGCCCATGTGTGCATAACCTGCATCGCGCATTACGCTTGTAACGTCTGCAAAGTCAAGGTTGATGAATCCGGGAACGTTGATAAGCTCGGAAATGCTCTGAACACCGCGGCGGAGAACGTCATCGGCGATCTCGAAAGCATTCTTGAGAGTGATGCGGGTCTCGGAAACCTGCTTGAGTCTTTCGTTGGGAATGATAACGAGGGAGTCAACGTAGTTGCGGAGCTCCTCGATACCCTTTTCCGCCTGAAGCATACGGCGGCGACCCTCAAAGAGGAAGGGCTTGGTTACGATTGCAACCGTGAGTATATCCATTTCATGTGCGATTCTTGCAACAACGGGAGCTGCGCCGGTACCTGTTCCGCCGCCCATACCTGTTGCAATGAATACCATATCTGCGCCTGCAAGAGCAGCGCGGATCTCTTCGGCATTCTCCTCTGCAGCGCGCTGACCGATCTCGGGGTTTGCGCCGGCGCCGTGACCCTTGGTGATCTTTTCACCGATGGGAATGAGTGTGGGAGATACCGAATTGCGAAGAGCCTGACGGTCGGTGTTGACCGCGATAAACTCAACGCCTCTGATATTGGTGTCGATCATTCTGTTGACTGCGTTATTTCCGCCGCCGCCAACGCCTACTACCTTGATGCTGACGCCGCTTTCAAGGAGATCGTCGTTTGTGTTAAAGTTCTCGTGTTCGTAATCGTATGCCATTTTCAATTCCTCCGATTTTATAGGTAAAGTTATTATTTACATTAATATGATATAATTTTTTCTCCCGAATTTCAAGTGTATTCGGAGAAATTTTATCTTGTAATTTCTGCCGTTATGGGAAATCATTCCCTTGCGGTGGGGTCGATGTCGGCATTTATGACAATGCCTGCAATATCTACTACTCTGACGTCGACGATTCCGCCCGTTTCGCACTTTTCGGAATTATCGACGATCATCTTTGCCACAGTTGCCAGCTTCAGCTTCATCTCGGAAGGCGAGCCGAACATTACGCGGAATTCCGAATCAACGCATGCGACGATGTCGAATTTCTTATCGAAATAGACCTTGTCGATACGCCCATCAAGCTCCGAATTTGAAAGCAGGGTGAGAAATTCGGTTATATGATCGCAATCGTCACCGTCGGCGAAAACGATCTTTTCTCCAACTATCGCCCGCGAAACGAGGGGAAGCTCAATATAGATCAAATGCGAAAAGCTTTCATCCGCTCTTTCAAGGACCCTAAGATCCGCGCTGACCGCATAGAACTCACCGAATATCTCTGCGCAGAACGCAGGAGCTTCATCTGTCAGCGTTATTATCACCGTTCCGGGCAGCTCAAATGTGATCTTGCAGCTTTTCAGATAAGGGAGTGACGTGCAGAGAGCATTTTCCATGCCTCCCGTTCTGAATATCGGCAAGCTGTCGCCGATAGCGAGCTCGGCGGCGCTGAGTATCTCTTCCCCGCTATATGCCGAGCTTCCCTCGATCCTGATATTCTCAACAACAAGGTGAGATGCCGCATACCGTGCCATAGGCCAGATCAGCAACAGAACCAAGGCTATTCCGAGACAGATCATCAGTATCTTTGCCTTTTCTCTTCTGTCATCAAGAGTCGCTTCCTCTGCTCTCAAGGCTTTCGCGGTAGGAAACATTATGTTGTCTTCCTGCCCTTTTTTGTAATTCTCGAGCCAGCGTCGGCGTCTGCTTTCAGACATTGCATATCTGCGGACGTAAGTTTTCTCTTCCTTTTTTACAAAAGTCGAAACGTTCGAACTGCTTGTCTGCAGATCTGAAGGTCTTGCCGCGGGTTTATTCTGTTTTATAAGATTCATCCCAAGCGACTCACCTTCTCTCTTTATATTCCTTACGTATTACTTTTTCTTTTCCGCGAGGCGCATAAGCTCGTCGAAAATCAGTTTGTTTGAATCGAGGGGCGCAAACCCTGCGATTGCTTTTTGCATTGCCTCTCTTCTCTCTCTGTCCTCAAGAAGCGAAGCAACCTCTTTGCAGATCTTGCCGTTTACAAGCTCGGGCTCGCGGATCATACAAGCGCCCCCGATATCGGCAAGAGCCTTAGCATTCTTTGTTTGCTGATCGTCGGTTACGTTGGGCGAGGGAATAAGTATTGCCGCCTTACCCTGACGCGCCAGCTCCGAGATCGTGATAGCTCCCGCACGGCTGATTATTATGTCTGCCGCCGCCATACGGAGGGGCATATCGTAAATGTACTGCAGAAGCTCAATGTTTTCGTATTTATCAAGTCCCTCGCCAAGGAAGCGCTCATTGACTGATTCATAATGATCACCGCCCGTCGCGTGGGTGTATCGTATGTTCTTGTTTACGCTAACGTAATCGCGCATGAGCTCGATAGCCATATCGTTCATCGCCGCCGCGCCAAGGCTTCCGCCGAAAGAAACGATATATTTTGAGTCAAGGGGAATTCCAAGCTGCTTTCTGGCATCCGCGCGGCTGATGTTGCCGAACTCGCCAAGCATTGGGCAACCGACCTGCATAACCTTGCCGCTCTTGCCGAGGATCTCAGCGCTGACGGCGAAATTGGTGAATATGCGGTCAACGTAGGGAACAAGCTTGCGGACCGCAAGTCCGGGAACCGCATTTGATTCGTGAACTGCTGTCGGAATATTCATTCTCGAAGCCGCAACAAGTATCGGCCAGCTTACGTAACCGCCGGTTCCAACAACAAGATCGGGCTTAAATTCCTTGATGATCTTCTTTGCTTTAACCGGAGAAACCGCGGCAAGCCAAAGGGAGCGGATATTATATAATGAAAGCGAACGGCGTATGCCGCGCACGTCGACGTGGTAAAGCTTATATCCCGCCTTCGGAACGAGCTGATTTTCAAGTCCTCGCACCGTGCCGACAAAGGCAATCTCGGCGTCGGGAATATTCTTTTTGATTGTATTTGCGATTGCAAGTGCGGGATTAACGTGTCCTCCCGTACCGCCGCCTGTCACAAGAACCCGCATTTCAGGGCTCCTTTCGGTTTATTTTTTCTGTGTGCAGAATCTTGAAAGACCAAGGATTATACCCATGTCTATCATCTGCGAAATCGTTGCGCTTCCTCCACTTGAAAAGAAAGGAAGTGAGATTCCCGTGTTCGGAAGCATTCCGCTTACGACACCGACGTTGAGAAAAACGTGGATGGCGAGCTTGAAGGTCAATCCGTAGATCACGAGAGATGTGAATTTATCGGGTGCGCGGGAGCCGAGGATGATTCCTCTTGCAACCAGCGCGAAGAAAAGCAAAAGTATTGCGGCGGCTCCGAAAAAGCCGAGCTCTTCGCAGATTATCGTGAAAACGAAGTCGTTCTGCGGCTGGGATACGTAACCGTATTTCAGATTTGAGTTTCCGAGTCCGACTCCAAAAAGTCCGCCCGATCCGATCGCGTAAAGTCCTTGAGTCGACTGCCAGTTATTTGTCAGCGAGTTTGAACTCTTGTCGAAGAAGCTTACCACTCTCTGCCTTGCGTAATCGGTGCTCAGTATGAGCGCCACGATAACGGCACCGAAGGGTATGACCGAAACGAACCATCCAAGATAGGTTCCTCCAAGGAAAAGCATTCCGAATCCGATCGCGCCGATGATGATCGTTCCCGAGAAATGGTCCTCAAGGAGAACGAGCACGCAAACCAGAAGGAAGATCAGCGAAGGTACCAAAAATCCGTGGATGAAGGAATATCTGTTAAATCCCTTTGAGGTGACTGCCTTGTCGTGCCTTGTCAGATAGAGTGCCATCAGAAGGATTATGCCGGTTTTGGCAAGCTCCGAGGGCTGAAGGGTGAAGAAACCGAGGTTGAGCCATCTTTGTGCGCCTCCGCCGGTAACACCGACGAAGAGTACGGCGATCAAAAGAACGATCGAGGCACCGTAGAACGCGATCGAAACGATACGCATGAATCTCGGCTGAGAGCAAAAGTAGATAAATCCGGAAACGACCAAGCCGCTGACCAGATGCTTTACGTGATTCATAACAAAGTAGAATCCCGAGCCGTAAGCCTCCTCAGCATAAGCCGATCCCGCGCTGAATGAAAGCACGGCACCGAGCGCAAGCAGGAGCGCATAGATCACTGCAAAAAATGCATCTGGTCTGCTTTGCAGTATCAAAAGCGAGGCTTCGTTTTCCTCGATCAAGCCCTTATCTTTTTTATGGCTGATAAGAAGAGATGAGGATCTTTTTGCGCGGCGGCGTTTTATGCCGTCGCCGCTGACCGACGGCGAATGTTTTCTTTTGTCAAACCACGCCATAACGGCAGCCTCCCGATTTTTTGAGTAGAATTAAAGTCCCAGATAAGCGAGCACACACGCAATCGCGGTGATCAGAGTGAAGACACCGACGATCTTGACCTCACTCCATCCGCATTTTTCAAAATGATGATGGATGGGAGCCATCTTGAAGATTCGCTTTCCGTGTGTGATTTTGAAGTAGCCGACCTGAAGAATGACCGATGCCACTTCAATGAGGTAAATGATTCCCGCGATCATAATGATGAGGGGCTCTTCGATAAGGAAAGCCATACCGACAACGGCACCACCAAGGTAAAGCGAACCGGTATCACCCATGAAGATCTTTGCGGGGTAGAAATTGTACATAAGGAATCCGACCGTGCCGCCAATAACGGTTGCGGGGAAGATTGCAAGCTCAGGTCTGAGCATGATGAACGCAACAACCGCAAAGAAAGCTCCGACAACTGCGGAAACGCTCGAGCAGAGGCCGTCAATTCCGTCGGTCAGGTTGACCGAGTTGACCATTCCCGAAATAAAGAGAATTGCGAAGAAGTAGTAGAAAATACCAAGCTCAAGCTCGATATCGAAATAGGGGATCTCGAGTGCGGTGTCGATAAATCCGCAGGTGCTCATAGCCCAAAGGTAAGCGGCGGCTACCAGAAGCTGAAGAAGAAGCTTCTGCCAAGCGAGAAAACCTTGATTCTGCTTTTTGATCAGCTTTGTGTAGTCATCGAAGAATCCGATAAGACCGTTGAGAAGTGCAAGTGCCAGGGTAAGCCAAACGCCGAGAAGCTCTTCGACGCGGCCGAAATAGAGATAAACTCCGCTGATCACAGCAATTCCTATGAAAGTCGCGATTATAAATCCGAGACCGCCCATGATAGGCGTTCCCTCCTTGCCCTTGTGCCAACGGGGACCTATGTCATAGATCTTCTGCCCGATCTTTCGGCTTTTGAGCACGGGTATCAGCTTTCGAAGGATAAGCCAGGTGACAAAAAATACTCCGAGTGTCATGGCAAAAAATTCAATCAGCATCCGTTCCTTCATGGCTATCATCCTTATCTTATATAATCAAAAATCAAAGAAGCTTTTTAAGTTCGTCAGCAACACGCTCTGCTGCTATCATTCGGCTTGCCTTGAGGATCAGCACGTCACCCTCGCCGAGGATCTGCGCGAGTGCCTTTGCGGGGGAGACGGCATCGCTTCTGTCGCTAAAGCGAAGAACCTTATCCTCTCCGCGCTTATCTGCAAAGCCGTTTGCAATCATTTCGGCACGTTCGCCGAAGGTAACAAGAATATCAACGCCCGCATCGGCAAAGCATTCGCCGACCGCGTAGTGAAGCGCAGGGGAGTTCTTGCCAAGCTCGAGCATATCGCCGAGAAGTGCGACCTTTTTGCCGTTTCTGTGAGAAGCGACCGTCGAGAGCACCGCGGCTGCGGCTCTCATGGATTCGGGGCTTGCATTATAGCAATCCGAAATGATCTTGATACCATTGATATCCGTCATCTGCTGGCGAAGTCCAACAGGTCTGTATGCGGCAAGGCCGCGTCTTATCCTCTCGGGATCAATACCCACCATACATCCGACCGCAACGCCGGCGAGCGCAGCGGCGACGTTATGCTTTCCTATCGCGGGAATCTCAAGATCGTAGATCACCTCGCCCTCGCAGAAAGCATCGAATGTCATCCCCGCCTCATCGGAGGTGATATCAGAGGCGTAGTAATCTGAATTTTTATCATCAGTTGAGAAATAACTTACTCTGTTATCCTTCTTCCCTTCATCCGCAAGCAAAGGTTCGTTGCCGCAAAGAAGAAGATGGCCGTTTTCGGCAAGCGAACTCTTTATCTCGAGCTTTGCCGAAGCGATATTTTCGCGCGAGCCGAGAAGCTCCATGTGTGCCGTTCCGATCGTGGTTATAACTCCGATCTCGGGGCACGCTATGTCCGAAAGAAGCTTGATCTCGCCCGGACCCGTCATGCCCATTTCAAGAACCGCAAAATCCGCATCCTCGGGAAGGGTAAGAAGCGACATGGGAAGCCCGATCACGCTGTTGAAGTTGCCCTCGGTCTTCCAAACCTTTCCTGCGGTAGAAAGGACCGATGCGATAAATTCCTTCGTAGTTGTCTTTCCAACGCTTCCGGTGACACCCACGCGTCTTGCCTTGCAGCTCTTCGAATACTCATATCCGAGTCTGCCGAGAGCTTTTACAGTATCCTCAACAAGGATTATCGGAATATCTGCGCCGTCCGGAATTCTCGAGCAAAGTGCGCACGCCGCGCCTGCCGAAATGACGGAAGGAAGGAAGTTGTGTCCGTCAACTCTCTCGCCGACTATCGCGATGAAAAGCGAGCCTTCCTCGACCTCTCTCGAGTCGGTACATACAGAGCTGACCTGAGCCGAGCCCTCGCCTATCAGCTTACCGCCGCAAAGGGTTGCAAGCTCTTCTACAGTTGGTATATTATTGGCAAATCTAACTTTCATGACTGTTTGTTCCTTTGTTTTCTTCTCTTCCCGCAAGCTCCTCAAGCACCGTGCACTCGACTATGCGCGACTCGTCAAAATCACGCCTGCCGCCAATGCCGATCTCGTATTTTTCATGGCCTTTTCCGCAAAGGAAGATAACGTCGCCGTCTTTCGCAATTCTGACGGCGTATTTTATCGCATCGGCTCGCGACACGATAACCGCGTGCTCGCTCTCGTGATCAATTCCCGAAAGAATATCTGAGATTATATCCTCGGGCAGCTCGCTGCGGCTGTTATCCGAAGTTATTATCGTCACATCGGCAATCGATGTTGCGATCTTGCCCATGATCGGGCGTTTGCTTTTATCCCTGTCGCCTCCGCAACCAAAAACGAGGATAAGTTTTGATGATTTCGGCAAAAAGCTTTTTGCCGCGTTCAGTATGTTTTCAAGTGCATCCGGTGTGTGCGCGTAATCAACGTAGACCGATGCGGCGTAGCCCGAGGCTACCTTGACGCGCTTGAGTCTTCCCGGTGCTCCTCCGAAGCCCGATATAGCCTCTGCAACACACCCCGCGCTTACGCCGAAGTCAAAGGCAACTGCGGCGGCGGCAAGAGTGTTGTCGACAGTAAATCTGCCCGGAATGGGGGAACGAATCTCGCACACGGTGTTTTTCGAGCGGTAGGTGTAGGAAACTCCGTTCACGCCGCAAAGCTTGGTTTTATCAGCCTTGAAGTCGGCTTCCTGCTTTCCTGCTCCCGAATAGAACTGTAATTGTGCCTTACATCCCATCGCGCGCGCGTACGCGCGATAGCGCGAGGCATAGGAATCGTCAAGATTTATATATGCTCGCTCGCATTTTTCAAGAAGCGAGGCTTTAGCAAGAAAATAGCTTTCGAGATCCGAATGAAAATCGAGATGCTCGGGGGTGAGGTTGGTGAAGATCGCCGCAGAAAAGCTGAGCGGCTCCAATCTTCCCATCGCAAGCGCATGTGAGCTTGCTTCGATAAAGACGTATTCCGCACCGTCCCGCTTCATCTCCGAAAGAACTCGGTAAAGGATCTCGGGCTCGGGCGTTGTCATATCGCTTTTTTCGATTTCAAGCAACCTTTTTGGCGTTCTGCAATAGACGGTGCCGATCAGACCGCATTTTGAGAGCGACGCGGAAAAGATGGCGTCAAGCATGAAGCTGACTGTGGTTTTTCCGTTCGTTCCCGTGACCGCGATGAGCTTCATAGCGCGCGCCGGGTGCCCGTAATAAGCATCCCAGAGCCGCGCAAGAGCGCCTCGCGTATCCTGAGTGTATATGACGGTGACTCGGCTCGGCAGGTCTTGGAGCTCATCCTCGGCAAGCACGGCAACGGCGCCGTTGGCAACCGCTTCCCTTGCGTGAGAATGACCGTCGTGAATGCGGCCTCGAATGCACACGAACAGAGAATTCTTCCCTGCCGAGCGCGAGTCTGAAGATATCGAATCGATCGTGATGTTTTCGTCCCCGCAGGCTCTGTAATAAAGCCCGGCGGAGCGCAATAGTTCTTGTAGAAGCATGAAATCCTCCGATGAAGTATTCTTTGTTCATCCTTGGATTTTCTGCGTCCTTTGCTTTTAGTCGCTAACGTCGGTGTGGCGGAAGGTTACCGTTATAACGTCGCCGCGTGTAGCGGGAGTTCCCGCCTCGGGGTACTGCGATACAACCACAGCTCCGCTTCCGACCTCATAGTTTGTCGTTCCTTCGATGCTGATATTAAATCCCGCATTAATAAGAACTTTATTGACCGCAGAAGCGCTCATTCCGATAACGTTGGGCACCGTTATATCAGTGCTCGGTGCGGCGTCGCCAACATAAAGGACGACCTTGCCGTTCTGCTTGGAAAGCTTGCTTCCCGCGGAGGGAACCTGAGCCGTTACCTTTTCGCCGTTTCCTATAATTTCAACCTCCAGCCCGTTCTTGCGGATAGCCTCGCGGGCGGTGAAGGACATCATTCCCATGTAATTGCCGACCTCGACCTCAAGCTTTGCCGCCTCTGAGGAGGTGTAAACAGCCTCGACACCAAGGGCGGGAAGCATCTGCTCCAAACAGTTAGCAACGTAAGGTGCTGCAACGTAGCTGCCGAAAACGTTAGCGCAGGTAGGCTCGTCGACGATAATGATAATCGCGATTTCGGGATCCTCAGCAGGCGCAAATGCCGCGCAGGAGCCGATTCTGAGTGTTTCGTCGTCGCCGATCTTCTCGGAAGTACCGGTTTTAGCCGCTACTCTGTAGCCTGCAACGTATGCGTTTCTCGAGCCTCCGTTACCGGAAACACCTTCTTCGAGGATTGAGGCAACGGTTTTGCAGACCGAGGTTGAAACGACCTGCCTTATCGCCTTGGTCTCGTGCTGCCAGACTGCGTTTCCGTTTGAATCTGTCATCGACTCGACTATATAGGGCTGAACAAGCGTTCCTCCGTTTGCAACCGCGGAGATAGCGGTCAGGTGCTGTATCATGCTTATCTTGAAGTTCTGTCCAAACGAGGCAACCGCCAGGTCAACGGGGCCGAATGCTCCTTCGTCCCAAAAGCTGCTTTTGCCCTCGCCGGGAAGGTCGATACCTGTCTTTTCAAGATAACCGAAGTTTCTTACGTAATTATAAAAGGTTGGTCTGCCGATGCGCTCGGCCAGAGTCATCATGCAGGGGTTGCAGGATTGCTGAAGACCGCCCGCAAAGGTGAGTGTGCCGTGACCCTTGACCTTGTGGCAATGGATAATGCTTCCGTAAAGGTTAAGCGATCCGCGGCATACAAAAGTCTCATTGAGATTTGACGCGCCGGTTTCAAGAGCCATCGAGGTTGTGATAATCTTGAAAGTAGAACCCGGCATATAAGTGAATGTCAGCGCCTTATTTTGCCACATCTGATTGAGAAGCGAAGCTCGGAGTGACGAATAGCCCTCGTCCCCCTCGCCAAGTCCGCTCGCCTGCATCTGCGCGAGGTATTCAGGGCTGAGTGTCCAGGCATCGTTCAGATCGAAATCGGGATAGGTCGCCATGGCGTAGATCGCGCCAGTCTTGACGTTCATAACTATACCGGCAACGCCCGCCTGTGCGCCCGATTCTCTGTAAGTTGCCTCTAGCTGCTCCTCAAGTATCTCCTGGATCTTAATATTTATCGTAGTGTTAAGGTCATAGCCGTCAACCGCATCGATAACGCTTTGGTACTTATAAGGCATTTCGTTGCCGTAAGCATCGCGCGCCGTTATAATCTTTCCGGGAGTTCCTGCGAGCTCTTTGTTGTAATAGTATTCAAGTCCGTAAAGGCCGTCACCGTCGCGCCCCGTGAAACCGAGCACGTGAGTTGCCAGATCGCCGTAGGCATAGCTTCTGACGCTCATGGGCTCAACGTAGATGCAATTTGAAACCTTAAGCTCTGTTATCAGCCCAAGGACTGCATCCGCCTGAGCGGAGGACGCTTCGCGAAGCACCGTGGCGTCAAGGCTCTTCGTCTTGCCCGTCATTGCGTAGATCGTATCGTAATCGATCTCAAGGAGCTCGGAAAGCCCTTTGCTTATTTTTACGTCAAGATCAAGTTTTGCGGTGTCGCCTTTCTCCTTTGCCTCTTTCATCTCGTCGTGGATTGTCTTGGGCGCGATGAAAATTCTGTAAGCAGTTTTATTCGAGGCAAGCAGAATTCCGTTTGAATCATAGATATTTCCGCGCTCGGAAATTATCGTAGATTCTGTGGTAAGCTGATCGATGACCTTATTTTTGTAGTAGTCAAAATCTACTGTCTGCAGGGAAAGAATTCGAACTATCAGCGCCAGAAAGGCAACCGCCATTACGGCGAGCCCAAGGAAGGCTCTTTTTGTTAATCCTGTGCCGATTTTTTCGTTTTGCATCTCTACTTGATCCCTACTTTTACGGTTTGTTGCGATAATTGTTTTAGTCAAGGGAAAGCGATTGCGCCTTCCCTTGTCGTATAAATTTTATTCTGAGTTTTTCTTTTTTATTCGTTACCGACACGAATTCCCAGCGCGCTAAGAAGCGCGGGAACGATAGATTCCTCCTTGCTGTCGGAGAAGCTCTCAATCGTGTCAATATCATTGAGACGGAGGACCTTGAGAGTGCTTTGATTGAGTCTGATCATTCCAAGCTCGTTGACCGCGATCGATTCTATCTCTCGAAGATCAAGCCCGCTTTCGTATTCAGCCTCAAGTCTTGCCTCCATGCTTTCGAGAGCGGCAAGCTCATTGCGCTTTTCGGTAAGGTTCGAGCCCGCTTCGCTCTTGAGCACTCCGAGAGTGATCGGAAGCGCTATAACAAAAGCAAATATCATGACCCAAGCAATACCCGCCGCCGAGGAAGCCATGCGTCTGCGATATCTTCTGTCGGGTTTAAGGAAGGTGTGCTGAGGGAACCACTGATCAAAGAATCTTGTAACGCTGCCTGAGATGGTGGTGTCCGAAGATTCGATGCGCGCGACGCTGTGCCCGTCGGCTGCAATAACACTCTCGCACACAGAGCCCGAGCGTTCACCGCAGGATCGCACGTTATAAACGGTTGCAGGGCGCGGATTAACGTTGTAGGTCTTGCGCGGGTTCTTGCCGTACTCGGGGATCCTTGTCTCGGCTACGATCATACGCATATAGTCCTCATGCGTCATAACGCGCACGCCGCAAGCATCTCCGCTACGGTAATTGTTTCCGCCTACCGAAGTCATAATATCCGCAAGTCTGTATGATTCGGGATATTCGGATGCGCTCTTTCTTTCGCGTTCCACCTGACGTTCAAGCTCAGCCTGTATATCTTTAAGCGATTCAAATTCCTCGTCGCCGATTCCAAGCGACTTTATCGCAGAACTGTAATCAACTCTGAAATTTTTGTGAGTCTTTTTCATTTTTCTATCCTTCTTAGCTCTATAGTTTTTCCGCTACTCTGAGCTTTGCGCTGTGCGCGCGGGGATTTTCCTTGAGTTCCTCGGGCGAGGAAACTATCGGTTTTTTACTGACTATCTTTATTTTCGGCTTATTTCCGCAAACACATACGGGAAAATCGCGGGGACAGGTGCAACCTTGCGCGAGTTGTGCGAAGGCTTCCTTGACCGCGCGGTCCTCGAGCGAGTGGAAGGTGATGATAGCAAGTCTTCCGCCGGGTGCGAGAAGGCTTACAGCATCTTTTACGGTCTTTGCAATGATCTCAAGCTCGCCGTTGACCTCAATGCGTATCGCCTGGAAGGTTCTCATTGCGGGATGGTGCTTGAGGTATCTGCCGCCGTCGGGGAAAGCACTCTTGATTATCTCAACAAGCTCGCCCGTTCTCTCGATCGGTCGCTCTTCCCTTCTTTTGCAGATCTTCTCTGCAATCTTGCCGGCAAATTTTTCTTCGCCGTAATCGCGGATGATCCTGATAAGCTCGCTCTTCTCATAATGATTGACAACGAAAGCCGCATCGAGAGGAGCTGTTCTGTCCATTCTCATGTCCAGAGGAGCATCGTGCATATAGGAAAAACCGCGTTCGGGAGTATCAAGCTGATGCGAAGAAACTCCAAGATCGAGGAGTATTCCGTCAAGAGCTTCGATTCCCTTATCTTCACAAACCTTTGCCATATCGGCGAAGTTTGATTTGACGACCTCGGCGCGGTCCCCAAAGCGTGAAAGCCTTTCTGTGGCTACGGCAATCGCTGTATCATCTCTGTCAAGAGCGATCAGCTTGCCCGTGGTAAGCTTTGAGGCGATGGCGCTCGAATGCCCCGCGCCGCCAACAGTTCCGTCAAGGAACATTCCGTCCTCGTGCAAGGAGAGAGCATCAAGGACTTCTTCGAGCAATACGGGCTTGTGCGAAAACGTCGGCAATTCTCCGCCCGCAGGGGAACCCGAACGATTAATTTCTTTCATGTTACTCATATCAGATCAGCTTCTTCATAGCGCTGTGCGAAGAACTCAGCCTGCTCGGGCGTTGTTCCGACAAATACGCTCTCGGGCCAGATCTCGGCGTGGTCGAAGCAACCGTCGATAACGGTGGGACCTCCAAGACCGGCAAATGCAACAAGCGAAGCTCCGATTACAACTCTTCCCTGAGCATCGGGAGTGAGAGTGTCGCCGTTTCCGTTGAGATAATTGATCATCTGGGCTTTTTCCTTACCGGTGAGCTTGGGGCTTTCTTTGATCTTGTTCATAAGCTCCTCAAGGTACTCGACGGATGAAATCACGAGAGAACGCCTATCCTTGATATTCGGGAAGATAACGAAGTTAGCTCCCAATGCCTCGCGATGCTTCGCGGGGATGAAAATTCGATTTTTACTGTCAAGATTATGGGTAGCTCTGCCCATTATCGGGACAAATCCTGCCATTTTCATCTCTCCTCTCGTAAATTTTGCGCCACTACGGTGTTTTTATACTCCACCGAAGCCGTTTTTTGCGCCCAGCGGTTTCTCACCCGGCAATTTGTGTGGGAAATTCTATGGGATTCCCAAACAATTTGCGGTATTTTGAACCATTCTTAACCACTTTTAGGTGCCATTATTATATAACATTTAAGCACTCAAATCAAGTCTTTTATGAAAATTTCTTAATATTCACAAAAATTTTATCGCAAAAAGCTACTCCGGGGGCTATTTAGCCCTATGATTTTTACTATTTTGTGTTTCTATTCCTTTTTATTATCAGAATTGTTATTTATTTACATTTTGTGATATAGAGAAGCCCCCGACGCCCCGGAGTTTTCGGGCATCGAGGGAGAATTAACGCAAAAAAGCTCGGGAAACGCCGCAGCGTTTCCCGAGCTTTAATTGATATTCAATTAGTTGGTATAGTTATCGAAGTAACCCTGGATCCATACAATGGGAGTACCCTTGTCGCCGGAACCGGAGGTGAGGTCGCAGAGAGTACCGATGAGGTCGGTGAGTCTTCTGGGAGTGGTTCCCTGAGATTCCATCTGACCGTAGAGGTTAGAGCCCTTTGCCTTGATTCTCTCGGAAATAGCAGCCTTGAGCTCCTCGCCCGAAAGGTTTGCATACTCGTTATCTGCAAGGTACTTGAGCTTGATCTCGTTGGGAGTACCCTCGAGACCTGCGGTATATGCGGGAGATACGCAGGGGTCTGCAAGCTCCCAGATCTTTCCTACGGGATCCTTGAATGCGCCGTCACCGTAAACCATGACCTCAACGCACTTGCCGGTAGCTGCAAGGATCTTGTCTCTTACAGCGTCAACAACAGGCTGGCAATCTCTGGGGAAGAGCTTGACCACTTCTTCTGTGGACTTGTTAGAGCCGAGAAGACCGTAGTTCTCATTGTATCCGCTTCCGTCAACGGGTGCGGAAAGAATATCGTCCATGCCGTAAACGGTTTCTGCGCCTGCATCCTTAAGGAGCTTCTTGTTGCGGAAACGGGTGTGGATATCGCAGCAAAGAACGTGCTTTGTATAGTTAAGAATTGCTCTGACATCGTTAGCGAGGATAACGGTGCACTTGCATCCGCAAGACTCGATAAGCTCGCGGTAATATTCGATATAGTCAACTCCGGTGAAGGTGTGCTTGTGGTAGCCGAAAAGCTCACGGTACTTTTCTTCGGTAAGAACATCGGTCACGGGGTTAACTCCGGATTTATCAAAAAGATCAATGTCGATCAGATGGTTTCCAACCTCGTCAGCAGGGTAAGAAAGCATAAGAATAATGGACTTAAGTCCCTTTGCAATGCCCTTAAGGCAGATAGAAAAACGGTTACGCGAAAGAATGGGGAATACGATAGCCGCCTCGCCGCCGGGGAATTTTGCGCGGACGTCTGCCGCGATCTGATCAATGTGTGCGAGGTTACCCTGTGCGCGGGCAACAACAGACTCGGTCATCGCGATAACGTCGCGGTCACGAATCTCAAGATTTTCCGACTTTGCAGCTGCAATAACGCTGTCCGCAACGATAGCGGCGATATCATCGCCTGCCTTGATAATGGGTGCGCGAACGCCTCTTGAAACTGTTCCGATAAGTCTTTCCATAAAAAATCACCTTCCTTGGTGTAAAATACAAATTTATGTAAATCTCAAAAAGGAAACTTACAATATATTATACCTCTATATTGTCCAAAAGTCAAGAAAAATCTTTGATTTTTTGCATCAAATTGCAACAAATTTACATTTTATTGAAATAATCAGCTGTCATTTCTCGTATAAAGATAATATTTCCCACGATCAAGCACAGCAATCGAATTTTCGTCGTCTTTGACAGCAAATATCTCACACCCTATCGCTCTGAAAGCGGCGGTAAAATCGCGTTTGTCGGCTTGATTCAATTCTTCTTCACTTTCATAATAAGATTTAACGGTATAAAGTATCTCGCCCAGCTTTTCGCCAATGCGCGACGGATCGACCTCACGGTTTTCCCATCCACCGTCATAAACCGCGCCGTTCACGCGGATAAAATCCGACCAATCAACAAGAATGTGAATAACCTTTTCCTCTGTCGTGTCCGCTATAACAGCAGTTTCTTCGGTTTCGGGAGCTTCTGCAGTCTCCTCATTTTCGGGAACAACGGGATTGCAAGAAATCAATGTAAGACAAAGCAAAAGCGCCAACAAAGCAAAAAGTTTTTTCATTATTATTATTCTCCTTTCGGGGTATTCACTTATATAGACGCCAAAAGTTGTGAAAAGTTCCGCATTTTCGGAAATTATATTTAAAAAAGCCGAGAAAAATTTCTCGGCTTTTTGTTATTTAATTTTAAGCCTTGTAAGATTACCGAAGCCGTGTTTCTTTGCAAGTTCCTCTGCCTGATCGAATCCGAGAAGCAGCGTTTCCTTCGCGTGAGAATCCGCACCGAAGGTCACCTTGCCGCCCGCATCGTGAATGATATCGAGTATCGCGGAGTCGGGGTAAGGGGTCTTTCGCCAACCTCGGCCCATTGCTCCCGAGTTTATCTCAAAGAGCTTGCAATACTTAATATTTTCCTCGATCGCCTCTCGCGCCGCGGCAAGATAAGCCTCGGAGCGAACGTCAAAAAACTTATTTTCTCCGTCGCCGTTGAACTTTGTTACAAGATCGCAATGCGCGATTATATCACAGCCCGTAATTCGCGCAACATCCTTGACAAAATCATAATAACGAATTGCAAATGCCTCTCCGTCGCCGCCGCAAAGCTCGTCTATGCCTTCCTTCAGCACCTCGGGTGAACGGTCGGTATGAAAAAATTTGCCGTCTATCAGAAGATTGTGAAAAGCTCCTATGACGAAATCGTAATCGTGATTATCGTCGTAAGCATAGATATCCCTCTCAATGCCGAGCAGAATGTTGATCTTATCCGAATATTTGTCCTTGAGGCGGCTGACACAGTCGTAATATCCCTGAACATCCTTCAGAGCGTAGTCTCCGCATCCGCCCGCAGGTGAATGCCCCGAAAAGCCGAGAGTATCCACACCAAGCCTTATCGCCTCAAGAACGATCTCCTCGGGCGTGTTTTTACCGTCACAGAAGGTCGTATGCGTGTGGTAATTGAAATAACCCATTATTTCATCTTCTCCTGCTTGATCTTCTTGTCAACAACGTGGCGGCTTGCAAGCTCTGCGCGAACCTCGTCGATCGAGATGCCCATTTCGGTCATCATTACCATTATGTGATAGGTCAGATCTGCGATCTCAAATATTGCCTCGGCACGGTCGCCTCCCTTGCCTGCGATAATGACCTCGGTGCATTCCTCGCCGACCTTTTTGTGGATCTTGTCAATGCCCTTCTCAAAGAGATAAGTGGTATAAGAACCTTCCTTCGGATCGGTCTTTCTGCCCTCAATCAGCTTCATAAGGTCATCGAGGCAGAATGCCTGTTCAGCATCATCGTCCTCGTAGATATCCTCAAAGAAGCAGGAGCGCGCGCCCGTGTGGCAGGTCGGTCCGTCGGGCTTTGCTGTGATCAACAGAGTATCGGCATCGCAGTCAGTCTTGATCGAAACGACGTTGAGAAAATTGCCCGAAGTCTCGCCCTTGAGCCAAAGCTTTTGTCTTGAACGGCTGAAGAAGCAGACCTTCTTCTGTTCGAGAGTGATCCCGAGACTTTCGGCATTCATATATCCGAGCATCAGCACCGCGCCGTCTGCTGCGTCGGTGATTATGGCGGGGATGAGCCCGTCGGAATTATATTTCAGATTTTTGATATCAAACATTTGTGTACCTCACAGAAATTCCCGCATCGCGAAGGCTTGCCTTCAGATCGGGTATTTTAATCTTGCCGAAATGAAAAATGGTTGCGGCAAGTCCGGCGTCAACGCCCGGAAGTGTGTTAAAAAGAGTAATAAAATCCTCGATGCTTCCAGCACCGCCCGATGCCACTATCGGAACATCTGCGACCTCGCTGACCGCACGAAGCATTTCGATGTCAAATCCGCCGCCGACACCGTCGGTGTCGATTGAATTAACGACGATTTCTCCCGCGCCGTTTTTAACACCGCGCTCGATCCATTCGATAGCATCGATACCTGTGTCAACACGACCGCCATTCTTGAAAAGGGTGAATCTGCCGTCCACGCGCTTGATATCGGCGCTGAGAACGACGCATTGGCTTCCGTAGCGTTCAGCCGCGCGCGAAATGAGATCGGGATCGCTGATCGCGCCAGAATTGACGCTGACCTTATCCGCACCGCATTTGAGAACGCGGTCGAAATCATCAAGAGTACGTATGCCACCGCCGACAGTCAGCGGGATAAACACCTTCGAGGCAACTCGGCGAAGAGCATCGGTAAAGAGTTGTCTTCCGTCCGAGGAAGCGGTAATATCATAAAAAACAAGCTCATCTGCACCGCAGTCGCTGTAAAACTCTGCAAGCACTTCGGGAGATGAAACGTCGCGCAGATCGGCGAAGTTGACGCCCTTGACCACGCGCCCGTCGCGCACGTCAAGGCAGGGGATTATTCTTTTCGTTATCATTTTGCCGCCTCCGCCATTTCGATAGCCTTTTTAACGTCTATATCGCCCGTGTAGCAAGCCTTGCCGACGATCGCGCCCCAGAGTCCCTCGATCTTTGAAAGTGCCTCTATATCCGAATATGACGACACACCGCCCGATGCAACAATATTACATCCCGCATAAGTCTTGCAAAGATATTCGTAAAGAGCCACGTTGGTGCCCTTCATTGCGCCGTCGCGCGAAATATCGGTGACGATGAAATCACGCACGCCTTTTTCAATCATTGATTTGAAGAAATCGTCGCGCTTCATGGGGGCTTCCTCGAGCCAACCCTTGATGGCAACCGCCTCGCCGCGAAGATCAACTCCGACCACTATCCTGCCCTCGCATTCGCGCAGACAGTCTTCAAGCATTTTGGGGTCGGTCACGGCGGCTGTGCCGAGGATGACACGCTCAACACCTGCATCAAGATATTTCTTTGCCGTTTCGACAGATCGGATTCCGCCGCCGATCTCAACCTTGAGCCCGCTCTGCTTTGCAAGTGCGGAAACGGTTTCGATGTTAGGAGTGTTTCCGTCGCGCGCGCCCTCCAGATCAACTGCATGAAGCCACTCAGCTCCCGCCGCCTTGAAGCGTTTTGCGACAGCAAGCGGATCGTTGTCATAGACCGTCAGCTTGTTATAATCGCCGTGAAGGAGTCTGACAGCCTTTCCGCCTATCAGATCTATTGCGGGTACTATTCTCATCTTGCACCTCCGAAATCACCTTCACAGAAGTTTTTCAGTATCTTAAGTCCCGCCTTCGAGCTCTTTTCGGGGTGGAACTGACATCCCATCACGTTTCCGCGAACCACAGCCGCCGTTATCGGTACACCGCAATCACAAACCGCGACCACATCGGCATCGCACTCGGAAGCATAATAGGAATGAACGAAATAAACGAATTCGCCCTCGGAAATATCACGAAAAACAGGAGATGACTTCTTCAGCTCCGCATTCGGAAAATGAAGCGCGTTCCATCCCATCTGCGGAATCTTAAGCTCGGGTGCAATTACGCCTTCCATTGAAATGACCTTACCGGGGATGAGTCCAAGCCCCTTGTGGCATCCGAATTCATAGCTCTCATCAAAGAGCATCTGCATGCCGAGACAAATGCCCATCAGCGGTACTCCTGCATTTGCACGCTCGATAATGAGCTTATCAAGCCCGTTTTCGCGAAGTTTAGCCGCCGCATCTCCGAAAGCACCGACTCCGGGCAGAATTATTTTATCCGCCTTTGCTATCACCTGCGTGTCACCGCTGACAACGGCTTCCGCGCCGACAGCCTTGAGCGAAGAACAAAGCGAGTAGAGATTTCCTACTCCGTAATCAACAACGCACAGCATCAAAGAACTCCTTTGCTCGAGGGTATCTCATCGGGGAAACGGCTGTCCTTTGCCGCCGCCGCGCGCATGGCTCTTGCACTCGCCTTGAAGGCAGCTTCGAGAATGTGGTGCGCATTCTTTCCCGCAAGCTTACGCAGATGCAGGCAGATATTCGATTCACGCACAAAGGCAACAAAGAATTCCTCTCCAAGCTCGGTATCGAAAGTGCCGACTCTGGGTCTCTTTATCGGCACACGGTAATCAAGGAATGCTCT
>JAZORB010000218.1:0-9241 GCA_045656385.1 Eubacteriales bacterium | reverse complement strand
ATCCCACATTTCGGGAGCCTCGTAACCAAGGAGGTTAACAACGGTAGCTGCAACGTTGGAAAGACCGCACTGACCGTTACCAGCCTTAACGCTGATTCTGCCCCCCCCCCATGCCTCGTAGATGCTGCAGGGAACGGGGTTGAGGGTGTGCGAGGTCTTTGCCTTGTAGGAGCCGTCCTTGTTGGTCTTGGGAGCCTTTGTCTTCTTGTCAAGCTCTGCCATCTCGTCTGCGTTTCCGTGGTCAGCGGTGATAACTGCAACGCCACCGAGCTTGTCAACTACTGCAAGGATACGAGCGAGCTGGAGGTCAAGAGCTTCCATAGAGCAAACGGTAGCGAGAAGAGAGCCGGTGTGGCCGACCATGTCGCCGTTGGGGAAGTTAACGCGGAGGTAGCGGTACTTGCCCGACTCGAGGCACTCGATGAGCTTATCGGTGATCTCTGCGCACTTCATCCAAGGTCTCTGCTCGAAGGGAATAACGTCGGAGGGAACCTCGATGTAGGTCTCGAGCTCCTCGGAGAACTTGCCCGAACGGTTACCGTTCCAGAAGTAGGTTACGTGACCGTATTTCTGGGTCTCGGAGATTGCAAGCTGGGAAATGCCGCTGCCTGCAAGGTACTCGCCGAGAGTATTGGTGATCTCAGGGGGAGAAACGAGGTAACGGGAGGGAATGTGAAGGTCGCCGTCGTACTCGAGCATACCTGCGTAAACTACCTTGGGATGACGGACTCTGTCGAACTTATCGAAGGTTTCGCCCTCGTCGAAGGTGCGGGAGATCTCAAGCGAACGGTCGCCGCGGAAGTTGAAGAAGATGAAGCTGTCGCCATCCTCAACAGTACCAACGGGCTTGCCGTCCTTTGCGATAACGAACGCGGGAAGATCCTGGTCGATAACGCCGGTCTCTGCACGGTAGGTGTTAACAGCCTCTTCAGCGGATGCGAACTGTCTGCCCTCGCCGAGAACGTGGGTCTGCCAGCCGCGCTCAACCATCGACCAGTCAGCCTCGTAACGGTCCATGGTGATCTTCATTCTTCCGCCGCCGGAAGCGATGCAGATGTCGAGATCGTCGGAACGGAGAGAGGTGAGGAACTCCTCGAAGGGAAGGATGTAATCGAGAGCGGAGGTCTCGCCTACGTCACGGCCGTCAAGAAGGATGTGAATTCTGATCTTATTTACGCCCTCTTCCTTTGCGCGCACGAGCATTGCCTTGAGGTGGTCGATATGCGAGTGAACGTTACCGTCGGAGAAGAGTCCGAGGAAGTGAAGAGTGGAGGAATTGGTCTTTACGTTCGAAATAAGAGTCTGCCAGGTCTCGGAAGCGAACATCTTGCCGCTTTCGAACGACTGGGTTACGGGCTTTGCGCCCTGAGCGAATACCTGACCTGCACCGAGAGCGTTGTGTCCAACCTCGGAGTTACCCATGTCGTCATCGCTGGGAAGACCGACTGCCATACCGTGCGCCTTGTGAGTAACGCAGGGGCAGTTGTTAAGAAGCTTGTCAAGAGTGGGAGTGAATGCGCGGCTTACTGCATTGGTAGGTCCTTCGGGAGCAATTCCGACACCGTCCATAACGATGGTAAGAACGGGACCCTGAATCGGAGCGTAAGCGGCTTTTTTGAGTTCTTTCATTGCAAAAATTCCTTTCGCTTATAGAAATTTATATTAACCTTATATAGTATACCTTTTTTTCGGGAAAAATCAAGTCTTTTATGTTAAATTAGAGGAATTTTTTTCATTTAGATGAGAATTTTTTTCAAAAAATCAATTTATTAATAATCAAGCCATTGACTTGAGGGCTAAAAGGGGGTATAATTATAGTAGGTAAATATTTTCTTATCGAAAGGATGAATATAAAAATGTCAGAATGCACACACAACTGTTCCACATGCTCGTCCAACTGCGCATCTCGTAAAGAGCCGCAGGATCTGCACGAGCCCGCAAATGCTAAAAGCAATATCAAGCACGTCATTGGCGTTGTCAGCGGCAAGGGAGGCGTAGGTAAGTCCCTCGTCACCTGCATGCTCGCCGTTCTCCTTCAGCGCAAGGGCTACAAGGTTGGCGTACTTGATGCAGATATCACCGGTCCCTCGGTTCCCAAGGCTTTCGGCGTAAAGAGCGAAGTCACCGGCAGCGAGGACGGAATGTTCCCGCCTGAGACCGAAAAGGGCATCAAGATGATGTCGGTCAACCTCCTTCTTGAGGACGAGCGCCGTCCCGTTATTTGGAGAGGCCCCGTTATCGCAGGCACTGTAAAGCAGTTCTGGAAGGATACCATTTGGGGCGACATCGACGTTCTTCTCGTTGACTGCCCTCCCGGCACCGGCGACGTTCCGCTTACCGTATTCCAGAGCCTTCCCCTTGACGGCATCGTGATCGTATCGAGCCCCCAGGAGCTCGTTTCCATGATCGTCGGCAAGGCTGCAAACATGGCGAATATGATGAATATTCCCGTTCTCGGACTTGTTGAGAACATGAGCTATGCTGTATGCCCCGATTGCGGCAAGCGCATAAATATCTACGGCGACAGCCACATACTCGAGATCGCGCAGAGCTTCGGCTACGACGTTCTCGGTCAGATTCCGCTTGATGCGAAGCTCGCATCTCTTTGCGATAACGGCAAGATCGAGGATCTTGAGAGCGATTATCTCGACATCGCCGCAACCGTTATCGAGCATAGACTCGGCCTCGGCGAATAATAATGCCCGAGTTCCTCAAAAAAATAACCAAAAAGCAGTGGTGCGCGATCGCAAAGAACGCGGTCGTGCTCCTCTTGCTTTTTGCCCTGCTTTTTGCGATCACGCTTCTGTCGCTCAACGCTGCTATCAAGTCGGTGACGAAGGACAGGATCCTTTCCCCTCAAACCGCGGCACAGCTCGGCGGTATTGATTGCATCCTCGTTCTCGGCTGTCACGTTAATTCGCAGTACCTTGCGGATAGACTGACCACAGCCTTCGCGCTTTACGATATGGAGGCCTCGCCGAAGTTGCTCATGACGGGCGACCACGGAAGAGAAGTCTATGACGAGGTAAACTATATGCTCGATAAAGCCGAAGAGCATGGCATCGATCGGAAGGACGTCTTCACCGACCACGCGGGATTTTCGACCTACGAGAGCATCTACCGAGCAAAGGAGATATTCGGAGCGGAGCGTATCATCATCGTGACGCAGGAATATCATCTTTACCGCTCGCTTTATCTTGCCGAAAAGCTCGGCATCGAGGCTTACGGCGTCAGCGCTACACTTCACGGCTACGGCACGCAGGATTATCAGGATCTGCGTGAATCGCTGGCACGCATGAAGGACTTCTTTTATGCGCTGGTCAAGCCCGAGCCCACCTTCCTCGGTGAATCTATTCCGATAAGCGGCGACGCGTATCCATCCCACGATTAATCTACATAAGGAGAACAGTATATGGTTACAGTATCCTTTCCCGGCCTTGGAATAGGCGAATTCAGCTTCAATAAAGTTGCGCTTACTATCCCCGAATGGGTGCCGTTTATCAACGGTGTTCAGATAAGATGGTATGGAATCATAATAGTGACGGGCATCATCCTCGCCTTTCTTTATGCTTATTATCGCTCGAAGCACGAGGGCGTATCCTTTGACGACTTGCTTGATTACGCGATCTTTACCGTTCTCAGTGGTATCGTCGGCGCGCGCCTTTACTACGTTATCACCTCGGATCAAAAATACACTTTCGGCGAGATATTTGCCATCTGGAACGGCGGTATCGCGATCTACGGCGCCATCATCGGCGGCGCGACTGCACTTCTTTGCGTGTCACTTTATAAAAAGATCAAGTGGCAGAAGGTCTTCGATATGGTCTGCCCCGGTGTTATGATCGGTCAGATCGTCGGCAGATGGGGCAATTTCTTCAACGGCGAGGCGTACGGCGAGGCACCCGCGGATGACAGTCTTCTATATTTCATGCGAATGGAGCTCCGCCACGAGGGTTGGTCGAACTCCTATCTCTGCCAGCCCACGTTCCTTTACGAATCGCTTTGGAATCTTGTCGGATTACTTATCATCAATGCTCTGTATAAGAAGAAAAAGTATGACGGTCAGATCTTTTTGATGTATATCACCTGGTACGGCTTCGGAAGAATGCTTATTGAAGGACTTCGAACCGACAGCCTTATGGTCGGAACCTTCCGCATCTCGCAGGTGGTTGCCTTCCTTTGCTTTATTGTCGGAAGCGCACTTCTTGTATATCTCGGCATCCGCGCGAAAAAGCAGTCAAAACTTCTTGCCGCAGAAGGCGAAGTATCGACCTACGGCGAAATGCTGAATGAAGAAAAACTAACCGAAACAGAAGAGGACTCCAAGGAGGAAGAAAATAATGTCGGCAATACTGATTGACGGTAAGCTCGTCAGCGCAAAGCTTCGCGGCGAGGTTACAGAAAAGAGAATAGAATTTGAAAAGAAATACGGCAGAAAACCCGGTCTCTGCGTTATCAGAGTAGGTGAGGATCCCGCATCCGTTGTTTACGTGCGCAACAAGCTTCGCGCATGCGAGGAAGTCGGCTTTGCTTCAACCTGCAACATTCTTCCCGAATCCTACACAACAGAACAGGTCATCGCGGAAGTTGAGAAGATCAACGCTGATCCGACGGTTGACGGACTTCTGGTTCAGCTTCCCCTGCCGAAGCATATAGACGAGGCGCGCGTTGTTGCCGCTGTTGCGCCCGAAAAGGACGTTGACGCCTTCGGAAAGCTCGATGCGGGTCATCTGTGTCTCGATGAAGGAAATGTCCTTCCTTGCACTCCTGCGGGCATTATGGAAATGCTCAAGCATTACGAGATCCCCGTTGCGGGCAAGGAATGTGTTGTTGTCGGCCGTTCCAATATCGTCGGCAGACCTATGGCGGCACTTTTACTTGCCGCTGACGGTACGGTTACCATAGCACACAGCCGTACTCCCGATCTCGGCGCCGTTACAAGACGTGCAGACATTCTTGTCAGCGCGGTCGGCAGAGCGGGACTTATCACCGGCGACATGGTCAAGCCCGGTGCGGCAGTCATCGACGTCGGTATGAACCGTAACGCTGAGGGCAAGCTCTGTGGCGACGTTGATTTTGACTCGGTCAAGGAGGTAGCGGGATACATTACACCCGTCCCCGGCGGAGTCGGACCAATGACTGTAACGATGCTTATCTGCAACACGCTCTATGCTGCTGAAAACGCTGAAAAATAATAATAAAAATAAAAACAGCTCCGAGGCAACGCCTCGGAGCTTTGTTGTTTAATTAGGTGAAATTCTTTTTGTAGTAGATGATAAGCGCGACGAGTGCAGCAATTATTACCACGATAACGATTATCCAAAGCGTGAGCAGGGAAGGAGCCTTGTCCTTGTCGCCGGTGTTGGGCTCTGTCGTGCCCTCGCCCTCCGTTGTGCTCGCCTCGGGGGAGGTCGTCGTTTCGGGGGAGGTGGTAATTTCGGGCTCGCTTGTTGCGGGCTCGGTTGTTACGTCGGTCTCAGCCGTTGTTTCGTCTGTTGATGATTCATCCGAGGGAAGAGTGGTTTCCGTAGGCTCGGATGTTACGGGAGGAACAGGCTCTGTGGTCATGGGAGGATCTGTTTCAACTCCGTTAACGCTGATCGGAATAGCAACCGTAATTCCGCGGAAGGATACGGAAATCTCTTTTGTATCCTTGGTAATGATCGAGGGGGTGTAGGTGTAGTATCCATCGGGAACCTGCGCGGATGCGATCGATCTGTCCTTATAGATGAGTATCAGCTCGAGCCCGTCAAGTTCCACAGTGTCTCCAATGTTGTAAACCGTCTTTGCGGGATCTCTTGAAACAAGAAGCTTTTCAACCTCTGCCGCAGTAACGGTTATCTCAATGGGATAGGTGAAGAGCTGACCTTCATATTCATAAACTGCATAAACGATGTACTTTTCGGTAGCGTTCGAATGAAGCACGATCGCGCTGCCGAGCTCGGGTGAGAACGAAAAGCTGGAGGGAACTATGCTCGACATATCATTGAAGATAAGGCTGAGGGCAAGTCCGTCGGGATCAAATTTCTCACCTTCCGCATAAACGAGCTTGTTGGGCTGCGAGGTTGCAATAAGCGCGGTGGGTGTTCTTTTAATGACGGTGATTGGGTAGCTGCAATAGCAATAGTTCTCGGTTCCGTCATTTGCCGAGATGATGATCTCGGTAATATCGGGAGTTAAAGGAGTATCAAGAGAGGGCTTGAAGTTGAGCGTCTGTGGATTAACGATGACCTTCGATCCGTCCGAAAGATATGCCTCGATTATCAAACCTGAGGTGTTAAGAAGTCTTCCTTCAAAATAATCAAGTACGCTGGGAGATCCGATAAGCTCAAGTTTTACTATGTATGCTTCATCGCCGACTGAAATAGAAATGTAGCTCTTAGCGCCGAAATACTCAGCGATTACGGTTTTATTTTGCGAGGTCAGGGGAGTCGGATAGGTCAGATTGTATTCGCCGGGGAGGAGGAGAACGCGGTGTCCGTCCGAATATTCGATAGCAAGCGAAAGGCCGGTGCTGTCGAACATTTCGCCGATTTCATATTTGACCTTGTTAGGCTGATTGATAACCGTCAAGGTTCCTTCGGGAAGGGAGGTTCCAAGGAAATCCTTAAGGTCGAAGCCGTTGTGCGAGGCAGTGATCTTGCTTCCGTGAACCGCAATCGCGGGGGCTTCAACGATGATTTCGGAAGTAATATTGATCGTCGCACCGTCGGAATAGATGGCGTAAGCGCGAACCTGATCAAGTGTTATTTCATCACCGTAATAATATACTTCCTTGAGGCCTGTGATCTTGTATCCGGAGATCGGAAGAACGTCGAGTTCAAAATCTACGGTCTCGGTATCGATAATGATTCCGATAGTGGTCTTACCGAATTCGTTTCCGCGGATGACGTCTGCGTGATATGTAATGTCGAATGTGTTCAGGGTTTTCGAGATCGTGCGTGCTTCATCGAAATATACGGTAACACTGAGACCGCGGGGGGCATCAGGGGTCAGTCCCTCGTAAAGGTAAGCGGTTTCGGCACCGGTGAATTCATGATAGAGAACAGGCTGAACGTTGATCTCGGTCTCTGCAGTATACTCGGTGCTTCCCGCAGTATAGGTTACTTTGACCTTCTTGTCACTTGACGAAAGATATTCGCCGAGCTCGGGGTAAAAGCTGCAGAGAGAACTGTCGATGATCTCGCTCGTTCCGTCTGTTTTAATAGCCTTGACCTCAAAATCCGAAGGGGAGAGAGTGTCGAAGGCGAAATAATCGGTTTTGCGCGCGGTAAGCTCAAGGTATGCTACCGAGCTTGCGAACGGGTTGGGAGTGACAACGATATCAAGTGTTGCGGTAAAGCCGCTGCAAACGAAGGTTATACTTGTAATATCGGTGGTCAGCTCGCCGGTTTCAAGATAAATAAGATCTTCCGCCGGAATCAGCGTGCTTCCGCCCTCGGCAAAGAAAGCAATTCCGTATAAGCCGGTGGGGTCAAAATATTCCCCTTCGATATATTGAGTTTTACAAAGTGTTTTGTTTGTGAGAAGAAAGCTTTTTACCGTTTTGCCGCCGAATTGGTCGTTGGCGGTGTTATCTGCGAAAACCGCAAGCGCAAAAAGCGAAAAGACCGATGCAAGGCAGAGGATCAGGGTAATTAATTTCAGAGTCTTTCTCATATATTAAACCGTCCTTTCGTACAGTATAATTATTCACAGTATATTATAACACTCTGTGCGCATTTTGTCAAGTTAATTTTGTTAACAAACATATTTATAAAAGAAAAGGCCACCGCTTGCGCGATAGCCTTTTCCTGACGGAACGCAGAACGCGTTCCCTTGGGGTAGAGAATTAGTCGGCGTAAACGCTGACCTGCTTCTTACCGCCTGCCTTGTGCTCGAACTTGACCTTACCGTCGATCAGAGCGAAGAGGGTGTGGTCGGTGCCCATGCCAACATTGTTGCCGGGATGAACAGCGGTTCCTCTCTGTCTGATGATGATATTGCCGGCGATAACGGGCTGACCGTCGGTCTTCTTAACGCCAAGTCTCTTGGACTCGGAATCACGACCGTTCTTGGTAGAACCCACGCCCTTCTTATGAGCAAAGAACTGTAATGAAAGTCTAAGCATTTCTAGTTTCCTCCGTTAAGTTTTTCCGCGGACACGCGCGGATGCGGTGCGTCGTAATCAGATGTAATCGCGGTCTTCGACCTCGACATTAAGGAAATCTCCGTATTCAAGCGTAAGATCATTAAGCTGATAATAGTAAGCCATGAAAAGCCCCGATACAGCGTATCTCTTGCGCTCGTCGTCTTCGAATTCGGGGAGTGCCGCCTTTGATGATACTTTGATCTTCGTTGCGCCCTCGTTGATATCGTAATCGATATTTGAAGCATAAGCGATCTCGACTGTGTTGACGATTAGCATCGTCATAGCGGAGAGTGCAGAGCAGAGGATATCCTCTCCCGCGTCGCCGTAGCCCGTGTGTCCCGTTTCCTCAAAGCCCCAGAATGTTCCGTTGCTTCTGTAAAATACGACTTTTGTCATTGTTTTTGATTAACCTACGATCTTTTCGATCTGTACCTTGGTATAAGGCTGTCTGTGACCGATCTTCTTCTTCTCGTTCTTCTTAGCCTTGTACTTCATGACGTAGATCTTCTTGTTCTTACCCTGAGCAAGAACCTTAGCAGTTACGCTAGCACCTTCAACGGTGGGAGTGCCTGCAACGAAACCGTTGTCGTTCGATACAGCCATAACCTGATCAAAAACAACCTCGCTGCCTTCTTCTGCGCCGAGCTTCTCGATAAAGATGATATCGCCCTCGGTGACTTTGTACTGCTTTCCGCCAGTAGTGATAATAGCAAACACTGGAAAGCACCTCTCTTTCATTTTAGACTCGCTGTGCCTCGGCGGCGTTAAAAACGCACTTAAAAAAGAGCCGATTTCAAGCGGCATATTATTATACAATGAAACCGCGAATTTGTCAATAGGTTTTGAGAAAAAATATAGGATATTTTCGAATTTTTTGCGATTTGTTTTATGATTCCGAATTATATCACAAAAATGGAAAACCCTATTGCATATTTTTTGTTTTTGTGATATAATATCATAGTACGCCTGCATAGTTAAATGGATATAATAGCCCCCTCCTAAGGGGTAGTTACAGGTTCGATTCCTGTTGCGGGTGCCATAGCTCCGTACATCTCGGTGTGCGGAGCTTTTGTTCCATTATTTTGCGCATCCGCATTGACTTTTTTCGAT
>JAZORB010000217.1:0-5694 GCA_045656385.1 Eubacteriales bacterium | reverse complement strand
GTTGTAGAACTTGACCTCGACGCCGTAAAGCAGGGTGTCGTCGTTTGCCGTGCCGGGGGCGATCTTGTCGAGGGCGTAGATCATCTCGATGATGCCGTCGAGGATTCGCTTGGGGATGACGAGCGAGAGGTCACCGGGGGTCGCCTGAAGGGTGGGACGGACGAAGGAATCCGACATTCTCTTGTCGTTCGAGCGCTGACCGCGGATGAGGTCTCCGAAGCGCTGGACCATAACTCCGCCACCGAGCATGTTCGAAAGACGCGCGATGCTCTCGCCGTAGCCGTTCGAATCCTTGAAGGGATGCGAAAAATGCTTCGAAACGAGCAGGGCGAAGTTGGTGTTGCCCGTGTGCTTCGCGGGGTCCTCGTAGCTGTGGCCGTTTACGGTGACGATGCCGTTGGTGTTCTCGTTAACGACCGCGCCGCGCGGATTCATGCAGAAGGTGCGCACAAGGTCGCGGAATTTTTCGGTTCTGTATACGATCTTCGATTCGTAAAGCTCGTCGGTGAGGTGCGCGAAGATCTCATAGGGGAGCTCAACGCGAACGCCGATGTCAACGCGGTTCGACTTTGTGGGGATGTCGAGGTCGGTGCAGACCTTCTCCATCCACTTGCTTCCCGAGCGTCCCGCCGAGATAATGCAGATGGGCGCCTCGAAGATTTCGTTCTTGGTGTTTACGCGATAGCCGCCCTCGATCTTCTCAACGTCGACCGCGGGGGTGCGGAAATAGAAATCAACTGTGGGGGAGAGCTCGTTGTAGAGATTTTCGAGCACGATATAGTTTACGTCGGTGCCAAGGTGGCGCACCGATGCGTCAAGAAGGTGAAGACCGTTCTGCAGGCACTTGGTTTTGAGCTGTGAGTTTGCGGTGGTATAGAGCTTTGTGCCCTCGCCGCCGTGCGAGAGGTTGATCTGATCGACGTAGTTCATCAGATCGACAGCCTCTTCCTTGCCTATATATTCGTGCAGAGTGCCGCCGAATTCGGTGGTGATGTTGTATTTACCGTCCGAAAAAGCTCCCGCGCCGCCAAAACCGTTCATAATGGCGCAGGACTTGCATCCGATACAGGACTTGATCTTCTTGCCATCGATGGGGCACTTGCGCTCCGCAAGAGGCGCGCCCGTCTCGAGGACAGCAACCTTTTTCTCGGGGCAGAGCTTGTGAAGCTCATAAGCCGTAAAAATACCGCCGGGGCCGGCACCTATGATTATAATGTCATAATTTTTCATTGTCTTGCTCCTTTATGTTAGAACAAAAGTATCTGATTATATATTATCACATAATTGAAGGAAAATCAATGCTTTTTTTGAAATTTTCGTTGACTGAGGGGAAGAAATGTTATATAATATAATAAATAATTATATATATTCCTCACGGAGGCACCCATGAAAAGAATTTTTGCAACAGTATTATGCGTACTTATGATCCTGCCAATGCTTCTCTCGGCTTTGCCGGTTTCGGCGGCGGAGGAGATCAAGGTCGGATATTCCAGCCCCGCTATATGCACAGATGCGGGCAAGGCGGTCGATCTGACGAAATATGCGGTTCAGTTTGAGCACGAAACTAACTGTATTCCCGCGGCTCAGCTCACCTGGAAGGACGGCGACAAGACCGTCACCTCTTTCACACCCGCAGAGAAGGGCGTTTATCCGCTGACTGCGACCGCAAACGGCAAGACGAAGACCGTTTACGTCGTTGCGAAGAACGCAAGCGAGAGCGAATACGTTCTTTATGAGGACGATTATTCGGTATCTCCCGATCTTTCGCAGTTCCGCATAATTCAGCAGCCCTCGGGCACGACCTTTGGCTACGATGAGGCTGAGGGCGCGATATATCTCGACACCTCAAACGGCGGCTCGAACCATATGCGCGTGCTTCTTCCCGCATATCTCGATTCCTTCGGCGACGCGATCTACTCCGCGCGTGTAAAGATCACAAAGCAGACCGCGAACGGTCGCTTCGGCGCGCTGATCTTCCGTCTGCAGGACGCAACGGGAAAGAAGATCCCTTATATGCAGACGGCGTTCAGATACGACATCTCGGCTTCAAACGGACTCGAGATCGCCGAGCGCACCGCATCCGACTCCTGGAGCGTAACGCAGAAAACGAGTGTTCCGGGCGTCAAGGGCGGCGATTATTTTGAAGTTACCGCAAACTTTGCCGGAAGCCTTGCAACAAGCACAGTAAACGGCAAGACCTACCTCACCGAAAAGAACACGCCCTACAACACGGGCGCGATGGGTCTGCAGGTCCGCGGCGCACGCCTGACGGTTGACAAGATCAAAATTACCGTAAATCCCAATACACAGATAACCGAAGAGTCTATCACTCTGCGCGACACCCGCGATCCGCAGTCGAATATCGTTCTTGAGCCGAGCCTTATCACCGAGGTCGAGACCGAGGCGGGACTTAAGGCACTCGAAACCACTCTTCCTGCTATTGCAATCTTTGACTGTGAAATGAGCGGAAGCGACATCGGCGTAATGCTCGACAGAAAGTTTATCAAGCTTTCCGAGCTTGCGGTTTGCGAGCGAGTCATTCCCGCTTACCGCGTTGAAACGTCAGCGGAGGCTACGGCACTCGGCAATTACGCGTCATCGCTCTTGGTCAGCGACCTTTACGTGATTGCATCGAGTACCGCGCTTATCAAGGAAGTCCGCGCCAAGTGCGATAAGGTTTACGGAATGCTTGACACGACCTCAAACATATTCGATGAGGAAGAGCTTCGCTCAATAATTATCGAGTGCGGCGCGCGAGGCGCGATCCTTTCCGCAGAAATGGCGACCCGCGATCGCGTTTCCTACCTCCAGGACAGATACCTCGTCGTATGGCAGGCGGTGACCGAGAAGGACATTTCCGCAGTTTCGGCTATCAACAACGGAGTTCTCGGTCTTATCACTCCCGACGTGAAGGCGACCGAGGCGTGCTTCACCAAATATTACACCAAAAACACCCTCGTCCGCACGCCCGAGATCATCGGTCACCGCGGAAACCCCTCCACGGCGCAGGAAAACACCGTTGCCGGCTCGGTTGAGGCATTTGAGTTCGGCGCGACTATGGTTGAAAACGATATTTATCTTATGAAGGACGGCAATATCGTTGTTATGCACGACGGAACTATCGACAGAACCACAAACGGCTCGGGCGACACCGTTGCGCAGACCGCAGAAACTATCAAGAAGTTCAAGGTCGATTCAAAGGAAGGCGTAGCTGCGGAGCCGATTCCTCTGCTGAAAGACTATTTCGAGCAGTTCAAGGGCACGGGCGAAGTTCTCGTCATCGAGCTCAAATCGAGCGACACGAAGATGTGTGCTCCCCTTGCAAAGCTCATCAAGGAATACGGCATGGAAAAGCAGGTCGTCATCATCGCCTTCAGCAAGTCTATGATCGCGGCGATGCGTAACGCCAATCCCAACATTTCGATCAACTTCCTGACCAGCGGCATCACCGCCGATGAAAACCGCAGCCTTGACGTTGCAAAGCAGGTTATCGACAACGTAATTCCGATGAATACCGCATACTCGCCCTCGCAGGCGGCGGGCACGCTCGGAATCAATCTCTATACCGATCTTGCCGCACGCGGTGTGACCGTATGGAACTGGACGGTAAACGATCAGGCGAAGTTCAACAATTACTTTATCAGCGGCATTCGCGGCATCACCACCAACTACTGCCAGTGGGTTTCGAATTACGTTGAGGATTTCCGCACCGAATTTGACACAAACGGCGAACTCGTACTTAAAGCGACTACATACAAGGGCGGCAACAGCGCGACAAGCAGCGCCGAACTCGTCGTTATCGGCGGCACCGGCACTTATGACAACAAGCACGTCACTCTCTCGGACGATGCCGAAGGCTTCTTCTTCAAGCTTAAAAAGACACTTTCGAACGGAACTTCCTACTATCTGGTAACTCCCGTCGTGCTCAAAGCCGACAACGTCGAGGTTGAACCCTTCCCCGAGACCACCGAGGAAGTAACCACCGAGGCTCCCGCAGTTACCGAACCCGCCACGGAGCCGACCACCGAGCCCATCACCGAGCCCGTGGCAGAAGGCGGATGCGGCACGATGATCTCGTTCTCGCTCCTCGCGCTCATCCCCGCGGCAGTACTTATCATCAAGAAAAAGGAAGATTAATAATGAAGGAATATAAATTCGATCCTGTCCGCGCGACCGAGGAATGCGTCGAGTGGATCAGAAATTGGTTTGAAAAGAACGGCAAGGGCTGCCGCGCCGTCGTTGGCATTTCGGGGGGCAAGGATTCCTCGATAGTTGCCGCGCTTTGCGTAAAAGCTCTTGGCAAGGACCGCGTTTTCGGCGTGCTGATGCCCCGCGGAGAGCAGTTTGACATCTCCTGCTCGCATCAGCTTGTAAATCATCTTGGAATCGAGCACGTTGTTGTTAATATCAAGGAAACCGCAGATGCGATGGACAAGGCTGTCGGAGATGCGCCCGGAAAGTCGCTCTCGCCGCAGTCCTTCCAGAACATCCCGCCCAGAATCAGAATGACCACCCTTTATGCCGTTTCGCAGTCGGTGAACGGCAGAGTTGCAAACACCTGCAACCTCTCCGAAGACTGGGTCGGCTACTCCACCCGCTACGGCGACAGCGCGGGCGACTTCTCGCCCATCTCCTGCTTCACTGTAACCGAGCTCAAGCAGATCGGACGCTATCTCGGACTGCCCATCGAGCTTGTCGACAAGACCCCCATCGACGGCCTTTGCGGCAAGACCGACGAGGACAACCTTGGTTTCACTTATGCCGAGCTTGACCGCTATATCAGAGAAGGCATCGAGCCCACACCCGAAAAGAAGGCGGCGATCGACCGCAAGCACGAGATAAATCTCTTCAAGCTGAGATATATGGATTGCTTCGTTTATGAGGAAAAATGAAGAAATATAAAGCAATAATCACAGATTTCGATTTGACAATAGCCGACACCGCGTTCCTCATTGAGGATTGCCTTTACACCAACGCCGCGCGCTTCGGCTACGATCTTGACCGCAAGATCCTTCGCGACGGCATAGGCATGACCGCCGAGACGATCTATCTCGACGCGGGTTGCAGTGCCCCCGATGCAAAAAGGCTTCACGATGAATACATCCCCTATTCAGCCGAAACCATGCGCGAGAAGACCGAGCTTTATCCCGGCGTCGCCGAGGGACTTGCAGATCTTCACGCAAAGGGCATTCTTCTCTCCGTTCTTTCGCTTAAAGCATCCGACCAGATATGGCGTCCGCTTGAGCGGGCGGGAGTGGACAAGTACATCGACTCCGTCATAGGTCCCGATGAGGTGGCGGCGCATAAGCCCGAGCCTGACGGTATATTTTATCTGTCTAAAAATACGGGCATCGCGCTCGATGATATTCTCTATGTCGGCGACAGCGTGACCGATATGAAAACAGCAGTCAATGCAGGAGTCGATTTTGCCGCCGTCTGCACCGGCGCCATCACCGCCGAAGCCTTCGCCGATATGGGCGCGAAGATGATATATCCCACATTTGCAGATATGTGCCGTGTGCTTTGTGCGGAAATTGATAAAAAATAAAATACTTACATAGAAAGGTATGTCAAAATGAGTAACATTCCGAAAGAACTTGACCAGAATATGATCGTTTCCGCTGATGCGGAGGGATTTGTTTGGTATGATGCCGCAAATCTTGATCTTTACGGCTTTGCGGGTGTTGAGGGCGA